>CALVMD010000003.1 GCA_944342025.1 uncultured Clostridia bacterium | reverse complement strand
AGTTGCTTTCGGCAAGGCGAAAGGACGGTGCAAAATGCGGGCGGTCAAGTACACCGTGGAATAAATAGCAATGCCAGCGCGTCGCAAAGCGATCGCCCGGCATTGCGGTTTATGCCGCGAAAGGTGCTTGACGGCACGCAAGCAAACGACTTCGGAGGTGTTGAAAAATGAATACTGCGACAATTACGCCGTTAGACGATTGGGCGGGCTGTCCGTTCCCTTTCTTCGACGAGGAAAAGCCCGCCGAGGGGTGGTATAAAATCACGCACGACGGCGGGCATTTCCTCGCAACGCGCGTTTTCCCCAAACAAAGCAAGCACGTCGGCAAAGGCAAAACCCGCGAGGACATAGACATTTGTTTCGATAGCCTGTATGCGGCGGCAGTCCGCAAGGGGCTGAAAGATACAAAGCGCGGAAAGGCGTTGACGGATTTTATCACGGCGGGAATGGAAAAGCTGTATTCGAGCAATCCCACGCTTGACGATTACATTGCCGACCATATCAAGCGTAAGCGGCGCAATCTTTACAACCGCAAAAAGCGTTTCCGCCGCAAAGCGTATCTGAACAAATGGAACTACTTTGTTACGTTTACATACGACGGGGCAAAACACACGCCCGAAACATTCCGCAAAAAATTGCGCAAGTGTCTTTCCAACTTGCATACGCGGCGCGGGTGGCGGTATATGGGCGTGTTCGAATATTCGCCCGAAAAGGAGCGTTTGCACTTTCATATGCTCGCCTATATCCCCGACGGGCAAATGCTCGGTATGATTGAGGAAAAGCAAAGTTACAGCCCGCAAGAGGGCAGAATGCGCACGCGCCGCGAAAACAGTTTTTTTGCGGCGGCGTTCGGCGTGAATGATTTTACGGAGATAGGCGACGCGGCAATTCATCACGGCGGCACAGTCGAATACATTTTGAAGTACATGGAAAAGCAAGGCGAACGGATAGTTTACAGTCGCGGCATTACGACGGCAATATGCAAGAAACTGACGGCAACGGACATTATAACGGAATTTCTGCATTACGGGTGCGAAACGTGCCTCTTGTTCGATAATATCGTGAATTGGGAGCGCGATATAATGCACTACAAGCCCAAACAGATGAGCATGATTGACCTTATTTGCAACCCGCCCTCGGCGGCGTAAAAGGTCTGTAAACGTGATATTCGGTAGCCTTGCGCCTATGCTTGCATACGGCGTTTTTTGGCGTACAGAGAAACAGAAAATCCGCGCCGCAAGACAGCTTTGAAAGCCCCGTAACAACGAAAGACGGCGGGTTTTGCAAGCGGTTTAGCGCAAAACCGCCGTCCGTTGGACGGCAAAAGCGGCTCTGACGGGCGGCATTGCGCGACACCGTGACCCGCCGCGCGGAGCGCGGCGGCTCGTTTTAGTCACGGTGTCGCGCAATGCTCTCTCCCGACAATTCGGGGGTATTTTGGTAGTTCATGACGGCAATTTTACGGTATAATAGACGGATAAAAGGAACGGTAACGGAAGATGAAACGGAAAGGAACGAAAAACTTTACATATACGCAACGGTTGCAATTAGAGGCACTTATTAAAGCGGGCGTGCATAAGCGCGAGATTGCCGCGCAGTTGGGCGTTTGTCTTGCTACGGTTTACAACGAATTAAAGCGTGGCGAATACACCTATAAACGGTACAGTTATACAGACTATTGGGGCGAGCGGCATTATAAGCCCGCGACGGGGTACAGCCCGAACATTGCGGAGGAAAAATACCGCTTGAACATGACCGCCCACGGCGCACCGCTGAAACTTGGCAACGATTACGATTTTGTGCGCTATGTCGAAAAGCGGGTGCGTGATGACAAGTTATCCCCCGCCGCTGTTTGCGGGGAAATAAAGCGCAATCGTCCATTTCGGACGGTTATAAGCAAAACGACCATGTACCGCTATATTGCGCAGGGGCTTTTTATGGGTATCGGTTCGGAGCATTTGCCTTTCGGTCAACGCAAAAAACATTACCGCAAGACGGTAGCCAAACGCCCGCCGAAAGGCACAAGCATTGAACGCCGTCCCGCTGACGTTCTCTTGCGCGATGAGTTCGGGCATTGGGAAATGGATTGCGTTGTCGGGAAACAAAATACCCGAAACGTGCTTTTGGTGTTGACCGAGCGATTAACGCGCTATGAAATCATCATGAAAATGCCAAACCGCAAGGCGGCAACGGTCGTGCAATGCCTTGATAAACTTGAAAGGCGGTGCGGTAAAAAATTCCGCACGTTGTTCAAAAGTATTACGGTTGACAACGGTTCGGAATTTGCCGACTTTGCGGGGCTTGAAAAATCGGTTTATGGCGGCACGCGAACGGCGGTCTATTATTGCCACCCGTACACCTCATGCGAGCGCGGCTCGAATGAACGTATCAACCGCGACATTCGGCGGCAACTCCCCAAAGGCACGGACTTTTCTAAAGTCACCGACAAGCGGGTGCGCGAGATCGCGGCATGGGTGAACGCATACCCGCGCGAGATATTCGGCTTTTCAACCTCTGCCGAGGCGTTCGCCTCTGCGGTTGCCGCTCTCTGATATATTTTTTGAAAGTGCACTTTCAAAAACCGCCGCAAGACGGTTGTTTTGCCATACAATGGAAAAGGGATAAAGGGATATTCCGCGCGCGGAATATCCCTTTTCGTGTGTCGGTTTCGCGTCTTTCTGTTCCGTGCTTGAAACCGATTAAAAATTTTTTTTGAAATTCTAAAAAAATTCTATAAAAATGCTTGACTTTTCAAATGCAATGAGATCATTGCATCTTAAGAAAAAATACTTTTCAGAATCAATCCGACAACAAAAGTGACGACCGCGCCTGCAACGGACAATCCTATCTTAAACGCGATGCCGCGCCTGACTTGCAGCCGCGTCCTATCGTAAGCTTCTCCGTTCGCATGCAGCGTAATGACGTACATTTTTTCGCCTTTCCGTTCCGATTCTATAAGATCGAAATAATCGTCCAGTTCCAGCGTACGGAGAATCGCGTCAATTTTTTCGGGCGTATAACCTTTTTTTTCCGGCAGTATACTCATGATCTCTAACGGACTCACAAGACAGCTTCCCTTGCCGTCGCACATGTCATATACTGCCTTCATCACTTCGTTTTCCTGCTTGTTTAACATTTCCTTCTGTTCCTTTTCCGCTCATTGTCAGCAAAGCAAAAACGCTGCGATCAAGCCTGCAACAATCGCACCGACCGCACCTCCGGCAAACGCTCCAAAAAACAACGCCGCAATACTGTGTTTTGCCTTTGTCTGTTTCGCCTCAGATGCATTGCTTTCGGCATAAGACCTGCCCTTCGGCAACGAGCAAAGGCAATAAGTGCCTTTATCGGAATAACGAATATCGATGTACCCTCTCGCGCACAAAAAAGAAAGTGCATTGGAAAGCCCCGCCGCGTCTGCACGAAACCTGGCGGGCAAGCGCGACAGCAGTTCGTCTGCGTCCACCACTTTATAAGAACCGTCCGTCTCTTCGTTGACAATTTCAAGAACGGCGGCCGTCAGCTTGTCGAGCATATTCCTAAACTCCTTGCCCGTCGGCTTTATTTGCCATATTATGCCTATATTATACCATTATCTTGCGGATTTTGCAAATAAACATACAAATTTCAAAGGAATTTTCAAAATACACTTTATTATTTGAGAAAAGTATGATATAATATAAAAGATATAGTATATTTATGCAAGGCACGGAGGCCTTTTACCTATGAATCTTTTGGAGCGCTTTACCAATTCCTTACATTTCAAGGATTATAACGATTTCTATAACAACTTTAAGCTCAAAGTTCCTGCCGACTTCAACTATGCATATGATGTCGTTGACGAATATGCCCGTCTAGAACCGGATAAGCGCGCACTCGTATGGTGCGATGATAACGAAAACGAACGCACATTTACTTTCGGCGACATTAAACTCATCTCGGACAAGACGGCAAACTTTTTTCTCTCTCTCGGAATCGGCAAAGGGGATACGGTACTCGTGATCTTACAGCGGCGCCACGAATATTGGACCACTTTGATGGCGCTCTCAAAAATCGGAGCCGTAGCCATCCCCGCAACGCATATGTTGATGGAAAAAGACCTAGTCTACCGGATGGAAAAAGCAAACATTAAAATGGTCGTTTCCGTCAACGAAGATGAATTGTGCGACAACATCTTGAAAGCCGCTCAAAAAGTTCCATGCGTGAAATATACCGCTTGCGTAGGAAAACGCGACGGGTTTCTTGATCTTGATGCAGAAATCAACAAACAAAGCGCAACACTTTGCTCTTCTTACCGTACGGAGCGGAAAGCCGAAGACACCATACTTGTTTATTTCACCTCGGGCACCACAGGAATGCCGAAGATGGTGGCTCTGAGCCAACGCTATACTCTCGGCCATATCGTGACTGCTAGATTTTGGTTGAATTGCATGGACGACGGGCTGCATTTTACACTCGCCGAAACAGGATGGGCAAAGGCCAGTTGGGGAAAATTATTCGGTCAATGGCTGTGCGGTTCGGCAATTTTTGTTTATGATTTCCACGGTAAATTCAATCCGGAAGATTTGTTGAACCACGTGTCAAAATATAAAATCACGACCTTCTGCGCCCCTCCTACCGTTTATCGCTTCATGATAAAAGCCGATCTGTCTAAATACGATCTTTCCAGCATAAAATATATGATGACGGCGGGCGAAGCCCTCAACCCCGAAATTTATCGGCAGATCATGATGAAAACGGGCCATGCGATCTATGAAGGTTTCGGGCAGACCGAAACAACAGTCGTATGCGGCACTTTTTCTCAGTTTATGGAAATAAGGCCGGGTTCTATGGGAAGGCCTTCCCCTCTGTATTACGTACAACTACTGAACAATGAAGATAAACCTGTAGAACAAGGCGAAACGGGAGAAATCTGCATTCGGCTGAGAGATCCGCAAGAAGGACTTTTTTCCGGTTATTATCATGATCCGGATTTAACGAAAACGGTAAAATACGACGGTTACTATCATCTCGGCGATCTCGCCTTTTGCGACAGCGACGGCTATTACTGGTTCGTCGGCAGAAAAGACGATATTATTAAAAGTTCAGGCTATCGAATCGGACCTTTTGAAGTCGAAAGCGCCTTGATGGAACATCCGGCCGTTTTAGAATGCGCAATTACCGCCGTTCCGGACGAGCTTCGCGGACAAATCGTCAAAGCCACGGTCGTACTGGCAAAAGGCTATGAAGCGAGCGAAACGCTCGTAAAAGAGTTGCAAAACCATGTCAAAAAAACGACGGCGCCCTATAAATATCCTCGCATCGTGGAATTTGTAAAAGAACTTCCCAAAACAATCAGCGGAAAGATTCGGCGCATCGAGATACGTGAAAATGACATGAACTGAAAAATTAACGATCGGTAATATAACGAATGCAGCCGCGCTTATTCAGCGCGGCTGCTTCATTATATATTCAATAATCGACGCGGATCGTTTCCAATATATCTTCATTGCCTATGGCGGCACCGCCCCCTAATATGACAGCCATTTGCGGTTCATCTGACACATAAACATCCATTTGCAATTTTTCTGAAAGATAATCGTCCAACCCCATCAGTTTCGCCATGCCGCCCGAAAGATAAATACCGCCGTGACCGACCGAAGCGGAAACCTCTGCGGGAAGTTTAGCGAGCACCATGCCGGAATATTCTGCAATTTTATCCGCAAAAATCTTCATGCATTCGTATACGTCCGGGGAAGAAACGGCCACCGAACGCGGACGACCCGACGTAATGTCCCGGCCGTTCACAACCATACCGTCATTGTCATTTTTATATAAGCTGCCGATCGTGTTTTTGATCTTTTCGCTCGTTTGCAGGCCGATTTTTAAATTGAATGATTCGGCAATTTTGTCAATAATATGACTGTCGATATTGCCTCCCCCGATATTCAAAGAAACCCCCGCTATGATACCGTCCAAAGAAAAGGCCGCAATGTTTGTACAACCTCCCCCAATATCGATCACAAAAACCGGATTCGTTTCGCTGAGGGTCAGGTTTTGTCCAAACGCCGATAAAAACGGAACCTCGGCAAAACGAACACTCCCGAATTTGCATGCGTCGGACAGCCGATAATATTTATCTAAAAGCTCTTCTGACGCACCGCAAGGAACCGAAAACACCACCTCTGTTTTTTTTGCCTGCGACGGCCCGATTTCGATTTTCTGCAAAAAATATGCGAGCATAACGGCTGCCATGTTTTCATTCACGATGTCCGACTCAAATACAGGCGAAACGATCGTAGTATATTCTGCCGTTTTGCCGATCAACAACTTTGCCTCCTCTCCGATCGCTTTAACGACGTTCGTTCCTGAAGAAACAGCAACGCAAGAAGGCTCAGCCAACACAATGCCGCTGCCGATACGAAATATCTTTGTCACGGATGACCCGAGATCGATCGCTAATTTTATCATTTGATTATCCTGATTTCTTTTAATATTTCTCTTATTTTTTCTTCCGGAAGCCCCATGATGTTGGTAAAGCTTCCCGAATATTCCGCAACCAACCGCGGGTCGTCCTGAATGCCGTAACTGCCCGCCTTGTCCATAGGGCTCCCGCTTGCGACATAGCAGTGAATAAACTCTTCATCCAAACAGCGAAAACGCACCGATGAACGCTCAGTCCCGCTGATTCGATTCGCCCCGTTAACAATGCACCATCCTGTAAAAACATCATGCAACCTTCCGCTGAGCATCGTCAAAGTACGCACGGCATCATCGGGATCTTTTGGTTTTCCAAGCTTTTTCCCCTCAAATGAAACGACGGTGTCCGCCCCTAAAACACAAGCATCTGGATTCCGAGCCGCAACGCTCTCCGCTTTTTTAATCGCAAGCAGCTCGACTGCTTTTTGCGTAGAAACGTCCGGGGGGATCGCTTCATCCTCTTCTGAGGGTATCACTTCGAAGTCAGATAAAATTCGCGCCAAAATTTCTTTTCTTCTCGGAGAGGCGCTTGCAAGAATAAATCTCATAAAGTTCTGTTAACACAACGATTGCCGCAAAATATTTTTTGCGGCAATCGTGATACTTTACAGTATTTCCAAATTTTTACGGAAAGACTTTCTGAATTCTGCGTTTGCAGACATCGCATCGCGGATTTCCAAAGACGCATCCCCGTCAACTTCCGTCTTCATGATGACGGAATCGCCGAGGACATCGCAATTGATCCCCTTGACAGTTCCGGAGCTGCTTCTGTCCAAACTCTCCGCTATACGCAACATAACGCCAAGTTTCTTAACCGCATCGAAATCATCTTCTTGCACAATGTCTTTATATTTTGCCCAATCGGCCGTGTTAATATCCTCTTTTTTATGACAGCCGGCCACAAAAGCCGCCAAAACGATCTCACGGTGCGAAATTCCGTACAGAGTGGAGTTCAGGATCATATAACAGCTGTGCTTTTGATGATTATAGAACTTGACCCTTGTCCCGCAATCGTGTAAAGTCGCCGCAACTTTGAGAATTTTCAAATATTGGCGGGGGAATTTATGCAGTACGCGCAGCTGTTTAAAAAGCTGTACAGAAAGATTTACGACATGCTCCACATGTTTTTTATCACACTGATAATACTCAACCAAACAATTCAAACTGTAACTGAGTATATCCGAAATAGGCTTTTCAAGCGTAATGGGGAGCGCTTGGTTGAACATGAGCCCCTCTCTGAGCCCCGAGCCGCCAATCGTAAAATTTTCAAAATGCATATACTGCACAAACGATTTGACCACTGCGAGCGCGGCAGGAAGTATATCCGCCCGCCCGGAAGAAATCCCTTTGATCTTTTTCTTCTTGTCGAGGTCAAGGACCTTGATCATGTCATAGATCGACTCAAAATCCTCAACAGGCAAGTTATAATTGTGCACAGTATCTAACGGATACTTGCGAACCAACTTGCTGATCTTAAAGATATTTCGGAATGAACCGCCCACTCCGATCATCTGAACATCCGGTTCCACTTCAGACAACCATTCGATATGCGTCAATTGCTCAGAAAAAAATTCTTCGATTTTTTCCGCCTGCCGTTCAGGCGTTAACCCATCATCCTTAAACAAGTCGGTCAACGTCACCGCCCCGAACGGCAAACTCGCATAATTGAGCATATTTCTGCGGTTATAATAGATGATCTTTGTGCTGCCGCCGCCGATTTCAAGAATGATCCCCTTGGGAACGTCCATGGAATTGATCACGCCTCGATAGACAAGCGTTGCCTCTTCTTCCTCGCTGAGCACCTTGACCTTAATACCGCACGTCGCTTGGATCTCGTCGAGAAAACTGCGCTGATTTTTTGCACGGCGAACTGCCGCCGTCGCAACCGCGATGATACGGTCCACCTTACTGGCGTCACAAAGTTTTTTAAACATCTTGAGCGTCTTGATCGTTTCAGCGACCCTTTGCGGTTTTAGAAATCCGTCCCGCTCCATGTCTTGTCCCAAACGCACACTTTCTTTCAATTCATCGACAACCATAAAATGGCCTTCTCCGAAAAGCTCAACGATGACCAATCGTGCCGAATTTGATCCTAAATCAATAATACCGATTTTTTCCACTGACTTACCTCTCTGCCGATAATAGAACTCACCATTTTCTAAGGAAAACCCCTTCCCTATTATAAATACTTAATCGAAAATATTATAACATTGAATCGAACTTTTGTACAGTCCCTTTTGCTAAATTTGTGCATTTTTTTTCAAAAACAACACAAATTTCCCTGATCAATTATGAATAACGATATTTTTGATAATTATTGACAATTTTTTGAAAACATACATCAGAATAAAACTAAAAAAAAGGAAAATAAGAGTATACAACATGCACAAACCTCTTATTTTCCCCTATCATTCAATAAACGGCTTTATCCGCTTTCCGCTATCCCAACAATATTGCCGACAACTCACGATAATTGTGAACGACGGCCGCCGCGCCCGCATTTTCCAATTCTCCCGGATCGGAAAAACCGCTGTCAAGCCCGATGCACGCAAGACCCGCTTTCTTCGCGCCGATCACGTCGTACTTTCTGTCACCTACCATGATAACGTCAGCCAGATTGCCGGGCTGCAATTCATGGAGAACAAAAGAAATGATCTCGCTCTTTTCCAGGCGCGTCTCCTCCGGATCCGCACCGACGATCAGGGAAAAATATTCCGAAAACCCGAACTTTTCCAAAATCGCCCGCGCAAACATTTCCGGTTTCGACGTTGCGACGGCAAGCGTACACCCTGCCTGTAAAAGCCGCCCCAGGCATTCTTTCGCCCCGTCGATCGGTTTACAAAGAAACAGACCCTCTTCGCGGTAATATTTTCTGTAAAGATCTTTCGCCGCCAGCGCTTGTTTTTCGGTCATACCGTAAAACTCTTTAAATGCCTGTACAATGGGCGGACCGATAAATTTGTAAAGTTCTTTGTCTTCCCCGACGGAATATCCGTTCTGTTCAAGCGTATGGCGAACGCCTTTGATGATCCCCTCGCTCGTGTCGAACAGCGTTCCGTCAAAATCGAAAAGTATATATTTGTATTTCACGCTCAATGCTCCTTAATACAATGACGAGGACATTTGCTCACGCAAATTTTACATCCGACACACTTTGTATAATCGATCTCCGGCAAACCGTCTTTCATGACGATCGCCCCCGACGGACAGTTTTTTGCACAGATTCCGCAGCCGATGCAACCATTTTTGCACAGCTCCATAACATCTTTCCCCTTGCCGTGATTGGAACAGGCGATATACACGGCCGCTTTTTTCGGGATTCGCCCGATAATATGCTTGGGGCAATTATCTATACATACGCCGCAAGAAATACATTTTTCCTTGTTGACAACCGCATATCCTCCGTCGCCCACTTCGATGGCAAAATGCGGACAAACATCAACGCAGGTCTTTTTGCCGATGCACCCGACCGGACACGCCTTGACGCCCCCTGCGATCAGTTCGCATGAAGCGCAGTTGCCGTATCCCTGATAATCGTATTTGTCATAGCAGGCGTTGCCGCCGTTACAATGCACCACCGCTACGGTATCTTCACCGACTTCTCCGCCCCCGATAATTTTGGCGATCTGCTCTTTGTTCGCAGCAGGAGTCGCTTTGCAATCGGAAAGTTTTGCCTCGCCTTTGATAAGTGCCTCGGCAAACTGAGCACAGCCGGCCCTTCCGCAGCCGCCGCAATTGGATTTTGCGAGCAGGTTTTCCACCTGCTCGATTCTCTCGTCTTTCCGGACGGCAAACACATTGGAACATATAACAAGGATCACTCCGAATACAAGCGCAACGGCAAGCATGATGCCTCCCGCGATCAATATCTGAATGAATATCTCCATGCCTGCCTCCTTACGCCAAAATCCCGGAAAATCCCGCAAACGCCAACGCCATGATCGCGGCCGTTACGAGCGTAATCGGAAATCCTTTGAAACACTTCGGAATATCCGCCCTGTCTGTTTTCAGGCGAACGCACGCAAGGAGAAGAATCGCAAAGAGAAATCCCACGCCGGTTGCAACAGATACGGCGAACGTATATACAAAATTATAAGAATTATAAACGACGGCGCTGTTAGCCGTTCCGAGGATTGCGCAATTGGTCGTAATGAGAGGCAAATAAACGCCCAATGCGCTGTACAGCGTAGGAGAATAGCGTTTGACCACCATTTCCGTGACCTGCACAAGGCTGGCAATGACGAGTATAAAAGCCATTGTATACAGATAATCGATCTCAAGCGGCAACAGAATGTAATTATAGACCAGCCATGTAAATACTGAGGAAATCGCCATGACGAATATCACGGCAAAGCCCATACCCGCCGAACTGGATATTTTTTTGGAAACGCCGAGGAACGGACAAATCCCCTGATACTGCGAAAGAACGATGTTGTTGGATATGACCGCCGCAAACATGACGGAAATCAAAGACGCTGTCATTTTTCCGCCACCTCCTTAAGCGGCTCTACCTTCCCCTCCGACAGAGGAAGAACAGCCGCTTTCATTTTGTCTTTGCGTTCATTGATCTTTTGAATCACAAAGTTGAAAAGCGCCATCAAGCAACCGAACACGATAAACCCGAACGCGCTCGCCCCGACTCCCGACATCGCCGGATAGCCGGGAATAGAAATCCCGGCGAAGGCGCCGCCCGCCAAAAACTCGCGGACGATGCCGATCAGGCAAAGTGCCCCCGTAAACCCGAGACCGATCGAAACGCCGTCGAGCATACTGTAAAGCGGTTTATTGCAGGAAGCGTAACTTTCGGCGCGCGCCAAAATGATGCAGTTGACGACGATGAGCGCAATAAACGCGCGCATCGTGCTGTATAGGTCGGGCATATACCGCTGCATGACCATATCGACAATCGTGACGAACGTAGAAATGATAACGATATAGCACGGAATGCGCACTTTATCCGGTATCAGGTTGCGCAGCAAACTGATAAACAGGTTTGAGAAAATGAGCACGAACGTCGTTGCGATCCCCATAGCAAACGCCTGCGCCAAAGAAGTCGTCATGGCGATCGTAGGACATGTCCCCAACACAAGGACAAACGTCGGATTGTTTTTGATGAGCCCGCCGATCACAGTCTCTTTGATCTTTCTCTTATCCACGATCCTCTCCTCCTGCAATATTTGCATTGTAATAGCGCACGACGGAATCGATCGCCCCTGCCACCGCTCGGATCGTTCTGCTCGCCGTCGCTCCGGTCACCACGTCCGAAGACGCGAAAGAGTCGACAGAAGAGACATCCAGCCCGACAAACTGATCAAAAAAGTCAGGCTCGAAAGTATCCCAAAGCGTCTCGGCATTGTCTCCTAAAACGACCTTAGAAATCGTGCTTCCCTGCAAATAGACATACATCTGAATGTCGCCGCCCCAGCCGCCGCTGCCCGAAGCGAGGAACGCATGATAGGATCCGTCATCGGATAGCGCATAATAAACGATTCTGCCGTTATCAAAGTTCTCTCCGTCTTCGTCCGTCATTTCGCTGAAAGCTGCGCCCGTATCTTCCGCAAAACGGTCAAAGGTCAATTGCAGAGGGTCGACATATGTCAGATAATGCACCGCACCGAGCAGCAGCCCGCATACGAGAGCAATACATGCAAGGACCGCAATGCCCTGTATCATCGATTTGACTTTAGCCGTCATTGCGCATCACCTCCCGCAAGAGAGAAACATTCGAGAATCATATTTTTGAGAGCGGTATTCGTGCGCGTCGCGCTCGTCTCCGAATCCGCCGACAAATCTGTCAGGGCTGAGATCTCTTCTTCGGTCTTTCCCAAAAACAGGGAAAGTTCTGCCGAATACCCCATCGTACTTTGCCTGATCGGAACGATTTCGCTCACGACGCCGTTCTCAATGTTGATGTAAAAACAAAGGGTCTGACGGTAATCATATTCGTACAGATCGGCAATTCCCTCGGCAAGGAACGATTTGCCGCCCATAAGCGCTGAATTTGCCGATGCCGTTACGTATTCTGTTCCGTCCGGCAGTTCTGTCGCCCCGTTCATAAGGTCATCTGCGAGGAAACATTCGAGCACCATATTTTTTACCTGCAGATTCGTATAGGTCGCGTTCGTTTCCGCATCGATATCCGGCTCGGTCAATGCAGCGATTTCCGCATACGTCTTCCCGACAAACAAAGAAACTTCGGCAACAAACCCCATCGTACTCTGCGTGATCGGCTCGATCGCGCTCACAATACCGTTCTCAATGTTGATATAGTAACAAAGCGCCTGATCGTAATCATACTCTTCGATATGAGCCGTCCCTGTAACGATAAACGAATTTCCTCCGAACATGGCAGAATTTGTCGCCGCCGAGATGTAAGAATATCCGTTTGAAACAGCCATTTCACCGCCAAGCATATCGTCGGCAAGGAAACATTCGAGCAGCATGTTTTTCAGCTGCGTATTGGTATACGTCGCACTCAGATCCGAATCAGACGAAAGATCGGTCAGATTTTTGATCTGCTCATACGTTTTTCCGATAAACAGGGACAGCTCCGCAACATACCCCATCGTACTCTGCGTAACAGGCTCTATCGCGTTCACCGCTCCTTCTTTGATATTGACATAATAGCAGAGCGACTGTTCATATGAACTTTCGCCGAAAGGAATCTTTGCCACCCCCTCAACGACGAACGATCTGCCGCCCAAAAGTTTAGACTCCGACGCCGCCGCAATAGAAGGAAAAGCGTCCGAAACGGAGATCTTGTTTTCATACAAATCGACCGCACGATAGCATTCCTCGATCATATTTCTGAGCGCAGTATTCGTATACGTTGCGCTCGTATCAGAATCGGCGGAAAGATCGGTCAGTGCGGAGATCTCGGCATAACCTTTCCCTACAAACAGGGAAAGTTCCGCCGTATAACCCATCGTACTTTGCGTGATCGGCTCTATTTCGGACACGATGCCGTCGGCATCGATCCGCACTTTATATTCGAGAGGCTGTGTATAATCGAAATCGGCAAGATAAGCGGACCCCTGCACGTCAAAGTAATAATTCCCCGAACGGTCGATCGACGCCTCCTTCACGTAAGCATATGAACCGGGTAAAGAGATCTCGCGCGGCCGCCTGTATTCGGCAACAGCGGTTATAGGCGCCGCAACGGCGAGTGCCGCCGCAAGAAAGATGCACAATCCGCGCATCCCCCATTTCATGACCTGCGGTTTCGGTTTCCCGCTCCTTGTCGTTTGTCCGAAACGGACCGGAATGAGGAATTTATCCATCGCGGGGACAAGAAGATTCATAAACAGAATCGCCAGCGACACGCCTTCCGGATAAGACCCGAACCTGCGTATCAGAACAGTGACGACGCCGAGGCCGAAAGCGAATAAAACGCGGTTATATCTCCATTTGGGCGAAGTCGCGTAATCGGTCGCCATGAAAAAAGCGCCGAACATCAGTCCGCCCGAAAACAACTGCAATAAAATCTCCTGCGCACTGCCGTAACAAAGAAGGACCATCGCAGCCGACGTCAAAAGATACACGAACGGAATGCGCCAGTCGATCACTCGGCGCACGATCAAATATCCGCCGCCAATCAAAACCGCGAACGCACTTGTTTCGCCGATACTGCCGCCGACACTGCCCAAAAACAGTTGCAAGACATAGCCCCAATATCCTTCCACTCCGAGGAACGAATCGGCGAGAGCATCTACGCCGCCGCCCAGATACGTTGCGCCCGTAGAACCGTCCGCGGACAAAATATTGCCAGAAATATCCGCCCCGATAAAAGACGTCATGACGCCGCTGTATGCAAGGAGCAAAAAAACACGCGCGGCTGCCGCAGGGTTGGCAAAGTTTTTCCCGAGGCCGCCGAACAGCATCTTTACGATAACGATCGCAAACAAGCCGCCGATGATCGGAATATACCACGGCGCACGCGGCGGCAAATTAAGCCCGAGGATAACACCCGTAACCACGGCAGAAAGATCGGTCGTGATCGGCTTTTTGCGAATCAGATTATAAACCTGCTCGCTCGCAAAGCAAGCCGCCACGCAAATGACGATGAGCATGAGCGAATAAAGTCCGAAAAACAATACGCCGCACACGACGCAGGGCAAGAGCGCAATCAGAACATCGAGCATGATACGGCGCACAGACGCCCCGTCAGCCACGTGCGGAGAAGAAGCTACTTTATAATTGGTTATCTCAGCCATTTGCCTTCTCACCCGCCTTTTCTTTTTCGCGCCGTTCGCGCAGAATCTTTTTTGCCAGTTTCACACTCTGCACAAGGAAACGGTGAGACGGGCAAACATAGGAACAGCAACCGCATCCGATGCAGTAATCCGCACCGAAATCCTGCGCCTCTTTATAATTTTTATCGAACAGAGCTCTTTCAATGAATACGGGAGAAAGCCCCATCGGACAGGCCTGTACACATCTTCCGCATCCGATGCACGCTTCCGACCGCCTTTCGTCGCACTCGCCTTCATCTAAAAATAAAAGAGCCGAAGATCCTTTTCCCGCGCAGACTTTCAGAGAAAAAACTGCGTCGCCCATCATAGGGCCGCCCGCAACGATACGCTCGCAATTCTCATCGCCGCCGCAAAACTGCGCGATGTCCCGATAAGGCGTACCGTTCTTTACCCAAATGTTGCACGGTTTTTCGACTCGCTTGCCGCTTACCGTCATCACGCGCTCATAACAAGGCGTATTCTCGCGCACGGCTTTATATACCGCCAGCGCCGTATGCACATTGACGACGACAACCCCTACATCGGCAGGCAGCTTGTTCTCGGGGATCACGCGGCGGCAGCAGCTGTAAACGAGCTGTTTTTCCGCGCCCTGCGGATACTTCGTTTTCAAAATCTTGACGCTCACGCCGCCATTAACCGCCCGCATGAGCTTGTCCGCAGCGTCTTTTTTATTGTTTTCGATCCCTACGATCGCCCGCTCTGCACCTGCCGCGACCATACAGAGGCGGATACCTTCCGCCAATTGCTCCGTATATTCGAGCATGATCCTGTAATCGCAAGTGATATACGGCTCGCACTCCGCAGCATTCACGATCAGAAGATCCACCTTTTTCCCTTCTGCCCGCAACTTGGCCGCCGTAGGAAAAGTTGCTCCGCCCATGCCGACGATTCCCGCCTCCGCTATGCGTGTCAAAATCGTCTCACGAGTCTCTTCCTTCAAAGGAGCCAGATATGTGCTAACGTTGAGAAAGTCATTCTCGATCAAAACATGATCCGTCTTTTTTCCCGTCTGCGAGATGTGTCCGACCACGCCTTTTACCGTACCAGAAACGGGCGAATAGACATTGACCGACAATCCTTCCGCGGCTTTAGCGATCAGCTCTCCGCACAAAACGCGCTGTCCTTCCGCTACAACGGGGACGGCAGGTTTGCCTATGTGCTGTAAAAGCGGCACATAGACTTCTTTCGGCTCAGGGCCACGCCCGATGGGCTTATCTTCGGCGATCGATTTGTTTCCCTTTGGATGAACTCCGCTCGCAAATGTACCCAAATAAAATGCCTCCCTTGCAAACACGCATACTTTGCATAAAAATCAACGGTATAACCGTACAAATTTTACCATCTTTTGCCCGAAAAGTAAAGAATATCCTCTTCAAAAATAAAAATATAGCCGATTCGTATTGCTTATGCCCGTTTTTTTTGATGCGTTCGTTTAATGTGGCGTCGTTCTCCTGTTTTTAATCTGCGCAACGCCGGAACAGGCCTGCCATAAAGATAAAATGCAGAGAAACGTCCCGAAAGCTCTTCGCAGAACCTCTGCCGAAAGCTCTTTTACAAAAAAACCGCCTACGGCAGACAAAAGCGCGGCGGGAACTATGATCCAGCCGATCCCCTTGGTATCCACCAAGCCATTCGCAAAATGCACTTTGAGAGACAACAGCGCCATCGGCAAAAAGGATAAAAGATTGACCGACTGCGCGAGATGTTGCTCCACACCGCAAAAGATCGTCAAAATAGGGATCAGCACGGTACCTCCTCCCATTCCCATTCCGCCCAGAACACCGCCGGCAATACCCGCCCCAAGGTAAACAATAAAACGCATTATCTTCTCCTCCTAAATCGGTCAAACGAGCATGCGTAAACCCGCCGAAAACATAACTGCGGCAAAAAGCAGCGTTGCCGCTCCCCCGCTCATCAAATTCAGCGCACGCGCCCCCAAAACGCCGCCGAACGTTACGCCCATGCAGACGGAAAGAAAAAGTTCTGTATCGAAATACCCGTTGACAAGATACAAAACCGCGCTAACCAAACTTACGGGTAAGATTATTAGAATTGCGGTCGCATGCGCACACAAAGGCGTTTTTTTAGCAAATGCCGATAAAAAGGGCACCACGATCATACCGCCCCCTCCCCCGAAAAAACCGTTTGCCGCCCCTGTTGCCAAGCCCCCTGCGACCAACAGCGCAGATTCTTTCGCTTTCGTCATATTTGCCCCTCCTCCTCTTGCATTTTCTTGTTTAGTTTGCGTCTTAATCGGAAAATTTAATTCAATTTTCACTTTTTTTTAATCGTTATCGCTTGCTTTTAGTCGCCTTTTATATTAGAATAAGATAGTACGATTTTTGTTTAACCGCAAAGGAAAAGAGTACGGTCAAAATCTTTAAATTACTGTAAAGGTGTTCTATATGGCAAAAAACAGACAACTTGGCAAACTGAGAATTACAACGTGGATCTTGACGTTGGCGATGCTGATCGCCGCATGTTCGATGATCTTTGTTGCTTGCAACAACAGCACGGACGACGACGATGAGACCGATACGCCGAGCAAGACGGACACGCAGACATTCGCCAATGCCAATTTCGAATTTTTCGATGACAACAGCGGCGCATACCTGATCGCCACTCCCGACAGTTGGAGTCTCTCCACACAGGGCAGCACTTCCCTTGCAAAATCGGGGATCGTCGATACTTCCGTCGACTGGGCTCAAAAATTTGTTTACGCCAGAACTGAATATGAAAAACAGCAGGACGAAGACAATACGGAAGATCCTCCCGAAGAATATTATACCGACATTGACAGCGATTACGACGTTCCCGGTTGGGACATCGCAAATGCGACTTGGGATAACGAAAGCGAAGATCTGACTTACGAGAACCTTCCCGCAGAGGACATCAACGCTGTCAATCCCGGCACACATTATGCAGATGAATCAGAATCGGATACGCATGTGCTCATGTTGCACAATTACCGTTCCGATCTTTACGGAACGGCGGCAAGATATTCCTCTTCTGCCATAACCCTCAGCGCCGGAACTGCCGTATCGGTTTCTGTATGGGCCAAAACTTACGGTCTTACCTATAACGAGAACACGGCCGTGAATGGCAACAGAGGCGCGTATATTGAAATTGCCAATACCGTCGGCGGAACGGAGCAGGCCCCGATCATCATTGGCAATATCGACACGCAAGCAATCAATCCCGACAATGAAAACAACGGCTGGGTGCAATATACGCTTTATCTGAATGCCTCCTCTTATGCAACGACGACTTTTACCGTATATCTCGGGCTCGGACGGACGAATGCGGTGAGCGACAATAACTTCGAATACGTACAGGGATATGCTTTCTTCGATGACCTTTCTTATGAAGTCATGACTTCCGAAGAATACGCAACAGCGGTCTCCGACTCCGGCGTGGACGACAGCTATTTCCTGGACACGGCGCCTAAAGCCGCCGATACTCATTTCATCGACAGCATCTCTTCGTCTTACAAAGCGTTTGCGCTCGATCTTGATACGATCGAAGCGGGCACGGCGGATATTTCTCTCAGCAATACTCTGTCCCCGGCGGAAACAGTCGCCGACGCAAAAGATTCCGACGGAAACAGCTATACATTGGAGCACTATCTCGGCACCTCTTCTTATAATGCGCTCAAAGACGACAACGATGCAACCAGATCCGGCGTAAAAACATATGCCGACCTGATCAGCAGCGATTATCCCGATGCCGTATCTTCCGATTTCGAGCGCTTTTCGGAATTATTCGGAGAAAATGCTCAGATCCTGATGCTGTACAGCGGAAAAGGCATGCCCTATACGCAGAATCTGACCGGTGCAGATACGAACGCACCTTCCCTGTTTACCTTAGACGCCGACAGCCGCATGATGATCCGTTTCTGGGTCAAAACGTCTGAAATCGGCGGCGGCACAGGCGCAACGGTCAGCCTGATCAACTACGATACGACGGCCTCTGTCGGGGCTGTGGACACAACGACCCTCGACACTGTAGATTTAAAAGACGACAACAGCACTGTCGAAGACATTTTCGACGGATGGCAGCTTTGCACATTCTTTGTGACAAACGATACGGATGAGTCCATTACGTTTTCCCTTCGCTTTAATTTCGGACCTACCGATATTGTAAATACCGCCTTCTCGGCATATGCGGACGGATATGCGGCGTTCACAGGTTTTGAATATGCTTACCTGAACGACACCGAGTATGAGCTTGCCTCTGCCAGCACCTCTACCTATGCCGTCGAAGCCGCGCTCGAAACCGATCCCAGCGCCGCCGATTCCTCCGTTGTATTCGACGATCCGGCTTATTCGGAAAGCACCGAAGGCAGTTCGGAGATCGAAAACGGATTTGCCGACCTGCGCAATTACGCCGGGGTATACGGCAACTCCGGCTATGTAGGCGGCGAAGATATTACGACCGGCACAAACGAATATGAAAATGCGGGCCTTCTGAACAAAAAATATGCCGCTAATTATTTTGAGAACGATGCGATCAAAGCAGTCGTCAACAGCTATACCGATGCAATAACGGCTTCGATCACTGCGAATAACTGGTGGAATACGATCGTAGGAACCGATTCCACACAGCCGCTCCTGATTGTCAAAACGGTAGAAGACGCCGCCGATATTTCCTACGGCTTCGTCGGAGGGACCACCAATATAGGCACCTCCTCTTACGGTCAGGTCAATCTCAGGCTGAAATTAAGCGCCAACGCGGTGGCTTATGTCTACCTGATCGATACTTCGACCGATGAAGACGAACAAGTGCGGTATCGTGACGAACTGAAATATGCATCCGGCTTCTCCTATCGGTATGACGAAGACGGAAACGTCGTGACGGTAGATCCTGACGACGATGCATTCGACCAAGATACGGACACTCTCTTCTATATGCAGAGCAATGGTCTTTGGTCTACGACTTCCCATCACCAAAGCGGTACCTACTACGCAAATCTGCAAAATTATGAGACGGATACCGACGGAAATTTGGTCGATGCGGACGGAAACATCATCTACTACAAACACAATGACAGTTTTTATCGCTATTATGATGAAGACAGCGACACTTACAGCACGCAGGTAACGGATTTCCGCGACGCAAACGTCGATGCAGACCGGCTTGAAGCGGCTACTCTGCAAGAACCCACGGAAAAAGTTCTCTCTCAAGTTATTTACGGGAGCGAAGAAACCGTTAATCAATGGATCTATGTAAACTTCTTTATTGCGACCGGGAACGAATCAAAAGATTACCGTCTGGAAGTCTGGATGGGCTCTCGCGATGGCGAAGTCGCAATGCTCGACAGCGGTGATGAAGGTTACGTTATTTTTGATCAGGTCAGCTACGACGATTTGGACGAATCTACTTTCACTGATATGCTCGAAGAAAGTCTCCTCTCTCTCGGCGAAGCAGGCAAACTGAACAACACCACCTATACTACCGCCGATGCGATCCTCGAAGCATATCGTGAAGATCCGAGCGCATTTATCAATGAAACCGCAGAGGGCACTTCCCTTATCTATTATCATTACTCCCTCTACGATCATTTGAGCTATGCGCCTTACGATGAATCTAACGAATTTGAAACAAGGGACTCCGATCCTTTTGCCGACTATGACGAGACCGCTTACACAGACGAAATAGCGTATCTGCGTTTCAATGCTGACGACAGCGGATATACCGAATATAACACCTTCGTCAATTACGGAGCAAGCGAGATCGAAGTTGCAACGAGTTCTTCCGATTCCGACGATGAAACGACTGATTCGACCGATAATACGAGTGATACCAATCTTTGGCTTTTGATCCCCTCGATCATCTTGGCTGCAGCATTGTTTGTAACGCTTATTGCACTGTTGCTCAAAAAGCTGCTCGGCAATATGCGCAAAAACAAGATCCGCACTTCAACGGCTTACGACGCAAGGCGTACGCGTTATATCAGAAAGTTGAAACTTTCCGAAGAAGCGGCAGACGAATCTGAAGAACCTAAAACAGACGACGTTCTGCCCGATGAAGATGAGATCAGCGAAGAAGAAATTTATAAAGTCGAAGACGAGACCTCTCCTGATGAGGAAGATCCTTACGGAGACGAAAAAGACGATACGCAAAAATAAAAGTCTTTAGAATCGCGACCTTGAGGCGCAAACGATTTGTTTGCGCCTCAAGTTTATCCTTTTGTCATCGAAGGGGCCGTGCGCTTTTGCGCACGACCCCTTCGATCCATCTTCGCTTTCGTTTCAATCCCCTTTCTATCGCGACAAATTGCCGCCCTTTCTCCGATTTTTACAGTTTTTTCTTTTTACCAACTTTTTCAATCCGGCGATCCAATGTCCGTTGCACAAATCCGCGATTCCTTGCATTTTTTCGCGGGTAAGATTCGCCCCCATAGATAAACAACGAAGCGGCATATCCGCGATTACCGCACGGCGCATCTTTCTTTCGCCGTTATTTTTGCCTTTGCCTCCGATTTTCAAGATCAGCCAATACAACAATTTACCCAATCTGCTGTTACGTAAATCACAGAGGGGCGAATCCAACGTAATATAATTTCTGACGCGCGGCGCAGGAACGCTTAATCCGGATAATGCAAAAAATTCATCCCTCGAAAATTCATGAATCTCTTTCAAATGATAATAAGACGGCGCTATCTCGCGCAGATTTTGTCCGTCAGCCCCGTCTCCCGATCTCCAAACACAAACCGAAGCTCGTATATCTCTGGACGAAGAAGCAAAAGATAAAATATATTCACCCCTTTCAACCCGCCATTGGCTTGTTTTCAAATCAAAATAAATAAAGGCATCCCGGCTCAAAATAAAATCGATTTCTCTCTCTTCTCCGATTTTCAGAAATACTTTTTCGAATGACTTTAATTCTTTCTGTGCTTTGAATATCGTCGGCGCTGTCTGGGAGACATACAGCTGTATCGTCTCGGAGCCGTCGCAGGTCCCTATATTTTTAACACAAATTTTGACTTCCACTTCATTCTCGCTCTCTTTCACGATTCGAGGCATACCGTAATCAAATTTTGTGTAAGACAAACCGAACCCAAACGGAAACAAAACTTCTTTTTCCGCCGAATCATACCACCGGTATCCGGTAAAAATACCTTCTCTATATTCGGCATATTCCTCATTTTTCCCAAAATCAAAGGCGGCAGGCAAATCATTTTCACTCAGCGGCCACGTTTCGGCAAGTTTTCCGCTCGGACAAACTTTACCGAAAAGAAGTGAAAAACAAGATCTTCCGCTTCTGCATCCGGCAAGATAAGTCAACAAAACGGCTTTAACTTTGCCAAGCCATGGCAATATTACCGGTGCCCCCGTGCTAAGCACGACCACTATGTTTGCATTGACCTCTGATACCTTCTCTATCAGTTTATTGTGCGCCGCAGGCATAAAAAGAGTTTTCCGATCATATCCCTCACTTTCATCGATTTCATTAAGCCCTACAAAGACGATCGTCTTTTTCCTTACCGCGGCAATTGCAACTGCTTCGGCAATAAGCGCATCTTCCGGCTCCTCTTTATTCAGGACGTAGCCGGGCGCATAGTCGAACGCAATCCCGTTTTCCTTCAAAACGGTACAAAAATCATCTGTTCCCGCAGAATTGACTTTGCTGCTTCCGCCTCCCTGTATGCGCGGTTCTTTGGCAAAAGCGCCGATAACGGCTATACATTCATTTTTATCTTCGGGCATCGGCAATATTCCGTCGTTTTTTAGCAATACGGATGATTTTTCTGCGATCTCTTCCGCCAAATCAAAACTTTTTGTTCTTTCAAAGCAATTATCTTTCTTTATACGTTTTTTAGCCCGAAGCAAAAATGCGTCAATTCTTTCCGCATGCAGTTGAATCTCTTCCTCATCTATCTCCCCGCGTTCTGCAGCGGCTTGCAAATCACTTGCGCCTGAAACAATACCGGGCATCTCGATATCCAGCCCTGCTTTATAAGAGGCAGCCTGATCGTGCATCGCACCCCAGTCGGTCAAAAAAATCCCTTTAAATCCCCATTCCGAACGAGCGATCTCAGTCATTAGCTTCTTGTTTTGAGAACAATAAATTCCGTTCAGCTTATTATACGCTGTCATGATCGCGGCGGGGTCTGCTTTTTTTACAACAATCTCAAACTGTCTGAGATAAATTTCACGAAGAGCACGCTCGTCTATCAAGCTGTCGGAATACATCCTTCTCAATTCTTGAGAATTTCCTGCAAAGTGTTTTAAAACCGCGCCCGTTCCCGTAAACTGTACGCCCGCAACATAGGCGGAAGCCAGTTCTCCCGTTAAAAAAGGGTCTTCCGAAAAATATTCAAAATTCCGACCGCATCGCGGGTCCCTTTTATGATTGACGGCTGGTCCCAACAGCAAAGAAACGCCCTGTTCTATACACTCAAAGCCGATCATTTCGCCCAAGCGAAACAAAAGCTCTTTATCCCATGAGCATGCCGAAAGACAGGCCGCCGGATATACCGTTGCCGCCAAACTGTCGTTCAGCCCCGCCATATCCGTTTTGCCTTTTTGTACCCGCAAACCATGCGGCCCGTCAGCCAGCATGATCCGCTCCGAAGCATCTCTGCCTATATACCAAAAGTCCTTCCCGTACAGTAGTTCTGCTTTTTCCCTGAGCTTTATCTTTTTGGACGCTGTTGCCTCACTTCTCTCCATAGTCTCCCCTTAAAAAAAACAGCCGACCGGCTTTTCACGATTTCTCGGAAAACAAACGGCCGACTGATTTTTATGTCCGTGCTATTTTCTCTTGAACAATATTCTGCGGCAGCTGTCACACTCAATAAAATTTCCGTCGGAAAGTTTGGAAATTTCCGCTATAGAAAGCTCCATACCGCATTGAGGGCACCTGTTTCCCGCGACCTCCACGACAACAGGATAAACTTTCTCCTTTCGCTTCGCTTTATATTTTGCAAGAGTATCGGGCGGCACGTCCTTTTCCAGCTTTTTGAGTTCGGCCTCCGCTTCAGAGATCTCTTTCGCCCGCGCTTCTTTTACCGCCGCATATTTTTCTTTGTATTCTTTGTACTGTTTCTGCATGGCGATCGTCTGTTTTTTTGCAGCCGCGTATTCGGCAGAAGTTTTTTCGATCTGCTGTACCAGCTTATTGATCTCTGACTTCAAATTCTTAAGATTTTCGGCAATCGCTGACGCATTTTTCTTATAAAATCCGATCTCACCGCCCTGTTCGTCGATCATTTCATCGAGATTTTCGTAATCTCTGATCGTATCGGCGATCTCCGCATACTTTTTTTCAAGTCTTTCAAAAATCAATTTAAACTCGGCGGCACGTACGTCCAATGCTTCCAGCTTTTCCGGCGCTTTCTCCAAAAATTTTCTCGCACTGATATACTTTTTCCTCTCTTCCGTCGACGCGATTTCCTGCTCGATAATCCGCAGTTTTCCGTCGGCATCCTGATATTTCAAGAGTTCGTCTATCATAAATATTACCTCCCCGGTCAGAGCATAAAAGTATCTTCGTGATACCGAGAAGGTACCCCGATTTTATCGCTCAGACCTTGATAAATTTTCTTAAATCCGTAATTTTCGCTCGCATAATGGGTCAGAACGATCAAACGCATTCCTGATTCCAAAATGTCGCAGATATAGTTATGTTTCACGTCGGAAGAGACGATCACGTCAGCTCCGAGCGCCTTCGCATGCGCAACGGAGCTGTCGTCAACGCCCGCGCCGCAAAAAGACGCAACCTTTCCGATTCTGCCATCCTCACCGTAAGCAAGAAGGCGCGATGTACAAAACTCTTTTCCGATCCTCTTTTTCAATTCTGAAAAAAGGACGGGAACGATCGAACAGACTCGCCCGTAGCTGCCTCCGTCGATTTTCTCGCAAGTCTCCAAAACGCTGCCGCAGATCCCCTCGGCAAGAAAATGATCGATGCCGTTCGGTGCGCAGTCCATATTCAGGTGCATAGAGATCACGGAAATCCCCGAACGCACGCATTCGATCAGCCGTTTTCCGAGCGGCGTATCCGCTAAAAGATTTTTGATCGGAAAGAAAATAGCAGGATGATGTGTCACGATGAGATTAGCGCCGCTTTTTTTTGCCTCTTCGATCGCACCCTTCGACAGATCGAGAGAAAAGACGGCCCCTTCGATCTCATCGCCGGTATCGACCAGAATTCCGCTGTTGTCCCTGGCTCCAAATTTTTCAACGTATTCGTCGCTCAGTCTCTTCGGATACAGCCCGTCGATTACTTTATAAACGTCTGCAAGTTTCACTGTAAATCTCCCTTAGTTTTGCAAGGCGCGCGCCGAGATTTTCTTTTCCGTCTTTTGCGCCCGCCATCCAGGATTCCAGATCACGCATATCCCTTTCCAGTTTCCTGATAAAATCTTTTCCCGGGAAAAGCAGATTGTCGCGCCCGAAACAAATCATGTCGCGGGTATATTCTTCCGCTTTTACGGCTCTTGACGCCTTGATCAGGTCGTAAAATTTTCCGTCCGCAAAAAATGTATAATCCTTTTGCATCCCGTATCCGTTTTGCAGAAGAAACGAACGCACTTTATCCGAATTTTTCATCGGTTGCAACAATAATTTCGGCGGCAAGAAACCTTCAGAAAGAATTTTTACGATCTCTTCTCCGCCCATTCCCGCAATCAGTACCAAATCGGTCTTCGGGTCGATCTTTTCCAGCCCCGCACATACGACAGGGAAGGCAATGCCCTCTTTTATGTACGCGGCGAGCAGTGTTTCTGCCTTTTTCAGGCACTTTGCGCTTATATCCGAAAACTGCACTTTACGGCATAGCCGATGATCCAGCATGTATTCACTGCAATAACCGTGGTCACAGCCAATATCGGCGAAGAGCTCACACTCGTCCAATTCACCGCAAATAAAGCTCAGCCGCGCACTCTTTTTCATCAGTCGAGAAAATCTTTTAATTTCTTGCTGCGGCTCGGATGGCGGAGTTTGCGCAGCGCTTTCGCCTCGATCTGACGGATGCGCTCACGCGTGACGTTAAACTCCTTGCCCACTTCTTCCAGCGTACGGGGTTTGCCGTCGTCGATGCCGTACCTGAGGCGCAAAACTTTTTCCTCGCGCGGCGTGAGCGTATCCAATACGCCGAGCAGTTGCTCTTTGAGCATGGTAAACGCAACCGAATCGCTCGGCGTAGTCGCGCGGTCGTCTTCAATAAAATCACCCAGGTGCGAATCTTCCTCTTCGCCGATCGGAGTTTCCAGCGATACGGGATCCTGTGCGATCTTTTGAATCTCCCTTACGCGGTCTTCCGGCATGTTCAGTTCTGCAGCGATCTCGGCGGGCGTAGGCTCACGACCGAGCTGTTGCAGCAAAATACGGGACGCGCGCGTAAGGCGATTGATCGTTTCGACCATATGCACGGGAATGCGTATCGTCCTTGCCTGATCGGCGATTGCCCTCGTGATGGCCTGACGGATCCACCAAGTTGCATATGTGGAAAATTTAAACCCTTTCTGGTAGTCGAATTTTTCTACCGCCTTCATCAGGCCGAGATTTCCTTCCTGAATCAGATCCAGAAAGAGCATCCCGCGCCCGACATAGCGCTTTGCGATCGACACGACGAGCCTGAGATTTGCCTCGGAAAGGCGCTTTTTGGCCGCCTCGTCCCCCTCCTGCATGCGGCGGGCAAGATCGATCTCTTCGTCGGCCGACAAAAGCGGCACCCTGCCGATATCTTTCAGATACATCTTGACGGGATCATCCAGCCCGATATCTTTGAGCGCCTGCTCAAAAAGCTCGCGATCGCGCTCGTCTTCATCCACGATCTGAATGCCCGCCTCTCCGATCGATTTATAAATATAATCGATCTGATCGGGGTTCGTGTCGATTTTCTCCAGAATATCGCAGAGTACGTCCGTAGAAATGCTGCCCTTCTGCCTGTACTCTCCGATAATCTGTTTGAGTATTTCATTCAGTTTCTGTTCGGATACGCTCATTGAAAATGTCAATCCTCCGCATATGTTAAAAATTTTTCAATTTGACCGTAAGTTCCATGATCCTGCGGGACAGTTGTTTTTTCTTATCCAATTCAGTCTCCGCATCGCATACTTCGCTCAGATGCCTGAGCTCGTCCTCTATCTTCTGCCTTTCCAAAGTTCTGACGCAGTCGCGGAAGTATTTCTCCGCATCCGATCCGTCGAACCCTTCACCCAAACTCAGATCGAGAATGGCGGAAAGTTCGGGGGTGTTTTCGTCAAAGATCTCAAAAAGATCGCTGGCTCGGACATTTTCTCCCCTGTTTCGCCTTCCGATGATATATTCGGCGATGATATTATGCACATTATTGTCAAACTTGACACCTGCAAGATCAAAATTGCGCGCATATTTTGCGTTAAAGAGCGCCGATGCCAAAATAAACCGACACGCTTTGCTGTTTCTGTCCGCGCCGTCTTCATTCCTGACAGGTTCCTTGATCTCTTGTTGAACGACCGGACGGGCCGGTGCGTTGTCTAAATCCCGTCTCAGCGATTCGAACGTAACGCCCGTCTTATCGCGCACCGTTTTCAAAAGATCTTCGCGCACGCTTTCGCTCGGTTCTTCACGAATAATTTTCAGAGCCTCTCGGATATAATCGCGCTTTTCCTCCGTTCTGGAAAGATCGCAGCCATGCTCCAACACGTTCAATTTGAAATCGACCAACGGCATCGCGCTGTCCAAACATCTCTGATATCCTTCCATGCCGTATTTTTTTACGACGTCATCCGGATCGAGCCCCTCGGGCAAAGGAACCACGCGCACATTCACGCCTTCCTCTTTCATGATCTCTAATCCGCGAATCGCGCCCTTTTGCCCCGCAAAATCGCCGTCATAACTGATCAGCACATCGTCAGCGTATCTTTTTGACAGTCGCGCCTGCTCCTTGGTCAGAGACGTACCCATGCTCGCCACGACATTATGAAACCCCGCCTGCCACAGAGAGATCGTATCCATATACCCCTCTACCATGACAATGTTTTTGAGCCCTTCGGCCTTTTTCTGTTTTTTTACAAGATTGATGTTGTAAAGATTTTTGCTCTTATTAAAAACAATCGTCTCTTTCGTATTTTTATATTTTGCAAAATCCGTCTTTTCCAATACCCGTCCGCCGAACGCCACCACATCGTCAAACGCGTTGATGATGGGAAAAATCAGCCTGCCGCCCTGCGAATCGATCAATTTCTTTTTATCCGTCTCCGTCACCGCTCCACTGTCTAAAATATCGTCGCGGCGGTAACCTTTATCCAGCAAAAATTCAGGCAAAGATCTGAAATCGAGCGAAGCGCCCAACCCGAATTTCCGCACCGTGGAAGAAGACAACTTTCTGTCGAGTATATACTGTATATGCGCATCTGCTTTCCCCGAATTCAGGTTTTTCAAGTAGAAATGCGCACACTCATTGAGAATCTTTAGAACCTGATCGCGCTTCCGCTTTTGTTCGAGCGTCTTTTCCGAATCGAAATTGACATCCGGCATCGAAATTTTGGCACGCTCCGCCAAGATTTTTACCGCGTCTACAAAATCGACCGATTCGATTTCGCGAATAAAAGTAATGACGTCTCCGCTCGCACCGCAGCCGAAGCAATGATAATACTGATCGAGCGAATTGACGGAAAACGAAGGCGTCTTTTCATGATGAAACGGACAGCACGCCCAATAATTGCTCCCCTTCCTTTCCAGAGTGACATAGGAGCCGATCACCTCTACGATGTCCGTTTTACTCTTTAATTGCGCCAAAAATTCGGCGTCAAGCCCCTTTGCCATTTTTCCTCCCTGCCGAAAAATCCCGGCTATAATTCTATATCTTCTTCCCGAAGTGCCCAGCTTTTCGGAATAAAGATGCCGTTAAACACCGCGACCGCGTATTTATCCGTCATGGACGAAAGATAGTCGGCAATCACCTGTTCGAGCGGGTAACTGTCTGAAAGTTTCAGATAAAAAGGCGGAAGCTTGTCCTTATCCTTTCTGAAATAATCGAACATGGCCGAAAGCATGCGCTTTGCCCGTTCCTCTTCCTTTTGCGACCGTTCGGTTATGTAGACCTCTTTGAACATAAACGTGCGCAGATCTTCCAGTGCGTCTGCCTCACGGGCGCCCATCTTCACTTCGTTCTTTCCGACACTGTTTTCATAGATCGACGTGATCATCGTATTGATCCTGTCGCGCGAAGAGGAACCTAAAACCTTAACATCTTCCTGCGGCAATTCTTCTTCCCGCAAAAGCCCCGCGCGGATCGCATCTTCAATATCATGATTGACGTAAGCAATCCTGTCTGCAAGGGAAACCGCTTTCCCTTCCAGCGTTGCGGGATGCCCGCTCTTTTTATGATTCAAGATGCCGTCCCTCACCTCAAACGTCAGGTTCAGCCCCTTTCCGTCCTTTTCCAGAACATCTACAACGCGCAGAGATTGCTCGTTGTGCGCAAACCCGAAAGGCGACAGACTGTTCAGCACGCGCTCGCCTGCGTGCCCGAAGGGCGTATGCCCGAGATCGTGCCCGAGGGCGATCGCCTCCGCCAGATCTTCATTGAGCGCAAGACTTCTCGCGATCGATCGCGCGATCTGCGAAACATCGATCGTATGCGTCATCCTCGTGCGGAAATGATCTCCTTCCGGCGAAAAAAAGACCTGCGTCTTGTTTTTTAGCCGCAAAAACGCTTTGCTGTAAATAATACGGTCGCGGTCTCTCTGAAAATCTGTCCGCATGTTGCACGGCTCTTCCTGCCGTGCCCTGCCCTTGGTATTTTCGGAAAGCTGCGCATAGGGAGAGAGATATGCCCGTTCCCTTTCATAAGTGCGCTGTTTTACGGAATCGGAAATTTTCATAGCGCGCTTGCACGGTTTATACGGCAAAAAGCGCGGCAAGACTGATTTTGCCGCTGCCGAATATAAATCCCGCTATATTATAAATTAGACAAAAAAACGAAAAACCCTTTTTTTAAACGCAAATTTTTTAATTTTTTATTGATTCCCCCGACAAAAACAGACTTATATCCCTTACAATCGTTTACCGGAGCGATTTCAATAAATTTTTAAAAAGGCCACAGAATCTATATCGGTATCCGCCATAAACCCTGCAGATTTATAAAACCGAATGGTTTTTTCTGTATTGTCGGTCATCAGTACTTTTTGATAAACATTCTTGTATTCAAAAAGTATTTTTTCAAGCAACAATGTTCCGATCCCTTTCCGTTGATACTCCGGCAATACAATCATATCCTGAATATAGACTATCGAATATCCGTCGCCCACCACACGGATAATGCCGACCAGTTTATCGGCATCGTATGCCCCCAAAATTTTCAATGAATTTTTATAGGCATTTTTCAGCATCGCGGGATTTGAGGTATAATTTAACCAACCGACGCTTTTGTATAAATTCAGAATTTCTTCTTCGTTATATTTCGAATATCCTTTGACAACAAGCTGCATTGTATTCCCCTGTTTTTGTAAGAATATTTCCCGTTTTTATACAAACTGATTTAAATCAGAGCGCCGCCGTTTACGCGCAGTACTTCGCCCGTCACATATTTCTGCAGTGAAAGAAAGTATACCGCCGAAGCGACTTCTTCCGCAGTCCCCTCGCGCGCGATCGGCTGCGCCGATACAAAACTTTTCCGCTCTTCTTCGCTCAGATGTCCGTTCATTCGGGTCGAGATCATCCCCGCAGCCACACAATTGACGCGGATACCGGAAGGGGCGAGTTCCTTGGCCGCGGCCTTCGTAAAACCGATCAGAGCCGCTTTGCTGGCAGAATATGCCGCCTCGCACGATGCGCCCGTTTCACCCCATATGGACGAAATATTGATGACGCACCCGCCGCCGCGGCGGACAAATTTAGGAATCGCTGCCCTGGTACACAGAAACGCGCCGACCATATTGACGCAAAAAACGTCGTTCCATTCCTGCAAAGAAGTGTCCTGAATGAGCCCGAACCGCGATATGCCCGCATTGTTGACGAGAACGTCTATCCCCATCGTCTGCCCGAACATTTCAAGGACCTGATCTTCTTTTGTAATGTCGCATCGGAACGCCTGCGCCCCCACGCCCGTATCGCGCAGTAGCTTCAGCGTCTCTTCGGCGCCCGATTCATCCGCCGAATAGCAAAAATAGACGTCGCTGCCGCCCCTTGCAAAGGCAAGACAGATCGCCCTGCCGATCCCGCGGGAACCTCCCGTCACAAGTACTGCACTCATTATTCAATGTGTGCGCCGCACACGGCGCAGACTTCGCGCGCGACTTCTTCTACATTCTTTCCGTTTGTATCGATCGTGTAATCGGCGCAACTTTCATAGATCGGCGTGCGGTAATCGAGAAGTTCGCGCATCTTTTCATAGGTCGTATTTTTCAAAAGCGGCCGATCGTCTCCGGTATGTCCCGTTCGCTCAAATAAAACGTCGAGGTCTACTTTCAAAAATACGATCTTGCCGTGTTTTTTCAGCGCCGCGCTGTTCTCGGGGCGCAGCACACAGCCGCCGCCCGTAGAAATGACAACGCCGTCTTCATCCGCTACCTTTTTTACAATTTCCGTTTCCATTTCGCGGAACCGGCTCTCTCCGTAAAACTCAAAGATGGAAGAGATCTTTCCGTACTTTTCCGTGATCAGATCGTCCGTATCGTACCAGCGCATCCCTGTAAGGTCGGCAATCTTGATCCCGACGCTCGTCTTGCCTGCTCCCATCATGCCGCAAAGGATAATATTCATAGCAAAAAGCTCTCCGCCGCAAGGATATAGCTGTTTTTCCCGAACCCTGAGATCGTGCCCCTGCATACTTCGGAAATAACAGACTTGTGCCTGAACTCTTCACGCGCATGCACGTTGGACATATGCACTTCGATGACCGGCGTCGGAACGGACGCAATCGCATCCCGCAGCGCGTAACTGTAATGCGTGAATGCGCCCGCATTGAGAATGATGCCGTCGGCGTCGCTCTCCTGGATCTTGGTGCAAAGTTCACCCTCCAAATTGGATTGGTAAAATTCGCACTTCGCACCGCGCTCTTTGCAGAAAGCCGCAATCTCGTTGTTGATGTCTTCCAATGTCTGCGTACCGTAAACAGACTTTTCCCGTCTTCCCGTCATGTTCAGGTTGACGCCGTTGAGAAAAAGCAGTTTCATCTGTATTCCTCCCTGTATTTTTCGAAAAGTTCTTTTGCTTCCGATGCTTTCGGTTCGCGGCCGAGGATAATGCAATCGGCATAATATGCCTGATAATACAGCATCCCTTCCCCGTTTATAATCCGCTTGCCTAGACTTTCCGCAATGCGCAAAAATTCGCTCTTGCGCGGATAATAGATCAGATCGACCGCGACTTCGCAATGTTGCAGGATCTCCGCGCCGACAGGCGACAGCCCTTCCGTTTTGTGCATCCCGACGCCCGTCACGTTCACGATCATAAAATACGGAGCGGGCACAACTTCCGAAACGGCTTTCGCGCCCGAAAACTCCGCACAGACCGCCGCGGCGTTTTCGCTTTTTACGTCAAAGACATACACGTCCGCCCCTGCGTCCAAAAGTTTTTTGACAACGCTCCTGCCCGCGCCGCCGGCGCCAAGAACGAGAACGCGCTTCCCCTCAGGGTCGATGCCGCTGTTTTTCAGCATCAGCGAAAATCCTATGCCGTCCGTATTGTAACCGATCCCGTCTTTGACCGTATTGACGGCGCCGAAAACCTTTGCATCTCCTTTCAATCCTTTCAAATACGGAATAATATCCAATTTGTACGGGATTGTGACATTAAAAGCGTCGTAATCCGCAAGAAGCTTTTTTGCATATCCGTCAAAATCATCTCTTTCCGGGCAAGAAATCAGTTCATACGAACAATCGCTGCCAAGGCCTCTCAGGTCGAAAGTATGCATTTTTGCACTGTCCGATTTGGAAACATCTTTCCCGATGACCGCAAGTTTCAGCATAACCCCTCCTTCTCTTTTTTATGTATCGTTATTCACCCAGCATGCGAAAAAATCCGGGAAAAGATATATCAACGCAGCCGGCATTTTTGATCTCGCCCCCGTTTTCGCTCGCAGCCAGCGCGACAGCCGCGCTCATGGCTATGCGATGATCTGCATAAGAATTCGCAGTTCCGCCGGGCAAAATCTTCCTTCCGCGTATCACAAACCCGTCTTGTCTGGGAATAATATCACCGCCCAAACCGGAAATCATTTCCGCCGTCGTCTTGATACGATCGCTCTCTTTGATCTTAAGCTCTTCCGCACCGGAAATCACGCTTTCGCCTTCCGCATAGGCACAGAGCACCGCGATCACGGGCAATTCATCGATCAAAGACGGCATGATCTCCTTTGTCAGGTGAATGGCCCTGAGCGGCGACTTTCTGACACGGATATCCGCTACGGGTTCGCCGCAGACGATACGCTCGTTTTCCAGAGAATAACAGACTCCCATTTGATCAAACGCCCGCAAGATACCCGTTCTCGTCGGATTGACGCCGACATTTTTACAGAGCGTTTCTCCGAGCAATGCGCCGAGCGCCATAAAATACGCCGCACTGGAAATATCGCCGGGGACTTCGACATCCGTGCTTTTCAGCCTGCTCTTTTTCACGCGGACCATGTTTCCGATCACCCGTATGTCCGCGCCCATCGCCGCCAGCATCCTTTCCGTGTGATCGCGCGTTTTGACCGATTCATGGACAAACGTTTCTCCGTCTGCTCCCAGCCCCGCCAGCAAGAGCGCACTCTTCACCTGCGCGCTCGGCGAAGCGGTATCCACCTCTCTGCCGACAAGCTTTGCCGCCCGCACAGTCACAGGAGCGGTGCCGTCCTGCGTTTCGATATCCGCGCCGAGGATCCTGAGCGGCTTTGCGACCCGCCCCATCGGCCGTTTCGACAAAGACGCGTCGCCCGTCAATACGGCGCCGATCTTTTGCCCCGCGACAAGCCCCATCAGAAGGCGCATCGTTGTGCCGCTGTTGCCGCAATCGCACGCCGCGTCGTGCAGCGGCGCACCTTTTACGCGAATGACGTCGCCTTCAACGGCCGCCTCGGCCCCGAGCGCGCACATACAGGACACGGTAGAAAGGCAATCGGCACCCAGAAGAGCGTTGGAAACGACCGCCTCTCCCTCCGCGATTGCGTTGAACATGACGGCGCGGTGCGTTATGGATTTATCTCCCGGCACCGTCACTTCGGCATCGTACTGCCGCCTCGGGCGTATCTTCATACTCTCCCTCCGTTGATCTGCTCCAAAAGATCGATATATTTCTGCGCGGGAAGTTTCAGTTCGGCAAATTTTCCCTTCGCCTCAGGCACGATCATGGATATTTCGCCCCTTTTTTCATTCTTTTTATCGTAAAGCGCCGCTTTGGCCGCCTCTCCGATCCCGTCAAAATGCGGGATCTTTCCCGCAACGGCGGAAATCAGAGCGCGCAGCTCCTTTGCATAACCGTGCGGACAGATTCCTTCTTCCTCGGCAATATAACTCTCAAAATCCATTCCGATCAGGACATACTCGCCGTGCGAACGCCTGCCGTAAAACAGTTCCAGCGCATGCCCTGTCGTGTGTCCCATATTCAGGCACTTGCGAAGGCCGTTCCGCTCGCATTCGTCTTCTTCCACGACGTGCGCTTTAAAACGGACGCAGTCCGCCGTGATCTCTTCCAAAAACGAAAAATCAAAAAACTGTCTCTGTCCGTTGCAGAGTTTTTCATAGATCTGCGCATCCAACGCGCCCGTTTTTATGATTTCCCCCAAGCCGCATTTCAGTTCCCTTTTCGGAAGGGTACGGAGAAAAACAGGGTCGCAGATCACATATTCGGGCTGGTAAAACGCACCGATCACATTTTTTACGCCGCGGTAATCGATCGCCGTTTTTCCGCCGACGGAAGAATCGACTTGCGCCAAAAGCGTCGTCGGCACCTGTACGACGTGAACGCCGCGCATATACAAAGACGCTGCAAGCCCGCCCATGTCTCCGATCACGCCGCCGCCGAAGGCGACGAGCCATGCGTTTCGGTTCAGTTTTGCGTCCAGCATAGCGTCCAAGATCTTAAATAGAGTCGTCCTGTTTTTGTGTCTCTCCCCCGCCGGAACGACGCAGACGGCCGCTCCCGCAAATTTTTCCGCAATATATTCTTTGTAAAGGCGGTAAACATTGGAATCGGTTAGGACAAAGAGCGTTTTGTCCCGCAAAAGTTCGGCCTGTTCCGCCGCCCCCTGTCCGCAAAACACTGCGCCGGGGCGTGACTTTGTATGCACCTGTATCGTCTGCATCCTTTCTCCTTTACGCGAGATGTCCGTATCTCTCACTGATCTCGCGCATGTTGTCGCCTCCCAATCTTTCCAGCACTTTTTGCGCGAGCGCGAAACAGATCACGCTTTCGAGGATCACGTCGCACGCGCAGATCGCGCAGACATCGCTCCGCTCCGTCGCCGCGCGGCAAGGTTCCTTCGTTTCGAAATCGACCGTATCCAACCCACGCATGAGCGTGGGAATGGGTTTCATTGCCGCACGAATCACGAGCTCTTCTCCGTTCGACATGCCGCCCTCGATCCCTCCCGCATTGTTCGTTTTGCGGGCGAAATTGCCGTTCTCGCAAAAAATTTCATCGTGTACGCGGCTGCCCGGCCTCTTGGCCGCCTCAAACCCCAATCCGATCTCTACGCCCTTGATCGCCTGTACGCTCATGACCGCGGCGGCCAGGTGCGCATCCAGCTTGTCCGCATAGGTCATGCAGCTGCCGAATCCGCGTTTCAGCCCCTTCACGCGGATCTCGATGATTCCGCCTGCGGTATCCTTCGCCTCGCGGATCTCATCGATCCGCTTTTTCGCGATCTCGCATAAAGACGGATCGAGCATAAAAAGTTCGGAATTCTTCGCCGCTTCGACCTCTTCAAACGTATAAGCCCTGTCATCGGCGATCTGCTCCACGCTCCTGACATAACCCGCGACTTTCACGCCCAATTCGCGGAGAAACATCCTGGCGACCGTGCCTGCCGCAACGCGCACCGCCGTTTCGCGGGCAGAGGCGCGTTCCAATATATTGCGCGCATCCGTCTGATCGTATTTGAAAAGACCCGTGAGGTCTGCGTGCCCGGGACGCACCTTTGTTAGCCTTCTCTTTGCGGTATCCGCTCCGTAGGGGGACATGTATTCCTCCCAGTTTTTATAATCTTTATTTTCCACGACAAGGCATACAGGACTGCCTAAAGTGAGCCTGTCTCTGACGCCGGACACGATTTCGGCCCTGTCGCTCTCGATTTTTTGCCGCGCCCCTCTGCCGTAACCGCTTTGCCGCAAAGCGAGATACCTGTTTATTTCTTCGACGTCTATTTTCAGATTGGACGGAAGTCCTTCGATGATTGCCGTCAGCGCTTTGCCGTGCGACTCTCCCGCCGTTGTCAGTTTCAGCATGTTTTTCCTCCGAACCCGGGCCGCTCAGCGGCCGAGCGTTTCGATTTGATATGTACCGTCACGGGATATCGTCAGTACGATACTCCCCGACTCATCCGTCCGATAGATGTCGGCACCCGCCGCATGCAGCCTTTCCAGCGTCTGCACGGAAGGATGTCCGTAAGAATTGTCTGCCCCCGCACTGATAAACGCCGCCTCGGGCTGAACCAGAGACAAGAAAGATTCCGAAGAAGAAGACGATGACCCATGATGCGCAACTTTCAGAAAATCCAATTCGTCGAGAACGGGAGAAAGCGTCACGGATTCTCCCCACGCCGTTTCGGCTTTGACCGTAAACAATTCTTCTCCGACCGCGGCATAATCATCGATAAGTTTTTCTTCCGCCTCTTTCCCGATGTCTCCCGTAAATAAAACACTGCGCCCCGCATATTCCAGCCATAAAACAGCTGACGCATTGTTTTCGTCGCTATCGGTCGCGTCGTCCGCGTTGGCAATATCGTAATAACTCCCCTCTATGCCCGCCTGCAAAGGCGAAAGAAACATCATGTAATAAAAATACTTTTTCTGTTCCGGCAATACGGAAAGATAAGTGTGCGATACGGCTGTTTCGCACCCCTCTTCTTCCAATGCAGACAAAAAATCAGCGAACGAAGAATCGGATTCATAATTTGTCGAATAAGGGATAAATGCCTTTTCCGCACCGAAACAGCGGACCGCGTCGTCCAATCCGCCCGCATGATCGCTGTCCGGGTGCGTCAGAAGAATATAATCGAATTTTTTAATGCCAAGCGCATTCGCATAGCGCAGCAGTGCGCTGCGCGAATCAAAATTCTCGTTCCCGCCGTCGATCAGCATGACCGCACCGTCAGGCAATTCGACGATCATCCCGTCGCCCTGTCCCACATCTACAAAATGTACGCGCAGATCTCCCTCTTCCCGCTCCGCAAGCTCGGGATTGGAAAACTTGACCCAAAGATACCCAAGCGGACAATAGTATATGTGAATGAGTGCGAGGACGATCGCCAAAACGGCAACGCAGGCAAGACTGATCGCCGCAATGCGTATCTTTTTCCTGTGCCCGTTCTTCTTTTCTCTCTTTACGGAAAGCGCCTTTGCGGCCGCATCTCCGTTTTTCCTGTGCATCGGCATGTTTTACAATTTAATATGATGCGCACGCATTGCTGCCGTAATTTCATTAAAACGGTCTGCAACACATTCATAACCGATCTCATACATCGCCGCCGACGCCGTGACATCTGTCGGCGCATATGCGGTCAGATCGGGTTCCAATAAAATATCACAACTCGAAATCCCTCTCTGCGGTTCTGCGGCCGCACTGCCGCGCACATACCTCTCTGCGGGTGAAAGGGAAACACCGATGACAAAATCTGCACCGAGTTTTCGAGCAACGTCTCCGGGGACCGCGTTGGAAAAGGCTCCGTCCATCAGCATTTTATCTCCGATCGCAACATTCCTGAAAAAAGGAGGCATGGCAGACGACGCCAGAACGGCCTCTGCTACGTTTCCCGAACGCAAAACGACCTCTTCCCCGCTCTCCGCATCCGTTGCGACAGCTGCGAACGGAAGCGCCAGTTCCGAAAAATCGCTTTCATCCAAAATACGATCGAGCGCATCCTTGACAGGAGCGACCGACCCCGCCGCAAGCACGGCAAAAGCCAGACTTTTCATGTCGATCGCTTTGAGCAGTTCTCCTATATCCGTAGCAGAATATCCCTTTGCGTACAATGCTCCCACGATACTGCCGATCGAAGTTCCTGCCACGGCGCAGAAAGAAAATCCCCGCTCTTCGAGCGCTTTCAGTGCACCGACGTGCGCCATCCCTTTGGCTCCGCCGCTGCCGAGCGCAAGAGCCACTCTCTTTTTTGTTCCGAACATCTTCAATCCATCGCACAGGCCAATGCGCCGTAAATGCCCGCATCGTTGCCGAGCGCCGCCCTATTGAGCGTCAGCGGCACTCTGTCACACGGGACATATACTTTTTCGGCAATATATTTTCTCAACGGAGCAAGCAGATATTCACCCTGATTGCAAACGCCGCCGCCCAAAATGACGGCTTCCGGACGGAAAATATTTACGAGATTGACGATCCCCTCGCCAAGATACATGATATAATTCTTTATCACGGTTTGAGCGGCAGCATCACCCTCTTTTGCCGCGTCGAATGCCGTTTTTCCATCCACTTTTTCAGGATCTCTGCCTGTCAGATCCCAAAGCATGCTCTCTTTATTTTCGAACATAGCACGTTTTGTGTCGCGTATCAGAGCGCTTGCCGACGCATATTGTTCAAAGCATCCCCGTCTTCCGCAGCTACAAGGGACTCCGCCCGCCTGAATGACCATATGTCCCGCTTCTGCACCCGCACCGTTCGTTCCTTCAAACAACTTGCCATCCAAAATGATGCCGATCCCGATACCTGTTCCGAGAGTAAGCAAAATGTTGTTTTTATATGACTTTGCCGCACCGAAAACGTATTCGCCGTAGGCGGCGGCGTTCGCATCGTTCACAATGCGGACTTCCAATCCCAATTTTTCGCTCAGATCCTTTACCAACGGCCTGTCCGTCCAATTATAGTTGCCCCAACGGACGACGACGCCCGCCTTTCCGTCAATCACACCCGGGGATGCAAGCCCGATCCTCACCACGTTTTTCAACGAAACTTCGTTATCGGAACAGATCTTTTTGACGAGCTGCGCCATCTTAGTTACCGTGGTGATATAACTGTCATCCTTAGACGTTTTCACTGTATCCTTTGCGATCAATTTTGCCTTTGCGTCAAAAAGCCCTGCCTTCGCGCTCATTCCGCCAAAATCGATCCCGATAAAATATTGCGGCATTTTTTTCACCTCTGTGTTCTGTATTTTTTTGCAATCTCGTCCGTTTTTGCGGCGAGTTCCTGGTTGTCTTTTGTTTTTTCCATCCATTCAAACAGACCCTCTGTAGCGTTTTCTTTACTGAAAGCGCGGCGCACTGTTCTTGAACATTCAAGCATGGGGCCATCCAAGAGCAATTCTTCTTTTCTCGTGCCCGAACGGTAAACATCTATCGCGGGAAACACCCGTCTTTCCGCAAGATCGCGGTTCAAGTGAATCTCCATGTTTCCCGTTCCCTTAAATTCTTCATAGATCACATCATCCATCCGACTGCCCGTATCCACCAACGCCGTTGCAAGAATCGTAAGCGATCCTCCTTCTCCCAAATTCCTCGCCGTACCGAAAAACTTTTTCGGCGCGATGAGCGCGGCAGGGTCCAAACCTCCGGATAAGATCTTGCCCGAAGGCGCGACGGTATTGTTGTACGCACGAACGAGTTTCGTTATGGAATCGAGCAGGATCACGACATCTGTCCCTGTCTCCGCCAGTCTCTTCGCGCGTTCGAGAATAAGTTTGGAAACGCCGACATGATGTTCGGCGGATTCGTCGAACGTAGAATAAACGATTTCAGCGCCGCGAATGCTTTCGCGTATATCCGTCACTTCTTCAGGACGTTCATCGATCAGAAGAATGATCAGATATATATTCCGATGATCTTTGGAAATCGCCCCGGCTATGTCTTTAAGTAAAGTCGTTTTGCCCGCTTTCGGCGGCGATACGATCAACCCCCTCTGTCCTTTCCCGATCGGACACATCAAATCGATACAGCGAAGAGACAACTTGCCGTTTTTCCCGAGTTCGATTTGTTTGTCCGGATGACGCGGCGTCATATCATCAAAGTCAGGGCGATCGATGAGCGCCCCCGGCCTTAGACCGTTGACCGCCGCGATCTCCTCAAGCGCGGGAGACCCGTTCTCCCGATTCTGGCGCACGTATCCGCTTACATAATCCCCGCCGCGGAGACGGTATTTTTTGATCATCGGTCCCGCGACGAAAACGTCTTTCTTGCCCGGAGCACAGTTCTCCGCGCGCAAAAATCCATAGCCTTGCGGATGCAGTTCGAGAATACCTCGATAGATGTCTTCGTACCCTGTATCGCAGCCGGAAACATCGCCGAAACGGATCGAATACCCCTGATCGTCGGTATCGGGAACAGGGTAAGGTTCCTCTCCCTTTTTGATTTCGGCGATCCGCCTCCTGATCTCTTGCAGAACGTCTTCCGAAACTTTAGGCGCTTTTGTAGGAGCCCCCTTGTTCGTCATCTTTGGTTCGGGCGCGATCAGCCCCGCGGCAACCCCGACGATCGCCTCGATCAATTCTCTTTTCTTTTCCGTCGTCGGTGAACGCACGCCGAGCTCACGGGCGATATTCCGCACTTCATAGACACTCATACCGTCCAAATATTGGATCACGGAAGAATATTTCCCGATCATATCACTCATGCGTCAAAACCTCCATGATCAATATTTTCCCCTCGTATTGAGAAATTTTTTCGCTGTCGAAACAAGACACCGGTCCGCAAACATTTTCTCTGCCGACAACGCGAATAAAATCTTCAAGAGGCGATATATCGAGCACGCAAGACTCCGTACGGTAATGCATGGGAATCGCAACTTTGGGATTCATCGTCCGCACATACTCGGCAGCCGTTTTCGCATCGATGGTATATGTGCCGCCGACCGGAATCAAAAGCACGTCCGGGCGGCCGAAATCCGCGGCACGCTTAGCGCTGAATTTCTCGCCGAAATCGCCCATGTGACAGACTGTAAACCCGCCGAAATCATACGTAAAGGCTACATCCGCGCCGCGCTTGGCGCCACAAACATCGTCATGCCAGCACGGAATCCCTTTTATTAAAACATCTCCGGCATTATATTCCCCCGCGCGAATAAATACCTTTTTTGCCCCTCTGACGCCCTTCAAATAATTATGATCGAAATGATCGTGGCTCATTGTCACATAATCTGCCGCAACCGGAGACATTTCGTATCCGATCCCCGAAAAAGGATCGGTCAGATAGCTGCATTTGCCCGACGTCATAAAAAAACAAGAATGCCCTAAATATTCGATTTTCATATACCCCCTCCTCGGCCGTGCCGTCATATTACGTTCTTTTCGGTTTCGCCTTGAAAAAAATACTGTGTTTTTGCCGAAAATCGGAAAAATTTAAAATATAATCCGCACTTAAAAGAACGGCTTCTCCGTTCGTTTTTTGTACGAAACGTTCTGTTTTGACTTCAACGGGAATTTCTCCGAAAGGAGTGCGAATATTTGTTAAAAGGGTTTCAGAAAGTCCGATCGGAATACGGTAGGAGATCTCGCCGTCCGCCGAGATCTGCGGGCGCAGTCCCGTACGGACCGAATACCTCTCTTCCCCTCGCACAAAAGAAAACTCCGCCCCGCCGTCCGCAGTATATCTTTTCGCCTCCGCACAGAAGCGCTCTTCCCGCCCTTCCGATCGTGTTCTCAAAAATACTATGAAATTTTTCATCAAAAAATACGCTGTCGGCGCCCCGAGGCGCCGTATTTTACACGAGTATTATAACACAAAATGCCGCAAAAGTAAAACAAATTGCGGCATTTCGGTCGTTCTCATCTTTGCTGATCCAGCTCTTCCTTACGCATTCTCCCCTCGCGCAGAAGCCTGTAAAGATCGGTCTCCTCCCCTTTGTTCAGGCAATCGGCATACTCCTCGAGATGTACGATAAGCGTACGCAATTCTGAAAGGATGTTCTCTTTATTCAGGAAATACAGTCTCGTCCACACCTTTTCATCCACCCCGGCAATGCGCGTCATGTCCTGAAAACTGCCGCCCGTAAAACCCGCGTATCCGTCAGCCGTTCCGCTTTTGACGTATGCATTGCTGACGATATGGGCAAGCTGCGAAGTATAGGCGATTTTTTTGTCGTGATATTCCGCAGCGCAATGAACGATCCTGCCAAAGCCCATCGAACGGAAAATCGTTTCAAGAATACGTACGGCGGCAGGGTCCGTACGGTCATTTTCGGTCACGATCATGCTGGCACCGTCAAAGAGATCTTCGCAGGAATTTTCGAATCCCGATACCTCTTTTCCCGCCATCGGATGGCACCCGACATAGTAAAAATCGCGCTCCTTTCCGTACACAAACCGCTCGATCTCACTTTTGACGCCGCATATATCCGCGACGATCGCACCTTTTTTGAACCGATTATCGCCGATAAAACGCATCGCAGCATCGGGCGGCAGAGCAACGAATACGACATCGTAATCTGCAAATTCCCGTGCCGCCTGCCCGATCGCCCCCGCCTGCACGGCGGCGCGGACAACATCTTCGCGATCGTAACCGTCCGCAACGGTGCCGCTCCTTTTTAAAGCCTTTGCCATGGAACCGCCGATCAAACCCAGTCCTGCGACGAGAAATTTCATTGCACTCTCCTCTTATGCCCGCGCCCGGCGGGCATCTGATTTTGTAAAGTATACCCAAAACGGACCGTCTTGTCAAGAAAAACGCCGACACCGTGACGAGGTAAAACCAAACGATTGACAAACGCACGATTTTTTGATAAAATATCATATGCTGTAAGGCAGTTACACGGAAGGTTGGCAGAGTGGTCGATGGCGTCAGTCTTGAAAACTGAAGACCTGCAAGGGTCCGGGGGTTCGAATCCCTCACCTTCCGCCAATAAAAAGACAGAAAGAGAGGGATTTGAACCCCACGCGAGCAGCTCCGGCGAGCGTCGTTCGTGCGAGCGGGCTTTGCCCGCGAAGCCCGGCCGAGGGGGCCCCTTCGGGGTTTCGGCCGTATCCCTCACCTTCCGCCAATAAAAAGACTGAAAGAGAGGGATTTGAACCCCACGCGAGCAGCTCCGGCGAGCGTCGTTCGCGCGAGCGGACTTTGTCCGCGAAGCTCGGCCGAGGGGGCCCCTTCGGGGTTTCGGCCGTATCCCTCACCTTCCGCCAATAAATAAGGACGCTGCAAACGCAGCCCTTTTCCATGGGGTAGCACCGGGTTCGATTGCCGGTGCGCGGAAAGGTAAGCACGCAGAGGAACGAGTGGCCTCTATAAAACATTCGGCTTAAATTTAAATGCAGACAATGCAAACTACAACGCGAACACTCAGCTCGCGTACGCTGCTTAATTAACCTTAAGCGGTTCGTCCGCGCCTCTTTCCCGTCGGGAGGTTTGCGGGCGTCATTTCAGACGGGGAACTGCCGTTTTGATGCGAAGTCGGCAAAACGGCCGATTTATGATTTCTGCCGTTGCATTTTTTCGGTCGCAAAAGGATGCAGCGTAAGATGATTGCGGCATAAGCGTGTAGAAAGCCTTTTGGCAATCCGGTAAGACGCGAGTTCAATTCTCGCCTACTCCACCAGTGTCGACAGAGTCCGAACACCGCAAAGACGGAATATATTTTCGTGGGCGGTGTTGCGGGCTTTGTGCCTTACAAGTAAAGAAAGAGAGCGACGGAAACACCGTCGCTCTCTTTCCACCCCGATTGCGGGTGAATTTTATTATAACTTCAAAGCTTTATAAAAAAGCGGGACCGCGGCCCCGCTTTTGCTGTATTCAGAATTTGAAAGGCGTGACCTGATACACATAATAGTTCAGCCAGTTGGTATAGAAAAGGTTTGCCGCGCTCGTCCATTTCACGTCCACTTTGTCGTGCCGCCCGTCCGCAAAATAATTGCACGGCGACCGGATGGGAAGCCCCTTGGCAAGATCGCGCTCATATTCCGCTTTCAGCGTATACCGGTCATATTCCATGTGCCCCATCAGAAAGATCTTTTTATTATCTTTCGATTTCGCAACGGAAAGGCCGACCTCTTCCTCTGCCTCGCACAAAACGACAAGATCATCAACTTTTTTGACGTCTTCCATATGGACTGTCGTATGACGGGAATGCGGAATATAAAAAATATCGTCTATCCCCTTCAAAAGCGGGTCATGCTGATCGATATATTTGCGGTGCGTAAAAACACCGAACAATTTTTCGGGCAAAAGGTGTTTTTCAATACCGTAATGATAGTACAGCGCCGCCTGCGCCCCCCAGCAGATATAAATGGTGCTGGTCACGTTTTTATCCGCGAAATCGAAGATCTTTTTCAGCTCTTCCCAATAGGCAACCTCTTCAAACGGCATCGTCTCCACAGGCGCGCCCGTAATGATCATGCCGTCGAAGTGTTTGTCCTTGATATCGTCGAACTTTTTATAAAACCGGTCCAGATGCGCTGCCGCCGTGTTTTTGCTTTTATAGCTTTCCGTATAAACGAGCGTCACGTTGACCTGCAGAGGCGAATTGGAGAGAAGGCGCATGAACTGCGTTTCCGTTTCCACTTTCGTCGGCATGAGATTGAGGATGGCGATCTCCAGCGGACGTATATCCTGCGTAAAGGCGCGCTCGTCGTTCATGACGAAAATGTTTTCTTCTTTCAAAACGGAAAAAGCAGGTATATCCTGCGGTATCACGATAGGCATAGCTTTCTCTCCTTTGTGACGATCATTCATTTACTGTCATTATTCTATACAGGAATAAAACAAATTGTTTTCCCTTCGACTTCTCCGATAATGCGGAGCGTCTCTTGCCCGTTGTGTTGCTTTTCTGTTCCCAAATTCCAATAAAGCATTGTCCCGCCGTCATTCAGCGCAAGCAGAACGGAGTTTTCGCCCGAATTTTCGGCCGCATATTCCCCCTCTTTCAAGAGGGTTCCCTTCTTATAGACTTTATACAGAACGCCGTCAAAAGTGCAGGAATACAGATCTTCCGTTACTTCGCCGCCGAGATATTCGTCACCGACCGTATAATTTTTATTACCGTCGCCGAAAAACCAAAGTTTCCATTCTCCGACTTCGGTCAGCGGTTCCGTACACCCGGCAAAAGCAAACAGACAAAGCAACCCCACGAAACACGCAACAATAACGGCTGATTTTCTCCTCATACCCGCGCCCTTTTTAATCCGATCGCCGCGCTCAGACATGCCTGAGCGCCTGTTCGAGATCCGCGATAATATCGTCGGGATTTTCAATGCCGACGGAAAGCCGCACGAGGTTTTCAGGAACGCCCGCCTGCTCCAATTCCTCTTTCGAAAGCTGACGATGCGTCGTCGATGCGGGATGCAACACGCAGCTGCGCACGTCCGCGACATGCGTTTCCTGCGTAATGAGCTGAAGCGCCTCCATAAATTTTGCCGCCTGTTTCACGTCCCCTTTGATCCCGAAACTGAGCATGCCGCCCTGACCGTCGGGCAGATACTTTTCCGCAAGCTTATGGTACTTGTTTTCGGGAAGGCTCGCATGCCACACCCAATCGATCTTCGGGTGCGACGCAAGATACGCCGCCACCTTTTTCGCGTTGGATGAGTGCCGCTCCATGCGGAGCGCGAGCGTGTCGCAGCCCAGCCAACTCAAAAATGCGTTCTGCGGGCTCATGATCGCCCCCATGTCGCGCATCATCTGTGCGCGGCACTTGGTCGCAAATTGTGCGGAAGGAAGGTCTGCATAGACAAGTCCGTGATAGCTTTCGTCCGGTTCGTTGAAAGACGCGTACCGCTCGTTGCCCTTGAAATTGAAATTGCCGCCATCCACGATGACGCCGCCGAGCGCCGCCGCGTGCCCGTCGAGATACTTGGACGACGAATGAATGACGAGGTTTGCGCCCCATTCAAAGGGACGGCACAAAATGGGCGTGGCAAGCGTATTGTCCACCGCAAAGAGAACGCCGTATTTTTTTGCAATGGCGGCGATCTTGTCGAAATCGAGGATCTTGATCGAAGGGTTGGCGACCGTTTCGGTAAAGATCAACTTGGTCTTTTCGTCGATCAGTTTTTCGATCTCTTCGGCGGGCGCGTCGGGATCGAAAAAGCGCGTTTCGATGCCGAGCTTCGGCAGCGTCACCGCAAACAGGTTGAACGTGCCGCCGTAAATCGCCGAAGACGAGACGATATTATCTCCCGCGCCGCATACGGTAAAAGCCGCCAAAGTGGAGGCAGACATGCCCGACGCACATCCGATCGCCGCGACGCCGCCCTCCAACGCCGCGACCTTTCCTTCAAACGCGGCGACGGTAGGATTGGCAAGGCGCGTATAAAAATATCCGTCCGCTCTCAGATCGAAAAGATCCGCCATATCCTGCGTCTTTTCATAAAAATAAGTGGTGCTTTGCGAAATGGGCGGAATCCTGCTTTCACCCGTGGCGGGGCGATAGCCGCCCTGCACGCAAATCGTATCTTTTTTGTATGACATAGTACTATGTTCTCCTATGAATTGTTCTCTTTCTGTCGCTGTTACGGCAAAAATTCCGATCAGATGTACTCTTTGATCCGCCGATCGGTATCGCGCTTTAAGTCTTTTTCTTTCAGGCTCTGCTTTTTATCATAAGTATGTTTGCCCCTGCACAGCGCCACCTCGACCTTTACGAGCGAATCCTTGAAATAGATTTTCAGAGGAACGAGCGTGTACCCCTTTTCGTTGACTTTGCCGACGATCTTCGCGATCTCCGCTTTATGGAGCAAAAGACGCCTGTCTCTGCGCGAATCGCGCGTATTGAAGGCGCCGCTCTTGTCGTAAACGGCGATATGCATGTTTTTAAGCGTGACTTCGCCCTTGCGGACGAAACAAAAGCTGTCCGCAAGACTGCAATTGTTCTTGCGTATCGACTTGACTTCGCTCCCTTCGAGCACGATGCCCGCCTCAAATTTGTCTTCGATGAAATATTCGAAGGAGGCGGATTTATTGACCGCGATGATCTTCATATCATTCCTTTTTTATTCCCTGATGAGCGCATACATACAACTATCAGAATACTCTCCGTTCTTATATACACTCATTTTCTTGACGCCTTCAAACGCAAAACCACATTTTTCCAACACGCAGCGGGAAGCCGCATTGCCGACAAACGGCTCGGCGAATATGCGAACGACATCCCATCGGGCAAATCCTTGCGCGCAGACACGGCGCACCGATTCCGTCATAATGCCCATGCCCCAATAAGCGGGAGCCAGCCAATAACCGAGTTCCGCACTTTTGCAGTATACGTCCGGCTGCCGCGTCAAAGAAACGCCGCCGACCGCCTTGTCTACTGAAACGATTGCGAAGTGCAGTTCACTTTTTCCCGATTTTTGTGCAAAGTCAATAAATTTCTCAGCGTCAGCAAGCGAGTAAGGATACGGGAATGCATCCCTCAGCCAGCGTGAAATGCGCACGTCGTTCGCGCTTTCCGCAAGCGACTGCGCGTACTGCGGCTGCCAATCTCTCAATTCAAACTGCATAAAATTGCTCCTGCGCCGCGCTTTCTATATTATATCACATTTTTGCGGAAAGGGATAGCTTTTCGAAGAATTTATTCTTCCGCCAAAAGAAATTCGCACTTTCTCGCGCCAATATCGCACGCGGCAACCGTAATTTTGATTTTATCGCCGATCTTAAAGGAGCGGCGCTCCCCTTTGAGCAGATATTTCTGCTCTATGAACGCATAATCGTCGGGCGGAAGATTTTCTATGCGGATGCGCCCCTCCACCGTGTTGGGAAGTTCCGCAAAGACCGCAAAAGCCGTGACACCCGAAACGACCGCCTCGAAAGTCTCTCCGATATGCCCGCGCATGTACCAAACCTTATACAATTCGTCTACGGAGCGCTCCGCATCGTCTGCGCGGCGCTCCGTTTCCGAACAGTTTACCGAAGCCGACGCTACAAAGTTTTCAAAACTTTCCGCCTCTGCCGCGCGCCCTTCCAGCATGAGTTTGATGATGCGGTGGATGAGAAGGTCGGGATAGCGGCGTATCGGCGAAGTAAAATGGCAGTAACACTCGGACGCAAGCCCGAAATGCCCGATATTTTCGGCGCTGTATTTTGCCTTGCTCATCGAACGCAGCATGACGCGGTTGACGACGTGCCGCATCGGATCCTGTTTCGCTTCCAACGCGTCCAGAATTTTTCCGTATTCGCCCGGCCGCACGTTTTCGGGACGGAAAACCGCCTTGATGCCGAGTTCGGTCAGATACGCCTTGAATGCCGTTGCCTTTTCTTCGGAAGGCCTTTCGTGCACGCGGTAGACAAACGGCATTTCGTACGCCGACATCACGCCCGCGACCGTCTCGTTCGCGAGGATCATAAACTCTTCGATCAGCCGATGCGCGATCGTCCGCTCGTATTCGGAAACGGAGATTTCGTCGTTTTCGATCGTGATCTTCGCCTCTTTCACATCCAGATCGACGCTGCCGCGCACCTCGCGTTTTTGTATGAGGATTTCGGCAAGCGCCCTGCAATCTTCCAGCATAGGCACAAGATGCGCATACCGTTCCCGCAATAACGTGTCCCCGTCCAAAATTTTTGCGACGTCGGTATAGGTCATCCGGTTGCGGGAGCGGATGACCGATTCTGCGATCTCCTGGTCCTTTACCCTGCCCTTTTTATCCACACGCATCATGCAGGAAAGGGTCAGCCTGTCCTCGTCCTCTTTGAGCGAACAGACCCCGTTAGAGAGTTCTACGGGCAACATGGGCAGAACGCGGTCCGGGAAATAAACGCTCGTACCGCGCGCATACGCCTCTTTATCGAGCGCGCCGCCCCGCCGCACATAGTGCGTCACGTCTGCGATATGCACGCCGAGACAAAACTCTTCCCCCTCGCGGGAAATACTGATCGCATCATCAAAATCGCGCGCATCTTCCCCGTCGATGGTAATGGTCAGCAAATCCCTGAAATCTCTTCTGCCCGCAAGGGGCATCTGCTCCGCCGAAACGCGCCGCGCCTCAGCAAGCGCTTTTTGCGGAAATTCCTCTGCAAGCCCCGCAGATCGGATAAGCGCCTCTTCCTCTACGGACAAATCGCCGCCGCGCCCCAAAACTTCTTCGATCTCTCCTTCGGGCTTTCTGCCTTCCGGCCACTCGGTGAGCCTGACAACCACTTTTTCGCCTGAAAAAGCGCGAAATTTTCCGCCCCGCACGCGCACGTCTTCAAAAAACTTTTTATCGTCGGGGGTTACATATCCGCCTTTTTCTTCTTTATAAAAAGTACCCGTCAGGCGGGTGATCCCGCGGGAAAGGATGCTGTAAACTTCCGCCTCGTCTCCCCGCTCGCCGCCGACGATCTTCGCAAATACGGTATCTTTATGCATTGCCCCGTGCAACGCGCGATGCGGAATAAAGAGATCCCCGTCTTCTCGGACAAGGAAAGCAAATCCCCGCTCGTTGCCGCTGAGAACGCCCTTTATAAGCCCCAGTTTTTCGGGAGAAACAAACCGCCCCCTCTCGTCCCGAACGATTATCCCTTCGCGCTCCATACCGCGCAGAATTTCGGAAACGGCGTCCCTCGCCGATTTTGCGGATATGCCGAGCAGGCGGCAGATCTCACGTTCTTTTTTATACTGAAATTCTCCGTTTTCAAACTTCTCTCGTATCTCTTCAGATGCGGACATAAGCATTCTCCTTGCAAGACAAAAATAAAGAGACGGCGATTCTTGCGAATTGCCGTCTCATACGATCTTTCCGAAACCCCGGTCAAGCCCCTACACCGATCTGCAGGATATAAAATGCGATCGCGAGGACCGCGAGAACGATCAGGGAAATGACCGTCCACCTCTTCATTTTGCTCTCCAAAGACCTGCCTTTGTTTTTGCCGAAAAAGGTCTCGCTGGAACCGCCCAACGCGTCGATACCCGTAGAGTTGCCGGGCTGCACGAGGACAATGATGATCGCGACAACGGACGCGACCAGCATCACGAGCAAAAGAACGAATCTGGCTATCGCATAGGGATTATAATCGTCTAACGGCGCCAATAAGTTTGCCATAAAAGACATCATGTCGGGCATTTGTATTTCTCCAAAATATTTTTAACAAATTCTTGTATAGTATAGCATATCGCAAAAAATATTTCAACCGTTTTTATGCGCCGAGCCGTATATTTTTTGCCTTTTACGCGATTTTACTTTACGATCAGGCTCTTGCCCGTCATCTCTGCGGGAACGGGCAACCCCATCATGTCGAGAAGCGTGGGCGCAAGATCGGCAAGCACGCCGCCGTCGCGCAGCTTAACGTTTTTGAGTGCGTCGCAAACGAGCACCACGGGAACGGGATTGGTCGTATGCGCGGTGAAGGGAGACCCGTCTTCCGCGATCATCCTGTCCGCATTGCCGTGATCCGCCGTCAAAAGGGCGCCGCCGCTCATTTCGAGGATCTTCTTTAATACCTTGTCCACGCATTCGTCCACCGCGGCGACGGCCTTTTCCGCCGCCTCTAAAACGCCCGTATGTCCAACCATGTCGCAGTTGGCAAAATTCAGGATCATCGCGTCGTATTCGCCCGTCGAAAGCTGTTCGAGCACTTTATCCGTCACCTCGTATGCGCTCATCTCCGGTTTCAGATCGTACGTCGCGACCTTCGGAGAAGGGATCAGCACGCGCACTTCGTTCGGGTTGGGCGCCTCTACGCCGCCGTTGAAAAAGAAGGTGACGTGCGCATATTTTTCCGTCTCGGCAATGCGCAGCTGCTTTTTGCCGAGGGAAGAAAGATATTCACCGAGCGTATTTTTCAGACTCTGCGGCTTGAATGCGACATGCACATGCGAAAAAGTCGCGTCGTATTGCGTAAAGCATACATAATAAGGCGCAAGGTAACCCGTCTTCCGCTCAAAGCCGTCAAACTCGGGTTCTGTGAAAGCGCGGGTGATCTCCCTGGCGCGGTCGGGACGGAAATTGAAGAAAATAACGCTGTCCCCTTCTTCCACGAGCGCCACGGGCTTTCCGTCTTTCACGACGTTTGTCGGAAGAATGAATTCGTCCGTCACGTCATTCTTATACGATTCCTCGATCGCCTCAGCCGCGTCCGCCGCCTGCACACCGTTGCCTAGCGTGAGCATTTCGTACGCCTTAACGACGCGCTCCCAACGATTGTCCCGATCCATTGCATAATAACGCCCGCAGACCGAAGCGACAGTGCCGAAACCGAGCCCGGCCATCTCCTCCTGCAATGCGCGGACAAAACCTGCACCCGAAGTGGGAGACACGTCTCTGCCGTCCATAAAGCAATGCACATAAGCGTCGGACAAACCTTCGTCTTTGCACATTTTTAAGAGCGCATACAGATGGGTATTATGGCTGTGAACACCGCCGTCCGAACAAAGCCCCCAGATATGCAGCTTTTTGCCGTTCTTTTTGGCATTCTCCATCGCGCCGAGAAGAGCCTCGTTTTTAAAAAATTCTCCGTCTTGTATTTCTTTGGTGATCTTTGTAAGCTCCTGATACACGATGCGGCCCGCTCCCATATTGAGATGCCCGACTTCTGAATTTCCCATCTGACCGTCGGGAAGGCCTACGCTCATTCCACTGGCGCCAAGCTGTGAAGATGGATATTCTTTTTCGTATCTTTTGACGTTGGGACTGCCTTCCAATTCGATCGCATTGCCTTTCTTATCCGGATTGATCCCATATCCGTCCATGATAATGATTGCATAGGGTTTTTTCATCGCTGTACACCTCTTTGTTTCATTTCCAAGCAATATTATATATGATTGTAAAACAATTTGCAAGCGGGTAAATACCTTTTTTTTCAGACCTGATAATTTTTGACGTTTTTCGGATAGCAAAACGTTATCATAGCCCATTTATGCACCAAAATAAACATTTGAAAAATTGCTTGACAAAAGTTATCCGAAGTGTTATGATGTATGAAACAAACATATGGGAAAAATTAACGATCATCGCGTTCGAATGTTGGGTAGAACATTCGGTCAGCCTTTTGAGCTGCCGCTATGCGTTTGAATGGCTGAACCGCTACAATCGTCGGCCATTAAAACGATTCGGCAGTTTTTTACTTAGCTTGAAGCTGCGCCGAAAATGAATGCATCCTTCTAATCTGCAAATGGTCACCGATATATTGGAGTTATTCTTCAAAATTTACGTATCGCGTGAGAGTACTTTTATGTTTGCCAAAATTTTGAAAACCCTCAGAAAAGAAAACGGCACCACTCAGTGCGAACTCGCCGAAAAACTCGGCGTCAAGCAGTCGACGGTGAGCAGTTGGGAGATCGGCAGATCCCGTCCTACTTTTGAACAGGTCATCGAAATCTCCAATCTTTTCAATGCATCCATCGATTATTTGCTCGGCAAATCCGACAGCGAAAACAATTACGTCTATACGGATAATAAAACCTTGCAAAACTTCTATGTGGATTTCAGCAAACTCAGCAAATCCGAACAGACATTCCTCGTAAAAGCAGTACACGCTTACGTAGAAAACAAATAATTTTTACCGGTTTTGCATCAAGAGACGCGGCGCACCGAAAATTTCTGCGTGCGCCCCGTTTTCTGTCCCGCGCCCCTTAATTCGGCATACCCTTATCATTAACGACGAAAACTATTTTTTTTATTGATATTTTTGCCGATCAAATATATTTGAAATTAAAAAAGAGACCGAATTTTCGGTCTCTTTTTTAATTTAGCATAAACGACGCCGTTATTTATTGTATCTCACGATCGCGGCGAAATCAGCAGCTTTCAGCGATGCACCGCCGATCAACCCCCCGTCAATCTCCGGCATCGCCATCAGCTCCTTGCAATTACCCGCGTTCATGCTGCCGCCATACTGAATGCGGACTTTTTCCGCACACTTTGGACAGAATACCTCTGCGCACTTTTTGCGGATATACGCAATCGTATCGTTTGCCTGCTGCGCCGTAGCCGTGCGCCCGGTCCCGATCGCCCAAATCGGTTCATAAGCAATCACGATCTTGGACACATCGTCCAAGCCTTTGAGGCTATGCTCTACTTGATAAGACAGGCATCTCTCCGTCTCTCCGCCTTCGCGCTGCTCGAGCGTTTCGCCCAGGCAAACGATGGGAGTCATTCCGGCCGCAAGCGCCGCATGCATGCGCATATTGACAACCTCATCCGTATCGTCGAACATCCGACGGCGCTCGCTGTGTCCCACGATGACGTATTCCACGCCGAACTCTTTGAGCATCTGCGCAGAGATCTCTCCCGTATAAGCCCCATTCTCGGCAAAATGCACGTTTTGTGCGCCCAATCGGATATTGCTCCCCATGAGCGCCGCAGATACAGCGGGAATGTCCGTAAACGGAACACACACCGCAACGTCGCAATCCGCGTCCGCTACGAGCGGTTTGAGTTCTTCAACAAGCCGAACGCCCTGCGCGGACGTCATATTCATTTTCCAATTACCTGCAATGATCGGTCTTCTCATTTTCTGATCCTTTTGTCCTTTAATCCGGATAATCGTTCACTTAAAGCACTCACAGAAAGAGCGGAACACAAAGCTCCGCTCTTTCGGAATACTTCATCAAATTATGACTTTCAGTCCTTGTCGTTGAGGCAGGCAATGCCGGGAAGGACCTTTCCTTCGAACAACTCCAAAGACGCGCCGCCGCCCGTAGAAATATGGGTCATTTTGTCGGCAAATCCGAGTTGCTGCACCGCCGCCGCGCTGTCGCCGCCGCCGATGATCGTGGTAGCGTCTTTCGCCTCTGCCATCGCCTCGGCGATCGCGATCGTGCCCTTTGCCAGAATCGGGTTTTCAAACACGCCCATCGGTCCGTTCCAGATGACCGTCTTGGCGCCCTTGATCGCGTCGGCAAATAATTTTCTCGTCTCCTCTCCGATGTCGAGGCCTTCCATGTCTGCGGGGATCGCGTCCACCTTTACCGTCTTGACATCGATGGGCGCATCGATCGGGTTCGGGAAATCTTTCGCGATGACCGTATCGATCGGCAGAAGCAGTTTCTTGCCCATATCCTTAGCTTTTTGCATCATGTCTTTGCAATAACCGAGTTTTTCGTCATCGACGAGCGATTTGCCGATCTCATACCCTTCCGCTTTGAGGAAAGTATACGCCATGCCGCCGCCGATGATGAGCGTATCGCATTTATTCAAGAGATTGGAAATGACGTTGAGCTTGTCCGCAACCTTTGCGCCGCCAAGCACCGCAACGAAGGGGCGGACGGGATGTTCGAGACTGTCTGCCATAACTTCCAGTTCTTTTTGGATAAGGAATCCGCAGACCGCCGTTTTGACCAATCCGTATTCCACGATCGCCGCCGTAGACGCGTGCGAACGGTGCGCCGTACCGAATGCGTCGTTCACATAGATGTCGCAGTAAGAAGCGAGCTTTTTGCAGAAATCGAGATCCTTTCCTTCTTCCCCGGCATAAAAGCGCAGGTTCTCCAAAAGAACACACTCGCCCTCTTTGCAGGCGGCGACTTTTGCCTCGGCCTCGGGTCCCGTAACGTCTTTCGCAAAGGTCACTTTGCCGCCGAGCAGCTCGTTGAGCCTGTCCGCGACCGGTTTGAGCGTCAGTTTGACGGGATCGTTCTTCTTAGCCTTTTCGATATATTCTTCGGTCGCCTTCGTCTGTTCATCGGCAGAAAGAGCCTCGACGGCTTTTTTCTCCTTTTTATTGAGCTTGACTTTTGTGTCGAACACATTGTGCGGCTTGCCCATATGCGAGCAAAGAACGACCTTAGCGCCGTGCTCCATCAGATATTTGATGGTCGGCAAAGCCCCCATGATACGGTTTTCGTCGGTGATCTTGCCGTCCTTCATCGGGACGTTGAAATCGCAGCGGACGAGAACTCTTTTGCCTTTTACATCGACATCGGTAATAGACTTTTTGTTCATAACCTTATCTCCTTTGGTTTAATTTTTACCCTGTTATTATGATATACTTTTTTTCCGATTTTGTCAATGATTGACCGCACCTTTTCCGCAGATGAAAACAGCGAATCACGCTTAAAATGTCCGAGGTTTTCCCTCTCTTTTTCCGCCCGCAAAACCATTCTGTCTCCACGCCTCGTATACGGCGATCGCCACCGAATTGGAAAGATTCAGCGAACGGATCTCCCCGATCATGGGAATGCGGACGCATTCGCCGTAACGCTCTTTCAGAAGAGATTCGGGAAGCCCCTGCGTCTCCTTGCCGAAAACAAGAAAATCACCTTCCTCATATTCCGCCTCCGCGTATCCCCTCGGCGCTTTCGTCGTAAAAAAATGATACTTTGCGCGGGGGTATTCGGAAAACAGATCGCCGATCGAATCGTAATAAGATATATCTACAAAGTGCCAATAGTCCAACCCCGCCCTTTTCAGATATTTGTCCGAGACCTCAAAACCGAGCGGACGAATAAGATGCAGTTTGCATCCCGTCGCCGCACAGGTGCGCACGATGTTTCCCGTATTCTGCGGGATCTCCGGCTCTACCAAAACAATATGAAACATTTATTTTACTCCTGCAAAAATTGTCGTTTGAGAACAAAATGAGGCATACGTCTTCGCAATAACGGAAAACGATTTTGCGAAAGCATGAAACTTTTTTGACCAGACGCTTGACTTATTTTCTGAAAAAGGATATAATGAATTCAGAAAGTGCGGGACTGTTGCATCTCGCCTTTCTGTTACATACAGCTCATACTCACTACCCATATTTTTTCTCATTTGTTTTAGGAGAACGGCGCGTCGCGAGATGCGCCGTTCTTCTTTTTTGCATGTCTCGGCGGGAAAGAAAAGCGGGAGCGCCGCTCCCGCTTTTTGTTGTCAGAGTTCCTTGATCTGCGCCTCGATCTTTTGTTTCATCTCGATAAATTTATCCCGCTTTGCGCGCTCTGCCTCAACAAGGTTTTTGGGCGCCTTTTCGATAAATCCGCGGTTTTGCAATTTCCCGTCTGCACGACGGATCTCCCCTTCCACTCGTTCGAGTTCGGCAGTCAATCTCTCCTTTTCTTTCGCAAGATCGACCAGCTCGCCGAGCGGCACGAAAACAGTACAGCTTTCCGTGACCTGAGACAGTACTTTTTCTCCGACGTCGGCAGCGCTCTCGACGAATGCTATGCCGCTCACGCCCGCAAGTTTTGAGATCGCACCGGAATTGGCAGTGATCAATCTCTTATTTTGCGCCGCAATGAACAGTTTGACTTTTTTGGACGGAGGGCAATTGACGGATGTTTTCATATTGCGCACCGTCTTGATGATGTCCATGATCCCTATGAAAGCCTTTGCTTCTTTTTTATAAGCGAGCTTCGAATTATAGCGGGGAAAATCAGACACCATGATGCTGCCGGAAGTGTTGGGCAAGTTCTGATAGATCTCTTCGGTGATAAACGGGATAAAGGGATGCAGAAGTTTGAGCGCGTTTTCCAATACGAAACACAAAACGGCGAGCGCCGTACGCTTTTTCTCGGGCGAATCGCCGTACAAAGGCGCTTTGCTCAGCTCGATATACCAGTCGCAGAAATCGCTCCACATAAAGTCATACAGCGCACCTGCGGCGATACCGAGTTCGAATTTGCCCATGTTCAGCGTAACTTCTTTGATGCAGCTCTCCAAACGCGACACGATCCATTTGTCCGCCGGAGAAAGTTTTACATCCTTTATATCGGGAACGATCTCGCCTTCGGCATTCATGATGACAAAGCGCGACGCATTCCAGATCTTGTTCATGAAATTGCGCATCGCCTCGACTTTAGAACGGCTGTAACGGCTGTCGTTGCCGGGCGCAACGCCCGAAATCAGCGCAAAACGCAGCGAATCCGCACCGTATTCGTCGATGACTTCGAGAGGGTCGATGCCGTTGCCGAGCGACTTGGACATCTTTCTCCCCTGCTCATCGCGCACGATGCCGTGCAAAAGGACGTCGCGGAACGGAACTTTGCCCGTATGTTCGATGCCCGAAAAGATCATCCTGGCGACCCAGAAAAAGATGATGTCATATCCGCAGGAAAGCACGTCCGTCGGATAGAAATAATCGAGATCTTCCGTCTTATCCGGATAACCGAGCGTGGAGAAAGGCCAAAGGGCGGAAGAGAACCAAGTGTCCAAAACATCCTCGTCCTGTTTGAGGTGCGCACCGTGGCAATGCGGGCATTCGGCAGGATCGGCCTTGGAGGCGATCGTCTCGCCGCAGTCTTCGCAATACCAGACGGGGATGCGGTGCCCCCACCAAAGCTGGCGGGAAATACACCAGTCTTTGATCCCTTCCATCCAGTTATAATAAACTTTGGAAAAGCGTTCGGGCGTGAAATGGATCTTGTTGCGCACAACAGCGTCGATCGCGGGCTTTGCAAGCGGCGCCATTTTGACGAACCACTGCTTGGAGACGATCGGCTCTACCGTGCTGTGACAGCGGTAGCAATGCCCGACATTGTGCGCGTGCGGCTCGATCTTGACAAGCGCACCGCAGGCTTTCAGATCCTCCACGATCTTTTCGCGCGCAGCAAAACGATCCATCCCTTCATAGGCAGCCCCTGCATTTTCGTTCATCGTGCCGTCGTCGTTCATCACGCGGATGACTTCCAGCGCATGACGGAGCCCCACTTCGAAATCGTTAGGATCGTGCGCGGGCGTGATTTTGACGGCGCCGGAACCAAACTCCATGTCGACGTAATCGTCCGCAACGACGGGAATCTCCCTGCCGACAAGGGGCAAAACGAGCGTCTTGCCCACCATGTGTTCGTAACGCTTGTCTTTCGGGTTGACCGCAACGGCGGTATCGCCGAGCATCGTTTCGGGACGAGTCGTCGCAACGACGATAAATTCGTCACTATCTTTTACGGGATATCTGAGATGCCAGAAATAAGACGCGTCTTCACTGTACTCCACTTCTGCATCGGAAAGCGCCGTCTTGCAACTCGGACACCAGTTGATGATTCGGTCGCCGCGATAGATCAGCCCCTTTTCATAAAGATTGACGAACACCTCTCTGACCGCTTTGGAACAGCGCTCGTCCATCGTGAACGCAAGTCGGGACCAGTCTGCGGAAACGCCCATCTTTTTGAGCTGCTCGACGATGCGCCCGCCGTATTTTTCCTTCCAGTCCCAGGCACGGCGCAAAAATTCTTCCCTGCCGATATCCTGCTTGGTGAGGCCTTCTTTTTTCATCTGCTCGACGATCTTGACCTCGGTCGCGATGGACGCGTGGTCGCACCCGGGAAGATACAGCGCGGAATACCCCTGCATCCTCTTGAAACGGATGAGCGCGTCGATGATCGTATTGTCCAACGCATGCCCGAGATGGAGCTGCCCCGTGATGTTGGGGGGCGGTATGACGATGGTAAACGGAATTTTGGAAGGATCTGCCTCCGCGCGGAAATAATTTTTATCCGTCCACTCCTTGTAAAGTCTGTCTTCAAAATCTTTCGGGTTATAAGTCTTTTGCATTTCCATATGAAACCTTCCTCTCCGCCCATCGCCGAGGCGGAAACTGACTTTGCGCACATGACTGCGCCCAATCAGCCTGCGATTACGCAACTTTCCCTATTTTATAATTATACGAAATATTATAGTAAATCGCGCCGTTCTTGTCAATCGAAAACGGCGCGTTTGAACGCGCGATTTCCACTCCGCTCTTTCCCGATTTTGCGCCTTTCAAAGGACAATCGCGCATTTTGCAGCATACGATGTAGTATTATACCTTTCCAAAACGGAGAAAAACATGAAAAAAATTCTGACGGCGATCTTATGCGCCATCTTTTCCCTGATCCCTCTGTCCGCATGCGCGGACGATGACGCGGACGGTTTGAAGACCGTCCGCGTGAACGAAGTGACGCATTCCGTTTTTTATGCGCCCATGTACGCGGCAGAAGCGCTCGGATACTTCGAAGAAGAAGGCATCGAGATCGAGCTCACCAACGGCGGCGGCGCAGACGCGGTCATGGCTGCCGTACTCTCGGGAAGCGCGGATATCGGTTTCTGCGGTCCCGAAGCGGCGCTGTACGTACTGATCGGCGGCTCCAACAACGTGCCTACCGTTTTCGGCCAGCTGACAAAGAGAGACGGCTCTTTCCTCGTCTCGCGCGTAGACGAAGCGGACACCTTCGACTGGGCGACCAGCTTGGAAGGCAAAGAGATTCTGGCAGGCCGTAAGGGCGGCGTCCCCGCTATGACCTTCGAATACGTACTCAACGAAAACGGGCTGTACGACGGCCAGAACGTGACCATGAACTACGACATCAACTTCAATTACATGACAGCCGCCTTTGAATCGGGCACGGCGGATTACTGCACGATGTTCGAACCCGTCGCATCCGAATACGAGGCGCAGGGCAAGGGCTACGTCGTCGCATCTGTCGGCGAGGCTTCGGGCGAAGTGCCCTACACCTGCTATATCGCGAGAGAAAATTACATCGAAAACAATCAAGACACGATCGAAGGATTTCTCCGCGCGGTCATGAAGGGAATCCGATACGTAAACGAAACGCCGAGCGATGAGGCGGCAAAGCTGATCGCCCCCTATTTCGACGGCACGTCGGAAAACTCCGTCAAAGTCTCCCTCGACAGCTACAAATCCATCGACGCGTGGCAGACAGACATGACGATGACGCAAGACGCCTTCAACCGCTTGCAGGACATCATCGACAACGCGGGAGAACTTGAAAAACGAGTCGATTTCAAAGACCTGGTAAACACGAGCTTCTCTCAAAAAATATACGCGGAGCTTTACGCCTGAATTTTTATTACAATATCTGAAAACGGTGCGCATCGGCAAAATTTTGCCGATGCGCCCGGGAGATTTTTACCATGAACGAAAAACCTGACAGCCGCATCCTGGCTTTCGACGGCGTGAGCCTGACCTACCATACAAAAGAAGGCGAAACGCTCGCCGTCAAAGATCTCAGTTTTACCGTCCGCGAAGGGGAATTCATGGCGGTAATCGGCCCTTCCGGCTGCGGAAAAACGACCGTTTTGTCCCTTGCGGCGGGCCTGCTTGCCCCCTCGTCCGGCACCATCGCCGTCCGCGGAAAGTCTGCATCGGAAAGTGCCGGAAAATTCGGCTACATGCTTCAAAAAGACGAACTCTTCCCCTGGCGGACCATCCAAAAAAATATTGTCCTGCCCCTGGAGATCTCCCGAAAGAACACCGCCGAAAACAGAGAAAAAGCGCTCGGGCTCGCCAAAAAATACGGATTGGGCGATTTTCTGTCCTACTACCCGGACCAGCTTTCGGGCGGCATGCGCCAGCGCGCGGCACTCATACGCACCCTGGCGCCCGATCCCGAGATCCTCCTTCTCGACGAGCCGTTCTCCGCGCTCGATTATCAGACGCGCCTGTCCGTATGCAACGACGTGTACGGCATCATCCGCGGTGAAAAAAAGACCGCGCTTCTTGTCACGCACGACATTTCAGAGGCGATCTCGCTCGCTGACAGAATTCTTGTCCTGAGCAAGCGCCCCGCGACGGCCGTCGCCATGCACGAGATCGGATTCGAGGACCTGACCCCGCTCAAAAGAAGAGAAAATCCGCTTTTTTCCGTTTGGTTCGAGAAATTGTGGAAGGAGCTGAACATATGAAAAAGCAAAACTTTTCGGGCGAACATCTCGCCTATCTGAAAAAAGAAAAAAAGAACAGTATCATCGTATGGGCGGCGCGCGCGGGCGTTCTGGCCGTCATACTCGGAGTATGGGAGCTGATCGCCGCTTTCGAGATCGTCGACCCGTTCATTATCAGCTCCCCTTCGCGCATTGCCAAAATGATCGGGCAATTGTGGGAAAACGGGACCCTGTTTTATCATATCGGGACGACGCTGTGGGAAACGCTCGTCGGGTTTGCCATCGCCGTCATCCTCGGCTCTCTCATCGCGCTCGCGCTCTGGTGGAGCGAACGCGCACGCAAGATCTTAGAGCCCTATATCGTCGTTTTAAACAGTCTCCCGAAGATCGCGCTCGGCCCCGTCATCATCATCTGGTTCGGCACCGGCTCGACCGCGATCGTATTCATGACGGTGCTCGTCGGCATCATCGTCGCCGTCATGAACATGCTGGGCGGCTTTATGGCGACAGACAAAAACAAGATCACACTGCTCCGCTCGATGGGCGCCAGCAAGGCGCAGATCCTTCGGAAGCTCGTCATCCCCTCCGCACTGCCGGAATTCATCGGCATGCTGAAAATTTGCGTGGGAATGGCATGGATCGGCTCGATCATGGGCGAATACATCGTATCCAAGGCGGGGCTCGGCTACCTGATCGTATACGGCGGCCAGGTTTTCCGGCTGGATCTCGTAATGGCTGCGACTTTCATTTTGTGCGTCCTCGCGGCGGGCATGTATTTTCTCGTCGTGCTGGCGGAAAAAATCGTCATCAAACATCCGAGATGATCTCCGCCTGATCCCGAAGGAAATCCGATCACAGCCGCACTTTCACCCGCGCTTTTTTCCGTGCGCCCCTGCCCCATTTTACAGTGGCAAGGGCGCACGCGCACAAAAAAACGATTCCCGCTCCGCCGAGAACGGGATAGACCGCCCCGACTATATTTTTCAACCCGAACCTCGACAGGATAAACGCAGCCGCGCACAGCGCAACGCGCACCGCCGTCGGTCTTCTGCTGCGCATTGCGCGCTCGTGCAGCGGATACCAGGAAGAAAACAACGTTGTAACGATGCCGAACGCGGAAACCGCCGCAAACACTTTCCCCGCAAGACTGTCTGCGCCCATAACTGCAAGCAAAGGCATATCTGCCCCGATTGCGTTTGCTCCCGAAGCAAAAATATTAGCTAAAATAATCACGATCCCCGCCCCGATCGCGACCGACGCCGCTGCCGCCGCGCCTGTACAATTCTTGTTCTTTGCGCCCAGATCGCATACGATCGGCGCCGCAAGAAATACATTCATGCCCACATACGACATGATCAGGCACAGAGAAGAAAAACTGTCTCCCGCCGGCGTAAAGGCATAATTCAATTCAATATTCCCGAATGCGAGCGAACCTATGAATGCGAGAATCGCAGGAACAAGACAAAGGTTGATCCAGCCAATCGCCGTCGTCCCTTTCGACGATAAAAAATAAACGCAAACGAGCACGCAGACAGACAGGACGGGCAGGCGTTTCGGCACGCCGAACCCTTCCAGCATGACCGAATCCAGCCCCGCAAGCATCCCTGCCGCCGTCATGAGTGAAGATAAAAGGACAACAACGCGCACGGCGGGCGCAAATTTTTTAAAAACGGCGCAAAGCGTTCCCTCATATCCACCGTATTTTCTCCCGCAGAAAAATAAAAGGGAAAAACCGAAAAACATTAAAAAAACCGCAAAAAAAACGTACGGCACAAAATTGCGCGAAGGAAAAAATCGGACAAGCTCTGCCCCCGAAACAAACCCCGCCCCCACGACCGTACCGATCAGCACCGCCGTGAGGCGCACAGTCTGCCCTGTCTTTTTCAAAATTCTCAACATACGATATTATGTATATGCAGGACAAAGCGCAAGCAAAACGCGCATCGAAAATATCGGTGCGCGTTTTTTACGATAAAAATTTATTTTGTTCCGAAAAGCCTGTCGCCCGCGTCTCCCAGGCCGGGCAGGATGTAGCCGTTTTCATTGAGTTCCCTGTCCAGCGTGGAAACGTACACGCGGACGTCGGGATGCTCCGTCGCCACCCGTTCGATCCCTTCGGGGGCGGCGATGATGGACATCATCTTGATGTTTTTGCACCCGCGCTTTTTGAGCGCCGCAAGCGCGTCACAGGCGGAACCGCCCGTCGCCAGCATGGGATCGACCAGGATAACCGTCTTGTTCTCGATCCCGTCGGGAAGCTTACAGTAATATTCCTGCGGCTCAAGCGTCTCTTCGTTGCGATACATGCCGATATGCCCGACGCGCGCCGTGGGAAAGACCTTATGCACCCCGTTGACCATACCGAGCCCCGCGCGCAGGATGGGAACGATCGCGACACTCTCCTCGGGGATGCGGTACTGGATCGTCTTTTCGAGCGGCGTCTCCACTTCGACGGGGACCAGCTGCACGTCGTCCATGCTGACGTAGGTCATGATCTGGGTGATCTCCTCCACAAGTTCGCGGAATTCTTTCATGCCCGTATTTTTATCGCGCAGAATAGAAATTTTATGTTTGATGAGCGGATGATCGAATATAAAAATATTTTTGTACGCTTTCATTCGTTTTTTTCCTCCTGCGGCGCATTTTGTGTTTCGGCACAGATTTTTTCGGATTCGGCTGCCGCAGACTGATCGACTGGGACCGGCTCTTCACTTTCCGAATCGGGCGCACTTTCGCAAATCGCTTCACCGTCCGCAACGCCCTTCTTTTTCTTGCCTATATTGACGAGGGCGTTGGTGAGGATGCCCAAAATGAGCGCACAGGCAATAGCGGTTATCGTGATCTTGCCGAACGTGAGCGCCAGACCGCCCACACCGGGCACGAGCACTGCGGACACGGTAAACAGGTTTCCGTTGTCGTTCAGATCGACTTTCTGCACCATTTTCAATCCGCTCACCGCGATAAACCCGTACAGCGCGATGCAAACGCCGCCCATTACGCAATTAGGAATGCTGGACAAGAAAGTAACAAACGGTGCAATGAACGCCGAAACCATCGCCAACACCGCCGTGAGGAGGATCGTCCTGACGGACGCATTGCCGGAAATGGCGACACAACCGACCGATTCGCCGTAGGTCGTATTCGGGCAGCCGCCGAATATCGCACCTACCATAGAGCCGACGCCGTCGCCGAGGAGCGTGCGCGAAAGGCCGGGGTCGGCCAGAAGATCCGTTTCGATGATGGAAGAGATATTTTTATGATCCGCCAAATGCTCCGCAAATACGACGAACGCGACCGGGATATATGCTACGGCGATCGTACCGATATAAGCGCCGATGGTGCTCCCTTCCGCAACGTAATCGGCATCGACAAACGCTTCGATAAAAGTAAAATCGGGGACCCATTCCATCGATTGGAAAACGGTAAAATCGATGATGCGCATCTCTTCCGCACCGGGAAGATAGCTGAACCCCGTAAAGATGGCCGCAACCACATAACCGGAAAGGATACCGATGATAAACGGGATCATTTTGAGCATCTTTTTGCCGTACACGGAACAGACGACCGTCACCGCAAACGTAATCAGGGCGCAAATGAGGCACAAGACGGAATTCGTGTTCATGACATAGGTGCCCGCGTCGCTCAGATCTACGCCGACCGCGTTCTGCACGGCGCTGCTTGCGAGCGAAAGCCCGATGAGCGCGACCGTCGGTCCGATAACGGCGGCGGGCATAAGTTTGTCTATCCATTTAACGCCCGCAAACTTGACGGCGACCGCAATGACGACATAGACGAGCCCCGCAAAGATCGCGCCGATGATCAGCCCCAGATAGCCGAGCGAAGCGGAAATGCCGCCCGCAAACGCGGCGCACATCGAACCGATAAACGCAAACGAACTGCCCAAAAACACAGGGCTTTTAAATTTGGTAAAGAGCAGGTACACGAGCGTTCCCGCCCCCGCACCGAACAAAGCAGCGGAAATCGACATGTCGCTCCCCGTCGTACTGTTGACCACCATAGGCACCGTGATCGTCGCCGCCAGGATCGCAAGAAGCTGCTGCAAAGCGAACAGAACCAACTGTCCTGCTTTCGGCTTGTCCTTGACACCGTAAATGAGTTTCATTGGTAAACCCCCAAGTTTGATTGTTTCTGCTTTCTCCGGGATACGGGGAGAAACACACATCGTCTCATTATAACATTGCAAGCATAAAAAAGCAAGGAGATGTGAACGTTTCGTGAAAGAATTTGCCTTAAAATATTCCCCATTCGGAAAAAAACGCCCCCGAGCGATGCTCGGGGGCGTAAGCGTTTTTTCGCTAAATTACTTGAGTTCTGCGAAATATTTGATGGTGCGGACCATCTGGCTGGTATAAGAGTTCTCGTTGTCGTACCAGGAAACGACTTTCACGAGAGTCGTGCCGTCGCCCATGGGCATGCATTTGGTCTGCGTGCCGTCGAACAGCGAACCGTACGTGATGCCGACGATATCGGAAGAGACGATCTCGTCCTCGGTGTAGCCGAAGGAATCGGAAGCAGCCGCTTTCATCGCAGCATTCACGCTGTCTTTGTCGACATCCCCTTCCACGATCGCGATGAGCTGCGTGAGGGAGCCGGTGGGAACGGGAACGCGCTGTGCGCAGCCGTCGAGCACGCCGTTGAGTTCGGGGATAACGAGGCCGATCGCCTTCGCTGCGCCCGTGCTGTTCGGAGTGATATTGACGGCGGCAGCCCTTGCGCGGCGCAGGTCACCCTTGCGATGAGGACCGTCGAGCGTCATCTGATCACCCGTATAAGCGTGGATCGTGGTCATGTAACCTTTTTTGATCTTAGCGAACTTGTTGAGCGCGTTCGCCATCGGAGCGAGGCAGTTCGTCGTGCAAGACGCCGCAGAGATAATGGTATCTTCGGGTTTGAGCGTCTTCTCGTTTACGCTGTAAACGATGGTAGGCAGATCGTTGCCCGCAGGAGCGGAAATAACGACTTTCTTCGCGCCCGCATCGATGTGCGCCTGGCTCTTCGCTTTGGAAGTATAAAAGCCCGTGCATTCGAGAACGACGTCAACGCCGATCTTGCCCCAAGGCAAATCCTTTGCGTCTTTTTCGGCATAGATCTTGATCTCTTTGCCGTCCACGATGATGGAATCCTCCGTGCAGGAGACCTTGTCCGCCAAAGCATACCTGCCCTGCGCGGAATCGTACTTCAGAAGATGAGCCAGCATTTTAGGGCTGGTGAGGTCATTGATAGCGACGACTTCATAACCTTTTGCGCCGAACATCTGTCTGAAAGCGAGGCGGCCGATACGGCCGAATCCGTTAATCGCAACTCTTACATTAGCCATTTGATTTATCCTCCATTTATTAAAAAATGATTTTTGCCCTGATTTTTTCAGCATTCACATTATAGCAAATACGGAAAATTTAGTCAATAGTTTGCGCGGATTTCCTTTCATTTTGAAAATTTTATGAATATTTCGCACAAATTCACATTGTTTTTTTGCAAAATGCCCAAACACACGGCAAGATGAAACCGCCGCATATTTTGCGATCATTTCAGGTTTTCGGGATTCAGACATTTCAGCTCTTCGATCACGAAAAGTCCGTCTTTGCGGACGAGCATATCGTCGAAATAGATCTCGCCGCCGCCCCAATCGGGCGTCTGGATGAGCACCATATCCCAATGCACGCTGGATTTGTTGCCGTTATATGCGTCGTCATAGCAGCAACCCGGCGTAAAATGGATGGATCCCGCGATCTTTTCGTCAAACAGAATATCCAGCATGGGGCTTGTGACGTACGGATTGACGCCGATCGCAAACTCCCCTACAAAGCGGGCACCCTCGTCGGTATCCAGGACATCGTTGAGCGCGGCGGTATCGGAAGAGGCCGCCTCCACGATTCTCCCGTTTTTAAATACGAGTCGCACCTTTTCGTGCCGGATCCCGTTTTTAAGCGTGGGTGCATTGTACGCGATCACGCCGTTGACGCTCTCTCGTACGGGCGCGGTATATACCTCGCCGTCGGGGATGTTCATCTGTCCGGAACACTTGATCGCGGGCATGCCCTTGATCGAAAAGGTGAGATCGGTACCGTTCCCTGCGATGCGGACCTTGTCCGTCTTTTCCATGAGCGCTTTGAGCGCGTCCATCGCCCTGTCCATTTTGGAATAGTCGAGCGTACACACGTCGAAATAAAAATCTTCGAATTTCTCCGTCGAAACGCCCGCGTTCTGCGCCATGGACGGGTTGGGATAGCGCAGCACGACCCATTTTGTTTTTTTGACCCGCGTTTCGTGATGAACGGGGAAAGAATACGTGCGGTCAAAGACCTGCATGTTCGCAGCCGGCACGTCGGAAAGTTCGAACGTATTGTTCCCTCCGCGGATGCCGATATAGCAATCCATGTCGTCCATCCTGTATTTATCGTATTTTGCGCGCAATTCGCAGTGTTTTTTGCCCGTTCCCATGAGCAGGGCACGCTCTACAGAAAGGTCGACCACCTCCACAAACGGAAAGCCGCCCGCAGCGAACACCTTTTCCACACAGGCATTGACGAGCGCACCGTCGATCCCGCGCGCCTCTATTAATACCTTTTCGCCTTTCCCGCAGCGCACCGAATAATTGACCAGTACGTCGGCAAGTTTATCGATCCTGGGATCTCTCATAATAAAAAACCTCCTGCATGAATCCGCCGCACTCTGCCGCAACGCGGATCCGCGCCCGAGCAAGAAACGCACGGAGACATAAACTCTCTTTCAATAATATATTATACCACCGTCCCGAAAAAAATCAAAGACAAAATACTGACAATTTCGAAAATTATATTGCTTTTTACTCGCAATTAGTGTAAAATAAGAACAATGAAAAAAATCTTATCGGAGGACACTTACTATGCCTTTGGTCACTTCTACCGAAATGTTTAAAAAAGCCTATGCGGGCGGCTATGCGGTCGGCGCGTTCAACGTCAACAACATGGAGACGATCCAGGGTATCGTCGAAGCGGGTCAGGAATGCAGGTCCCCTCTTATCCTGCAGGTCTCTGCCGGTGCGCGCAAATACGCAAACCCCGTTTACCTGAAACACCTCATCGAGGCAGCGGTCGAAACGACAGATATTCCCATCGTCATGCACCTCGATCACGGCGCTGATTTCGAAGCGTGCAAATCCGCAATCGACGACGGATTTACTTCCGTCATGATCGACGCGTCTCATCACGCATTCAACGAAAACATCGAGATCACGAAAAAAGTCGTCGCCTATGCGCATGACCGCGGCGTTGTCGTCGAGGCAGAGCTCGGACAGCTCGCCGGCATCGAAGACGCCGTAAACGTGAAAGCGGAAGATGCCTGCTTCACGCATCCCGACGAAGTGTTCGAATTCACGCAGAAAACGGGCTGCGACTCCCTCGCGATCGCGATCGGCACCAGCCACGGCGCTTATAAATTCAAACCCGGTCAGAAACCGCAGCTCAGATTCGACATCCTCGAAGAAGTCGGCAAGCGCCTGCCCGGATTCCCCATCGTTCTGCACGGCGCCTCTTCCGTACCGCAGGACAAAGTCGCGATCATCAACCAGTTCGGCGGCAAGATGCCCGACGCGATCGGCATCCCCGAGGACATGCTCAGAAAAGCCGCGACGATGGCGGTTTGCAAGATCAATATCGACTCTGACCTGCGCGTGGCCTGCACGGCGGCTGTTCGCAAGCACTTTGCCGAGCACCCCGATCACTTCGATCCCCGTCAGTACCTCGGCGACGCGAGGACGGCTGTCAAAGAACTTGTCAAACACAAGATCGTCGACGTACTCGGCAGCGACAACAAGGCATAACAATTCTGTGACAAACCTCCCGAAAGACCGCTTTCGGGAGGTTGTTATATAAAAACGAGAGGACAGCCGCCCTCTCGTTTTTTGCTTATTTTTTCGTTTCGGATCTTCCTTTTCTGAACACAAACGTGCACACCTCGTGCCCGGTTGCCAGTTCTCCGTTCCTCTCACAGACAGTTTTGGGGCTCAGCCCGCGGAAAGCGATGCTCTCGTACTCGCAGAACACCGGGCACAGCTCCGGGCAGCCGAATTTGTGAACGATCTTATAATACAAACATTCTTTAATCTGGAAAGATACACTTCCGATCTTTGCCTTCGGTTCCGTGCAGACCCAATCCGCCGACGGAAATTTCGAAGCCATGAACTTTTTGATATTGCGTTTAAATGCGTGAAACGGAAAGAAGCGCCGCGTTTGTGCGTCCAGGATCTCTCCGCAGTTTTTTGCAGCTTTCTCCGTTTCTCGGCGGACAAGGCCCAAAGCATTCGGTTCTCTATACCCTTCCGCAAGAAGGGTCTTATAGTATGCGATCACGGGATAAACGAGGCCTTTCAGCTGTTTTTGCAGCGCGGCATCGTTTTTATAGTCGGTCGTGACAACAAGTTCCGCATACAGCTTGGACGCGCGGCGAAAAATCCTTCCTCCGTCTTTCTCTCCGAACTGCATTTCACAATCGCGCTGTAAAAAATTCAATTCTGTCTTGTCGTACGTCATTTCCGCCTCCGCTCAGATCGCCGCATGTTGCTCTGAATATAAATCTATTATAAAACAGAGCTCCCTTCTTGTCAAGATTTCTGAAAATTTTTCGCCGAAACCTTGACAATGATCAATTTTGTGATATAATATAATTGATAATCGTTATCAATAGAGAGAAATTATAAATATGAGTACAAGAAATACCATCCAACGCAAGCTCATATTGGACACGGTGCGCTCGATGTGCGGGCACCCCGATGCGGAACAGATCTATTCCCGCATTGCAGAAAATCATCCTCACATCAGCAAAGCGACCGTGTACCGCAACCTGAACCTGCTGTCGGAAATGGGTGAAATCAAAAAAGTTTGCGTGGGCGAAGGGGCAGACCGATACGACCTGAGAACGGACGAACATTATCACATGCGATGCCGCAAATGCGGCAGGATCTTTGACGCACCCGACGCGGCGGCACGCGTCGCCCTATCGGGGGCAACGGACGGATTCGAAGTGGAATCCGTAAACGTCGAGCTGATCGGGCTCTGTCCCGACTGCAAAATATAATCAAATTATGATCGGAGGTAAAAGCAATGGCTAAAGAACTCAAAGGCACCAAAACGGAACAGAACCTGCAAACTGCTTTTGCGGGAGAATCTCAGGCAAGGAACAAATACACTTATTATGCCAGCAAAGCAAAAAAAGACGGATTTGTACAGATCGCTGCGCTGTTCGAAGAGACTGCCAACAACGAGAAAGAGCACGCCAAGATCTGGTTCAAGCTCCTGCACGGCGGAGACGTTCCTTCCACGGAAGAAAACCTGATCGATGCGGCGGCGGGCGAAAATTACGAATGGACGGATATGTACGCCACGTTCGCAAAAGAGGCGAAGGAAGAAGGTTTCGACCACATCGCTTTCCTCTTTGAAAAAGTCGGCGAGATCGAAAAAGAACACGAAAAGAGATACCTCGCACTCCTCGACAACGTGAAAAACGGCCTTGTCTTCTCGCGCGACGAAGACTGCATCTGGCAGTGTTCGAACTGCGGACATATCGTGATCGGCAAAAAAGCGCCCGAGATCTGTCCGGTCTGCTCTCATCCCAAGGCATATTTCCAACTGAAGGCGGAAAACTATTAAAAAACTGTTCACAAATTTTGTTTTGCGCTGACAAAACAAATTGTATGAACCGAGGTGTTTTATGAATCCCAAAGCATTTCATTCGATGTCGTACGGCGTATATATCGTCTCGACATGGGACAACGGCAGGCCGACGGGCTGCACGGCGAACTGCGCTGCGCAGATCACCTCTTCCCCTGCCACCGTCATGGTCAGCATCAATAAAGACAACTACACGAACAAATGCATCGCCGACTGCGGGCATTTTGCGATCTCGATCCTCGCCGAAAACAGCGATCCGCAGATCATCGGCACGTTCGGATTCCGTTCGGGAAAAGACTTCGACAAATTTTCCGATGTCCCTTATGCCGTAAAGGATGCTCTGCCCGTCGTGACGGACAGCTGCGCTTACATCGCCTGCAAGGTAATCGATACGATGGATTCTCCCACGCACACGGTGTTTTTGGGAGAAGTCATCGGCGCGGACGTTTTGAGCGACAATCCGCCCATGACCTATGCATACTATCATAAGGTCATAAAAGGCAAAACCGCAAAAAATTCCCCGACTTATCTTGCCGAAGACGCCCCGAAAGGTGAATTCATCTGCACCGTCTGCGGGCATGTTTACAGCGGCAATGTCCCCTTCGAGCAGCTGCCCGAAACGTGGACCTGCCCGATCTGCGGACAGCCAAAATCTGCATTCAGAAAATTATGATCCCTGACGTGCGGCGTTTGAAACGCCGCACGTTTTTTATAAACAAAATACGGGCAGAACGGATTCTCCCGTCCTGCCCGCTTATAGCATGAGGAAATTTTCTTTTCCGCGTACCGTTAATTTTATGTGCGATCACACAACGCCCTGCGCCATCATCGCTTCTGCGACCTTTTCAAAGCCCGCGATGTTCGCACCGACGACGTAATCGCCCTCGTGTCCGTACTTTTTCGCTGCAGCATCGATATTCTTGAAGATGTTCGCCATGATGCCTTTGAGTTTTGCGTCCACTTCTTCGAAAGACCAGAACAACCTTCCGCTCGACTGCGCCATTTCGAGAGCCGACGTCGCAACGCCGCCCGCATTTGCCGCCTTGCCGGGCAGGAAGACGACTCCGTTTTTCTGGAACACTTCGGTTCCCTGAAGGGTCGTAGGCATGTTCGCGCCCTCGCCGACCAGTTTCACGCCGTTTTTGACGAGGATCTTCGCCGACTCTTCGTCCAGCTCGTTCTGTGTGGCGCAAGGGAGCGCAACGTCGCATTTGACCGTCCAAACGCCCTTGCAGCCCTCATGATATTCCGCGCCCTTAACGCGTGCGGCATACTCTTTGATGCGGCCCCTTTCGACCTCTTTGATCTGTTTGACGACGGCAAGGTCGATGCCGTTTTTGTCGTAGACATAGCCGTTGGAATCGCTCATGGTAACGACTTTCGCGCCGAGCTGCTGCGCTTTCTGGCAGGCATAGATCGCAACGTTGCCCGAACCGCTGATGACGACCGTCTTGCCTTTCAGGTCGTCCCCCTTGCTCTTGAGCGCCTCTTCGGCAATATATACCAGGCCGTAGCCCGTCGCCTCGGTACGGACGAGCGAACCGCCGTAAGAAAGCCCTCTGCCCGTCAGAACGCCGACGTGCTCGTCGCGGATCCTCTTATACTGCCCGAACAGATAACCGATCTCCCTGCCGCCGACGCCGATGTCGCCCGCGGGAACGTCGGTATCCGCTCCGATATGGCGATAAAGTTCGGTCATAAAGCTTTGGCAAAAGCGCATGATCTCGTTATCGCTCTTGCCCTTCGGATCGAAGTTGGAACCGCCCTTGCCGCCGCCGATGGGAAGCCCCGTCAGGCTGTTTTTAAAGATCTGCTCGAAGCCCAAAAATTTGATGATCGAGAGATTGACGGAAGGATGAAAACGAAGCCCACCCTTGTAAGGCCCGATGGCGCTGTTAAACTGCACCCTGTACCCCTTGTTGACCTGAACGTTGCCTTTATCGTCCACCCAAGGGACACGGAACATGATGATCCTTTCCGGCTCGACCAATCTTTCCAAAAGCCCTGCCTTTTCGTACTGCGGATTCGCATCGATCGCAGGTTTAAGGCTGTTGAGAACTTCCGTCGCAGCCTGATGAAACTCAGGTTCGTTGGGATTCTGCTCTTTAAGACGAGCGAGAACGCTTTCTACATAAGACATATGGCAAAAAACTCCTTTGTTTTTTCTTTCAAAAATTATTGTATCAGAAAAAACAAAGTTTGGCAATCACTGAGAAGAATTTCTGATATTCGTAAAACTTATATTTCAGATAAATTTCCGTTATGCTCCGAACCGATCGTCCGCCCATGCTTCTTCGCGCTCTTTCACGTTCAGTCCCCGAAGACCGGAAAGACCCTCGATCATCTCATCGAGCGTCTGCGCCCTCGGCCGAGCCGAGCGCGGCGCGAATAGACCTGCAGAGCGACGCGGAAACTCAGCCGGCTCCGCCCGGCGGTCTCCGTCCCTTCTCGCGGCAGCTTTCACCGCATGCAAGGCGGGTACCACGCAGACTGATTTTTTTCCGAACAGGCGACCGATCGCCGCGGCTATATTCTTTTTCATATGACTTGTCCTCCCTTTTACATGCACAGTATACCGCAAAATAGTTGACATATATTGTCATATTTATTAAAATATTTTTCGTAAATCAAAAAAAATTTGCGGGAGTATAGACCATGAAATTTCAAGCGATGCTGAAAATATTGTTTACTCTTCTGAAAAAGAAAAAAACGAGCGCGGCGGAACTTGCCTCCGCATGCGGCGTTTCGGAGCGGAGCATACACCGCTATCTGGAAGAGCTGATCGTATCGGGTGTTCCGATAGATATCATACGCGGCAGGAACGGCGGAATATTCCTGCCCGACACCTATAAGCTGCCTGAAAATTTTTTCACAAAAGAGGAATATTCCGCGGCGATCAATGCTTTGGGAGCACTCTACGAACAGCTGCATGACGATGCCGTTGCCGACGCTTTGAATAAACTCCTGTCACAGCAGAAATCGGACAGCCGAAACCTGACCTTATCCGGCAGGATCGTCGTAGACAGCGGGACGTGGGGCGACGCGTACGACTTTTCGGAAAAGCTGAAAGTCATGGAAGAGGCGGCGGAAAACGACGAATGCCTAGATCTTTTGTACATAGACCGCAACGGAAACGAAAGCAGGCGCGTCATAGAACCGCACCTGCTCGTTTATAAACAAAATATCTGGTATGTATACGCCTGGTGCCGCAAACGCTCGGATTTTCGCCTTTTTAAAGTCGGGCGAATCCGCAGTGCGCGGAAAACGGGCGAAATATTTGCGAGACGCGAGATCGACCGCGACAACCTTCCCCTCAAATTCGATTTTAAGAATACGGAACTTACGGACATCGTGTTTTATGTGGAAAAACATGCCCTGCCCGATGTGGAGGAATGGATCGGGATGGACAATGTGCAGACACACGGAGACCGCATCGTCGCAGAAGCGACCCTGCCTGCGGGCGAACCGCTGTACTCGAAGATCCTGTCCTTCGGCGACGGGATCAGAATCGTCTCGCCCGAAAGTGTTGCCGAAGAGGTCAGGATGCGGGCAGAAAAACTTCTCGCGCTCTACCGCAGGTAACGGCCGATGTGCGCAAGACGCGAAAACTGCAAAAAAACGAAAAAACCGTGCGGAAAATCCCGCACGGTTTTTATCGATCCTATGGTTTGAAACCGTCTTTACATACATCAGATCTCTCTCGTAGACCTGCCCTTCACGAGGAAAGATTTGTGCGTATTGCGGAACGGTTCGCGTTCTTCTTCCGCTCCGGACAGAAGATCGAGCATCATATCCGCACCCTCCTCTGCAAATTCATGACTGCCCGCGTCGACCGTTGTCAAAAAGCGCGGCATACGCATCATTTGCTGAATATTGTCGAATCCTACGATCCCGTAATCTTCCCCCGCATGCTTTCCGCGCTCGATCAGCGCTTCCGTAAGCAAAAAGGCGATCATGTCGTTGAAACACAGGATACCGTCCACGTTGTCTTCCAACAGTTTGTCCACCATTTGCCCGAAATCCTGCTCGCGGATGTAAAATACATGATCGGGCGCAAGCGACAACCCTTTCTCTGCAAGTGCCTGTTCGAGCCCGTTTTGCCGATCCAGGCAAACTTTCACGTCGTGCCAGCTTCCCACATAGGCGATGTTCCGATAACCGCACTCAAGAAGGTGCTCCCCGGCCAGCCGTCCGCCGTAAACTTCGTCGACGGAAAGCCCCGTCATGCCGTACTGCGTGCCGTCACGACCGAAAATGATGAACGGGATCTCTGAATTTTTGATAAAGTCCACCATATCCGCCGCAGGCTCTAAATAAGAGAGGATCCCGTCCGGCTTTCTTGCCATCACACTGCGCATGAGTTCATAATCGACGTACGGCGAGCGGTCGTTATTGGAGAACATGATGCAATTATACCCTTTTTCTTCCAACCTTTTGGATATAATATCCGTCGTATACGAATAATAGGGATTGATCAGATCATCGTACAGGATCGCGACCGTCTTGGTGGAACCGCTGCGCAGCCCCGACGCGTTCATATCGACGATATACCCCAGCTCTTTGCAGGCAGCGTTGACTTTCTCCTCCACTTCTTTCGTGTAATACGGCTTTTTATTCAGCACACGCGAAACCGTATTGACCGAAAGCCCCGTTTTTTCCGCAATATCCCGCAAGGTGATCTTCTTTTTTCCCTCTGCCATAAATCCTCCGCAACGGAAAAGCGCCGCCCATATGGCGGCGCTTTTCCGCCATTTAAATTATCGTTCCTCTAACATATAGATTATCATATTTTCGGAAAACTGTCAACGGTTGTACGGATTTTTCGTCGGAATCGGCAAGAAATTTTCTTTCGGCGAAACGCTATAAAGCCAAAAACGCCCGCGCATTGTCAAATACGCAGGCATTTTCTATGAACTGTTCACACACCTTTTCTCTGTATGATCTTCGCTTCGGCGGGATAGACGCTGTCTTCGGTCAGGATCACTTCGCCGATGCTGTCTGCCTCGATCAGCCCCTTATGCGGATTTTTGACGGATACGATATGACTCTTCACGTCCGCCCTGACATCGCTGTATTCGAATGCAAGGTCGCAGTCCTCCATCGTGCAGTCGATAAGTTTCAGATCCTTGCAGTAACAGAACGGCTGCGTGCCCTTGATGTGGCAGCGGATGAGCGTAAGCCCGTCCGAATACCAGGCGAGATATTCCCCGTTCAAAACGCTGTCCGTCACGGTGACATTTTTCGCGTGCCAGAAAGCATCTTTCGTATCCATCCGCGCGTTGCAGATATTTACGTCTTTCGTATACTGAAAAGAATACTTACCCGAAAAATGCAAACCGTCGATGTTGATGTCTTTGCTCTCCAAAAACGCATATTCGGACGCGATCTGCCCGCCTTTTATCAAGATATGATCGCATTTCCAACCGAATTCGGGCGAATCGGCGCTGACCCTGTCGAGAACGATGTTGCCGCACTCGCGCAGGGCTTTGATACCGTTCATTTTGCAGTCTTCTATGACGACGTCGGTATCGTACCACAGGGCGGCACGGCAATTTTTCGTCATCTCCCCGCCCTTGATCTTTATATTATGTACATGCCAAAACGGATAACGGAGATCCATAAAGCAATCTTCCGCTATGATGTCGCGGCTCTCTTTGAGGGCAGACTCGCCGTCCTCGGGGCCTTCGAAACGGCACTTCCGCACGATCAGTTCGCGCGAACCGTATAAATCTCTCTCGTTTCCGAATCTTTTATTTTCGATCAACTCCATCCGGCAAATCTCCTTCCCGCGCGGCAACCGCCCGCAGCTGTTTTCTCTTGTAAATTTTTTATTATTATAACATGCCGCGGCGCGCCGTGTCTAATATTTACAAATACTTATTTTTTATCGTAAAGCATAGCTTAAAGGCATAGCACACAGAATTATGCCTTGCCGCCGCATAAAAAAGGGGCGGGAAAACCCGCCCCTTGACAGATAAAATTACTCGATCTCGATCTTATGGTCCTCGATCTTCTTCGGCGTCTCTTTGGGGATCGTCACGTTCAGCATGCCGTTTTCGTACTTCGCCCTGATATCCTCTTTCCGGATGTCGCCGACATAATAGCTCCTCTGGCAGGAGAAACTGCGTTCGCGGTGGATATAGTTGTGTTTCTTGTCCTCTTCGCTCTTTTCGCTCTTGGCGGCGGAAATATTGAGGTACCCGTCTTTGAGATCGATGTGAATATCCTTCTTATCCAAACCGGGCAGCTCCACTTCCATTACATAAGAATCGTCCGTCTCTTTGATATCGGTGCGCATATACTTCTGATGATGCCCCCTGCCGTAAAAAGACGGGAAAAAGTCGTGCATCGCTTCGTCAAAGAAATCGTAATCGGGATAAAATCCGTTCCTGTTCGTCAATTCATTTTTCATAACAATCATCTCCTTATTCGGAGGATGTAGCACTTACTGTTTATAAGTGCTAGCACTCTCTTTTAATTTCTGCTAACATTATACCACTTCTATTTTCGTTGTCAAGAGTTTGAAAGCAATTTTTTCAAAAAAAATTAAGAAAATTTTATTATATTATCAGAGCCGGAATTGAATGAACATTCAATTCTGGCTCTTTGAAAATTAACAATTAAATATAAAGTAGCAAATAAAATTTAATTGTCTGTCTAGACTTAGATTTTTTCCTTGTTAGCTATCCAGAAATTGGCTTTTAATTTGAGTAGAAGATATTAGTCGATTGTGTTGTTGTATCAGTAAGAAAACTTAAATCAAAATTAACAGAAACACCCTTTATTGAAAAACCAACACTTCCAACAAAAGGATTACGATTATGCCTATATTGTGCATTTATCGAAGTAGTTAAAAAATTACCTGTACTTTTTTCATACATCGGATTCACTCTAGGAAGCAACACAAAAGAGGCTCTGCCAAAACAGTTCTGAGGTTTAGGCTGTTGACCATGTGCGAGAAGATAAGCCAATTCGGTATCATACCCTAATCCCCCCTGCTCTAAAATAGTTGGATTGTCCAATTCAAAATTTGTTTCATAAAATTGCGACAAATAAGTCCCTGTATTGTTGCTATATGAATAAAACGAACCGCTTTTAAATGTAAATACATTAGAATCCCAATTTACGGTAACAGCATCTGTTTTTAGCCATATCGGAATATGTATCCAATCATATTCAACAAAAATTTGAATTTCCTTAATGTGTTTAGTAGATGAATTATTATAAACAAAAACTTTTGTAACACTAAATGTCATATCATCTGATGGAATACTTCCCTTTGTCTCAATTGAAGGCTCATCTTTTGTTTCATTTAGTGTAGAAATATTCGTACCACCAAAACCTGTTACTTCATCTCTTAAATCATAATATAAGCTTTCAACTCTTTCATCAGGCAACCCATCAAGATATGATTCAGGAACAAACTTTTCAATCAAAATTTTTCTCATATCGTCAATAGTTAAATCTGCTTGAAAAAAACCGACAGAACCAATTATTACGCAAAATAATAATATTGTACTGATTATCGTACTAAAAATTTTTTTCATCTTTATACCTCTTTATCTTTATCATTATTATTATTTTCATTATTATTGTTTTCTCTATCATTAATAGTGGTTGAATCTGTTTTACATATGCTAATAACAGCAATCAAACTAGCCAGCGTACCTATAACAGGAGCTATAAATGCAATTACAAACATAAAGTTTGAATTAACACTTAGCAATATAATGGCAGAATTAATACCCAACAACATCATAGATATGCCAAATAGGGCAACAATTAATTTTTTCATTTTTTTCTCCTTATTTGAAATTTAGGTGTTTTTTTAAGCTTCCATATTAAATAACCTCCTTTTTTCTGGAATATTGTTTTTACTATTAAACCACCTCCATTTAATTTATAATAAAATAAAAAATCACTCACCTACTTATCCTATTTTAGATAATTATACCACAAAAAGTAAAAATGGGTATCAAAAATAAATAAATATTATTTATTATTACTCAAACAATAAATTTTGTTATACAAAAATTTTCCCGCGGAAAATTCCGCGGGAAATACGGTATTGCCGAACAGGCTTAAAGAGCCTTTTTATAGATTTCGAGGATCTCCGCAGGAGAAGTTTTGCGGGGGTTGCCGCCCGTGCAGGGATCGATGAACGCGTCTTCGGAAAGCTGTTTGAGCTGTTCTTCTTTGATGCCGATCTCGGAGAGTTTCTGCGGGATGCCGATCGCCTTGGAGAGCCTGCGCACCGCCTCGATCGCGGCGTCGGCGGCCTCTTCGTCGCTCATGCCCTTGACGTCGACGCCCATCGCCCTGGCGATGTCGCCGAATTTTTTGAGCGCGGCGGGTTTATTGTACTCCATGACGTACGGCAAAAGCAGCGCGTTCGCGACGCCGTGCGCGATGTCGTAGCGCGCGCCGAGCGGATGCGCCATGGAGTGGACGATGCCCAGACCGACGTTAGAGAACGCCATGCCCGCGACGTAAGAGCCGTACGCCATCCCCTCGCGCGCCGCGGCGTTCGAACCGTCTTTGACCGCCGTTTCGAGATTTTCCGCGATAAATTTAATGCTGTTCCAGGTCATCATGTCGGAAATGGGCGTCGCGCCGGGCGTGATATACGCCTCGATCGCGTGCGTCAGCGCGTCCATGCCGGTTGCCGCCGTAAGCCCTTTGGGCATGCTCATGAGCATCTCCGCGTCGTTAAACGCGATGATGGGAATGTCGTTGGGATCGACGCAGACGAGCTTTCTGCCCGCCTCTTCGTCGGTGATGACATAGTTGATGGTGACTTCCGCCGCCGTACCCGACGTCGTCGCAAACGCGATGATCGGGAAAGACTTATGCTTGGTGTTCGCCGTACCCTCGAGGGACTTTACGTCGGAAAATTCGGGATTTTCGGAAATGATGCCGATCGCCTTTGCCGTATCCATGACCGAGCCGCCGCCGATCGCGATGATCACGTCGGCATTGCTCTTTTTGAACGCCGCCAGGCCGTTCTTGACGTTCGCGATCGTGGGATTCGCCTTTACGTCGTCGAAAAGATCGTACGCAATACCCGCGCCGTCCAACACATCCGTAACTTTCTTGGCGACGCCGAATTTCACGAGGTCTTTGTCGGAAACGACGAACGCCTTTTTCATGCCGCGGCGGTTGAGTTCGCCGACGACTTCTTTGCGGCAGCCTGCGCCGAAATAACTGGTTTCATTGAGAATCATTCTTGCCATTTTGGTTTCCTCCGTTTTGGTCTGGCTTTATTATAGCACATCGCAAAAAACATTTCAACCGCCAAAGGCATCGAAAATTGTGCAAAAAAACGACGGACATCAACTTTATATTTTCATGCGGATGCAAAGGCGCCCGCCCGCATAAGACGCCCCGATACTTCCGCCCATGCGCTCGGTAAAAAGTTTTGCGATGGAAAGCCCCAGTCCCGTCGAACCGCGCGCATTTTCCACCGTAAAAAAGCGGTCGAACAGCCGCTTGGCGCTCACCTCGTCGAGGGCGGGCGCGTCGTTTTCAAACAATATCTCGCCGTCCTCTCTGAGCGTCACGCAAAGGTCCCCGCCCGAATAGCGCGCCGCATTGTTCAAAATATTGCCGAACACGCGCGACAGCATGTCCTTATCGGCGATGCGGACGACCGCGCTTTCGGGAAGGCTGATCGCCGGCACGATGCCCCGCTCTTCGAACGCCGCGTAAAACTGGGTGAGCGCGTCTTCGAGCGCGGCGCGCATGTCCGTTTCCGCAAGTTCGGGCGGCGTTTCGTCAGAGGCCGCGACGGAGTAAGACAGAAGTTCGTCCGTCAATTTTTTCATCGCGGCGATCCTGCCGTCAATGACGGAAAGATACTCCGCCTGTTTACCCGAAAGCCCGCTCTTTTTCAAAAGCCCGACATACCCCGCCGCGGAGGTGAGCGGCGTCCTGATGTCGTGCGACACGTCGGCGATCGCCCGTTTCAGCTCCATGTCCCCTTCCCGATATTTTCTACCGAGCGAGATCACCTCGTCCAGCCGACAGGAAAGGGAGCGGGCAAGGCGGCAGAGGTCCCTGTCCGCCGAATCGGGCGACAGCGGCACGTTAGACTCCTCTCTTAATTTTTCTTCCGCCTGCCGCGCAAGCTCCGCAAGCGAACGTTTCATAACGACGATCTTTATGGCAAGAACCGCCGCCGACAGCGCAAGCGCGGCCGCCGAACAGATGAGCGCAACGGTCATGGATATCCTCCCGTAAAAACGCGGCGCCGTCAGGCGTTAACCCGAGCTGAAAGTTCTCCGCTTTTCGGGAGGTACCCTGAAACGCTGCGCAGTTTTTTATTATTTCATATCGATTTTTCTGAAAACGAGCGAACCGCCCGCCGCTGAGAGGACGATCCAGACACAGGACAGCCCGATCAGCGTCCCCATAGCCGACATCGACAGACTGCCCATGGAAAGCAGCACCGACTGCCCCGTGGGGACAAGACGGATCGCAAAACGCGCCAGCCCCTGCCAGAAAGCCGGCCATTGGCAGGGAAGCCAGACGCCCTCTTCCGAACCTTCGGGAAAGAAATAGGTCCCTTCCAATTCCCCCTGCACCCATATGACGAGCAACAGGATACAAAGCGTGCCCAAAACGCCCGAAAGCAGGCTCACAACCGTATTTTTAGAGAGCATGGACACACCCGTAAAGATCGCGCAGTACGCAAGCGACATGAAAAGCCCCGCAAAGAACGCCAGAACGATTTCGGAAAACGAATGCGCTCCCCAGCCCAGAAGCGCGCTTCCGAGTACGAAATTTACAACATGATAGGCAAGATACACGGCGGCGCACATCGCGGAAGAGACGGCGAGCTTGGAAAGATAAATTTTCGATCTTCCGCCGCCCGTCATCACCTTGTTGCGCATCGCACCGCACGCATATTCGTGCCCGATAAAGACGGCGACCAGCACCGCATTGAGAATGCCGATAAAACCGATTCCGCCGCCGAAACCGCCCCCAAGCACATCAAAGGCGCTGACTTCGGCATACCCGCGCCACGCAAGCTGATTGATGACGGAAAAGACGCCGACAACCGCATTGACCGCCAGAAGCAGATAAAAAATTTTATACCGAAACGCACGGAACAGATCTGCCCGAAGAAGTTTGCCCATTACTTTTCACCTCCCACGAGGTTGATAAAGTACCCCTCGAGATCTTCGTCCCGTTCGCGCACCCGATACAGTTCTTCCCCGCCCGCGTGCAATGCGAGCGCCAGTTCGCCGATCTTTACGTCGCCGTAGATGTCCGCCTCCGTCTGCGACAATATTTTAAAATCGGCGATCCCGAGGCCGCGCTCCAGGATATACGGCAGTTTTTCGGTATCGCTGACGGTGACGCGCACACTCCTGCGGCACGCCTCGTCGAGTTCTTTTGCCGAGATCTCCTTGATCAGCGCCCCCTTTTCGATAAAGCCGTACGCCGTGGCAAGTTTCGAAAGTTCTCCGAGTATATGGCTTGAAATGAGGATCGTGATGAATTTTTCGCGGTTGAGGCGAATGAGAAGTTCGCGGATCTCGACGATGCCCTGCGGGTCAAGCCCGTTGGTCGGTTCGTCTAAAACGAGAAAATCGGGACTTCCGACAAGCGCGGCGGCGATGCCCAGGCGCTGGCGCATGCCGAGAGAAAAATTGCGCGCCTTTTTCTTTCCCGTGCCCGAAAGGCCGACATATTCCAAAAGTTCGGGCACGATCTTTTTCCCGTCCACCCCGAGCGAAACACACTGTGCGCGGAGATTTTCCTCCGCAGTAAATTCAGGAAACACGGAGGGCGTTTCGATGATCGCGCCCGTGCGGCGGCGCGCCCGGTCGAACTTTCCGCCGTCGTCCCTTTGACCGAACAGCTCGTACGAGCCGCCGCTCTTGTTCACGAGCCCGCCGACGAGCCGCATGAGCGTCGTTTTGCCCGCGCCGTTTCTGCCCACAAAACCGTAAATGTCGCCGCGGCGGACGTGCATGGAAACGCCGTTGACGACGGGCACGCCTTTATAAACTTTTGTAAGCCCGTACGTTCTGAGAACACATTCCATAAGCCATCTCCTTTTATGATTTTTCCCCAATGATACCGCCGCCTGTCAAACAAAGGAAAAAGGTTTCATAAAGAGTTTTTAAAGAACGCGGTTTTATGAAACGCGGTCCGCCTTTTCTTTGGAAAAGCGGAACCCGATGCCCCACACCGTGTCGATATAATTTTCGCCCGAGGCCTCTTCCAGTTTTTTGCGGAGATTGGAGATATGCACGCTCACGGAAGACTCTTCCCCGTCGGGCACAAAATTTTCGATATGATCGAGAACGGCGGATTTGGAAAATACTTTTTTCGGATGTTCCATAAACACGCGCAGAATGGCAAACTCCGTCTTGGTCAGCCGCACGGGCATCCCGGCCGCCGTTACCTCGTACGTTTCGGGATCGAGCACCAGCCCGCCGAGCGACAAAACACCCCTGCCGCCCTCCGTACGCAGCTGCACCGCGATCCGCGCCAGAAGTTCTTCGTTGTCAAACGGCTTGGTGATATAGTCGGATGCGCCCGCGTTCAGATTTTTTACCTTGCCGCCGACGTCCGTCTTTGCGCTGAGAATGATAACGGGACACAATTTTTTCGCCTCTTTGAGGACTTCCTCTCCCGAAGCCCCCGGCAGCATCAGATCGAGGAGCACGAGATCGGGCTTTATCTGCCCGAAAAGAAGGAGCGCCTCGCTCCCGGAAAATGCCCTGACGGTCTCGTACCCCTCTCCGCGCAAAAGCTCGGAGAGCATGCCGCCGATATACTCGTCGTCTTCCACGATCGCAATCTTTTTCATAGACACTCCGCAGGATTTTTTCTTTCCATTATACCCGCAGGAAAACAAAATGGCAAGAAAAAGGCGGGAACCCGAAGGCCCCGCTTTAAATCTTAACGATTTCTTTATATTTGCCTGCGCCGCCCGTATCGCCGCAACGCTTTTCGTGCGCAAGACGGATTCCGGCTCTCCCTTTTTTCAGAACAGGCTTATTTCAGATCCTGTCTGACAAAGCGCAGCGGCACGAGCAGCGCGGCAGCCGCGACCCATGCGGCCGAGATCGCCGAAAGCACCCAATAATCTTCCGCACCGCCGACAACGGCCGCATTCTGCCCCACGGGCGTCAACCGCGCAAAAACCTCATAAAACCGAGCAAACACCGCGGATTCAAGCGATGCGACCGCAATCGAAAGGAGGCTGACGATCAGATTCAGGGCAAATATACAGACGATGCCGAGAATGAGCGAAGAGGAAAGTTTTTGCAAAAGCACGGACAGAGAAGCAAAGATCGCCGCATACGCGAGCGCCATGAAAAGCCCCGTAAAAAAGAGGGACACTGCATCGTAAACGGAAACGCCCCGCCAGCCGAATACCGCGCCGCCGAACGCGAACACGACAAACTGCATGATCAGGTAAAGAACAGCCGAAACAAAGGCGCACACGATGAGTTTGGAATAAAAGATCTTTCTCCTGCCGCAGCCGATCACGATCTTTGCGCGCATCCCCCCGCCCGAATAGTCGCCGCAGATAAAGACTGCCGCGGCGATCGCGCTGAAATAGCCGACCGTGCCGTCAAAAGAAGCGCGCTGAAACGCGAACGCGTCGACCACGGCGATGCCCATATCCGCCATTTCAGAAAATTCGTTGATGACCGCATACAGACCGAGCGTGACAAGAGAAAGCCCGAGGGCGACAGCCGAAAGAATATAGAAAAATTTGGAACGGAAGAGTCTGTAAAAATCCGCGCGAAGAAGAGCTTTCATTGCCTGTTCCCTCCGATCAGCTGCATGAAGTATTTTTCAAGATCGACGTCGTTTTCCGTGACGTGCAGAATCTCCAATCCCACATCCCGCAATGCAAAGGCGAGCGCAGACACGGAAATATCGGAAAAGACCTCGACCGATGTCTGAGAGAGTACTCTGTATTCCGCGACTCCCAGTCCATTCATCGCATCGGCAAAGCGAACGATTCCGTTCAGATGCAGGATGACGCTCCTCCTGCACGCCGCCTCGAGATCGGCCGCCGAAACCTCTTTTAAAAGCATGCCCCTTTCGATAAACCCGAACGTCGTCGCCAGTTTTGCAAGTTCGCCCAAAATATGGCTGGAAATAAAAACGGTGATCCCGCGTTCCCGATTCAATCTCCGGAGAAGTTCGCGCACCTCCGCAATGCCCTGCGGGTCGAGCCCGTTGACTGGCTCGTCGAGGATGAGAAATTCGGGCGACGTGACAAGGGCGGCCGCAATGCCGAGGCGCTGCCGCATCCCGAGAGAAAAGTTTTTCGCCTTTTTGTCGCCTGTGCCGGAAAGGCCGACAAGCTCGAGCGTCCTTTCGATCGTATCGTCGCCGATGCCCGCCGCCATGCACTGCACTTTCAGATTCTGATAGGCGGTAAAATTCGGATACAGCGAAGGCGTCTCTATGATCGCCCCCATTTTTCGGCGCGTCACGTCGATCCGGGGATCGGAATCAGGGCAGCCGAACAGCTCGTATGATCCGCCGCTCTTTGCGACAAGTCCGCAGACGAGCCGCATCAGCGTCGTTTTGCCGGCACCGTTCCTGCCCACAAAACCGTATATATCGCCCTTTTTTACGTGCATCGAAACGCCGTTCACCGCGGCACTGCTGCCGTATAATTTGGTAAGGCCGTCCGTACGCAGGATCAGATTTTCCATATTCCTCTCACTCCGACCATTTTTTCACGCGGGAATTTTTATAGACGCAAAAGCGGATCGCATAACCGTTGGTTTCGACAAGCCCGCCCTCCGATACGCACGCCCAGCCGACCGCCGCGTCGAGATTTTCGAAAAATACCGCCGCGCCGCCGTCCGCATCGACTTTCGTTACGACAGCTTCTTCGCAATAGGGCAGCAATGTCCTGTACATCATCGCGCCGCCCACAACGAAGACGTCGTCTTCCGGATATTTTCCGATCTCGGCAAACAGCTCGCCGAGAGAAGCGACAACGGTGCAATCCTCCCTCTTTTCCCCGTCCGGCCACAGAACGATGTTCGTGCGGTTTTTCAAAGGTTTCCCCTCGGGAAAGGAGAGCAGCGTATTGCTCCCCATCACGACGACTTTGCCCGACGTCATCTCGCGGAAATGTTTCATGTCTGCGGGCAGGCGGAACAGCAGATCGTTGTTCCTGCCGATCCCCCAGTTTTTGTCCACTACTACGATCGCCTTCATCAATTTACTCCTTTTTATCTGTTTATGCGTGACATAATACCTGAAAAAACCGTTGATTTATATGGCAACAGGAATTTTTTCATTAAATTCATTGTAGCGGTACCCTTCCAATGCAAAGCTGTCTTTCGTAAACGAATAGAAATCTTTGACCGTTTCATCCACCAAAAGACGGGGCGCAGGGTACTGCGGATTTTGTATGAGCTTCTCTACGATGGGCACATGACGGTCGTAAATGTGCGCGTCGGCAACGACATGCACCAACTCCCCCGCCTCCAGTCCGCAAGCCTGCGCGAACATCATGAGCAGGATGCTGTACTGCACGACGTTCCAGTTGCTCGCGGCGAGCATGTCCTGACTGCGCTGGTTCAGGATGCCGTTGAGCGTGTTCCCCGTCACATTGAAAGTCATCGAATAGGCACACGGATACAGATGCATATCTTTTAGGTCGGCGACATTGTACATATGCGCGATGATGCGGCGGCTGGCGGGATTGTTTTTCAGATCGTACAGAACCTTATCCACCTGATCGAACTCCCCTTCGGGAAATTGATATTTAAGCCCGAGCTGATAGCCGTACGCCTTTCCGATCGACCCGCTTTCGTCCGCCCAACTGTCCCAGATATGCGAAGACAGGTCGTGAATGTTATTGCTTTTTTTCTGCCAGATCCACAAAATCTCATCGATCGCCGATTTCAGGTAAGTGCGGCGGATCGTAAGGATGGGAAACTCGTCGCGAAGATCGTACCTCGACACTTGCCCGAATTTTTTGATCGTGTGCGCGGGCGTGCCGTCCGCCCAGCGCGGGCGCACCTCCCTGTCCGTATCCCACGTCCCGTTTTCAAGAATATCCTTGCAATTTTTTACGAAAATTTCGTCTGCCCTGCTCATGTTTTCTCCTTATTTTTCCCGCACGAAAAAAGCGGAAAATTGATTTTTTAAAATTTTATCGCGGCTCGCGTCCGCTTTTCTGCGCCCGATGCGCAACCGCCGCGCACATTTGCGGCAATGCCCTGAGTCCCGCCAACGAATCGCGGTTCCGTCATTATCCCCGCACGCATTTACCGCGCGCCGACTTTATCGCCCTCGGAGCAGCGCCCTGTCCAGCGCGCGCTCCCAAGCGGACAATTTTTCGGCACGCACCGCCCCGTCCGCTTTCGGAGAAAAGGTCTTCCCTTCCCCGCGCAGTTCTCCAAGCGAGGCCAGATCTTTATAAAAACCGCAAGAAAGCCCCGCGAGATACGCCGCGCCGAGAGCTGTCGTTTCGACCGTTTTCGGTCTTTCGACGGGCACGCCGAGCATATCTGCCTGAAACTGCATCAAAAAATCGTTTGCGCTCGCGCCGCCGTCCACGCACAGCCGCTCGATATTTGCCCGAAGATCCTGCTCCATCGCATGCACGACGTCAAACGTCTGCAACGCGATCGATTCGAGCGCCGCGCGCACGATGTGCGCGCGGGTCGTTCCCCGCGTCAGTCCGTAGATCATGCCGCGGCAATCGGAATCCCAATAAGGCGCCCCCAGCCCGACAAACGCGGGGACAAAACACACGCCGCCCGTATCGGCGACGGAAAGAGCGGCTTCCTCCGATTCAGCGGAAGAAGAAATCAGCCCCATCTCATCGCGCAGCCACTGCACGACCGCCCCGCCGACAAAAACGCTCCCCTCCAACACATAATCGGGCGAAGACAGCGACGCGGCAAGCGTCGTGACGAGCCCGTTTTGCGAACGGACGGCGCACCGTCCCGTATTCATCAGAAGAAAACACCCCGTGCCGTAAGTGTTTTTCACGTCCCCTTCGTTCACGCAGAGCTGACCGAAAAGCGCACTTTGCTGGTCACCCACCGCCGCGCGGAGAGGGACAGCCGCTCCGAGCAACCGTTTCGAACCGACACCAAAATCCGCGCCCGACGGCCTGACTTCGGGCAGCATGGACATCGGCACGCCGAACAGGCGGCAAAGCTCCTCGTCCCACGAGAGCGTGTGGATATTGAACAGCATGGTGCGCGACGCGTTCGTATAGTCCGTCGCATGGACCCGCCCCTCCGTCAGATTCCAGAGAAGAAACGTATCCACCGTGCCGAAAAGGAGCTCCCCTTTTTCCGCGCGCCGCCGCGCAAAGGGGACGTTATCCAAAATCCACTTAATTTTGGACGCGGAAAAATAAGCATCGCACGGCAGTCCCGTTTTGTCGTAAATAAAGGCGGAGCGCTCCCTTTTCAGCATTTCACAGAATTCCGCGCTACGCCGGCACTGCCACACGATCGCGTTATAGACAGGTTTTCCGGTAAACTTATCCCACACGACGACCGTCTCGCGCTGGTTGGCGACCCCGATCGCCTCGACGTCTTCGGGCGAAATCTTCCCCGACGACAGCGCCGCCCGCCAGCTTGCCAGAAGCGATTCGATCAGATCTTTCGGGTCGTGCTCCACCCACCCGGGTTTTGGGTAATGCTGTTTGAATTCCGTCTGCCCGCTCGCCGCGATCTCGCCGTATTTGTCAAAAATAACGGCGCGCGAACTTGTCGTGCCCTGATCGAATGAGGCGATATACTTTTTCATCCGTTTTCCTCCCTTTTCGCCCGACCGTTTTACTGCGCAACAACGGTGCACCGCCGGCCTAAAACGCATCTTTCTCCAATTTTTTCCAGCGGTGCGCAATAAAACGCATCCTGACGCCGAGGGGCAAAACGCGCGGCACGACGGCAATAAATTTGTTCCAAAACCCCGGGCGGTACACGCGCTTGTTTTTACCGACCGCTTTCAGGCTCTTTTTTGCGATATATTCGGGCTTTTTCGCGGACAGTTTTCCCCAAAGCCCTTGCCCCTCTATATCTTTGCAAATATCGGGACGGGTATAAATGCCACCCGGTTCCACGACCGTCACCTTTACGCCTTTTCCTTTCTGCTCTATCCTGAGAGAAGAGAAAAAGCTCACAAGTGCGCTCTTGGTCGCGCTGTATACCGCAAAATACGGCATGGGGTATACGCCCGAAATACTGCCGACCGTCAAAATCTCCAGCGACGGCGCTCGGCACGTCAGAACAAAGCGCGTGAGCGAAAGAGCCGCTTCCAAATTCACTCGACATTGAAAAACGATCTTTTCGTCCGTATATTTTTCAAAAGCCTTCTGTATGTCCGCGCCCGCAACGTTGATAAGGCGGGAAAATGTCAGCCCCTGCTCCTTGATATATGCATACATCGTTCTCCTCGAACTTTCATCCGTCAGATCGCACGGGCAATATAAAACGCGGCAGTCCGGATATTTTGCAAGAATTTCTCCCTTCAGCGCCGCAAGCTTTTCTTCGCTGCGCCCCGTCAGAAACAGGCAGCCTTCCGCCGCGCACGCCCAAACGAACGCGCGGCCGACGCCGCCCGTCGCCCCGCTGATCAATGTATAAAAACAATCCCACTTTTCCGCCATAACCGACCCCGCAAATTTTCAGTTTTTATTGTACCATAAACCGCGACCGATGTAAAGCGCGGCGCGACAATACGTTTATCCCGACTCACATACGGCACAGCGGTACACCCACCGCAATCCACACGTATCGCCGTGCCGTCGCCTTGAAAAATTATACCGAATCATCATTTATTTTTTAAGTGCGATCAGAGGAATGCGCAGCTCGTCGCGCGTCAGCCCCGCATGAACGCCGACGAACTTTTTCGCTTCTTCTCTCGTATTGAATATGCTCGTATCCCCAGTCGCCACCGCAAAAAAGTCGCCGATCACTTTTTCCAAGCCCTCCCTCGGCGCCCCTTCCCCGAACAGCCCGGACGACAGGATCTCGTCCCGCGTATACAGACGAAAACAACTGCCGAAACGCTCCGCAAAAGCGTTTTTGAATTTTTCCGCAAAGCCTTCATTTACAAATAAATTCAGCGCTCTCGGCTCGCAGGAAGGCGGCCTTTTCAGACAGGCGGCAATTTCGGGGAAATCATAAATACAGACATTTCTGCCCGCGTCGATGTGTCCGTGATCGGCAGTGATCAGAAAGAGCACATCCCCCTCAAACTCTGAAAATGTTTTTTCTATTTCCCGTTCGATTTGCGCAAGGCAATGTTTTGCCTCGTCTGACGACGCGCCGCAATCATGCATGACGGTATCGGGCTGAGGCCAGTACGCGTAAACATATTTTTTACCTTTTTTATTAACTATGTCACGCATAGTACTGCAAAATTGTTTGAAATCAGCCGGAAAAGGCGCCGAAAACGGAGAAATTATATACGCATCGCACCCCGATGCCTGAACGCGCTCCGCAACAGACCTATAAGGAAAAGCGCGGAATGCCTGACTTTGTTCGGACACTTTTCCGCCCTCATCGGCATCTTCATTGGTAAGCAAAACGACGTTTTTATCGAGTTCCGGAAAATATCCCGTCCACCCCAACCATCCGTGCCGACAGGGTGAAACCCCGCTCATAATCGAGGTCGCCGCAGCTGCCGTCGTCGGAGGAAAGACGGAAGAATACTCACCCGCAAGGTGTGCGCGGAACAAACCGTCGCCTTGCAGCGCCGTTTCCAATACGCTCATCCCCATCCCGTCCAACACAAGGACGACCACCGTCCGATAATCTTTTTCCGAAAGCAAGCGATCGGCAAGCGGCAGCGTATTTTCCCCTTCGGGCGGTGCGATCCTAAATGATTTGAGCACCGAACACGCCAGCCCCGCAACGCTGTTCCGATAATCGGGAAACGCGCTTTCGGGCTTTTCTGAAAGTGCGTTTACCATGGCAATCAGACGCTCTTCAGAAAATTCTTCATTGAGCGACGCAACTTTTCCGTATGCAAGTTTGTCGTGATGAATGGTCATAAATTCTTCCCGCCTTTTCCGCTTTTTCGGCCTTTATTTTAACATATCGCAGACCGCACTGTCAAACGCGGCGATACCCGACGCCGCACGGGATACCCTTTTCAGCAAAACCGCCGCACCGGTCAGAATATCGCCCTCCCCGTTTCCTGCTTGATTCGCTTGACAAAACGAACGCTTCGCACTATAATTTCTGAATAAAAATAAAGGAGGCACCGCCATGCGCGTTCTTGCCATCAACGACATTTCCTGCGTCGGAAAATGCTCTCTGACCGTCGCACTGCCCATCATTTCCGCTTCGGGCGTGACGTGCGACATTCTCCCCACCGCCATCCTTTCCACTCACACGGGCGGATTTAAAGGGTACACCTTCCGCGATCTGAGCGAAGACATCCCCGCCATCACCGAACACTGGAAAAGCCTCAGTCTTCGTTACGACATCATCATCAGCGGATACCTTGGCAGCATCCATCAAATCGAGATGGTGAAAAATATCAAAAAAGAACTGCTGAAAGAAGGCGGTCTTATGATCGTCGATCCCGCCATGGGCGACAATGGCATCCTTTATTCGCATTTCGATCAGAAATTCGTCGAAGAAATGAAAGGCCTTTGCCGTACGGCGGACATCATCGTTCCCAACCTGACGGAAGCATGTTTTCTGACGGATACCCCCTACAGCAAGGCAACCGAACAATCTTACCCCGCCATTCTCGAAAAATTAAAAGCACTTTGCCCCCGCCCGTCCATAACCGGCTGCGATGTGACGGCAAACGGCAAAACGGAGAGCTGCGTGTTTTATACAAACGATGCGGGAAAGATCCAAAGTTATGCGACCGAAAAGATCGAAGGCGCTTTTCATGGCGCAGGCGACGTTTATGCAAGCGCCCTTGTGGGATGCTTGGCACGCGGCGTAAAAACGGATACGGCGGTCCGGATCGCGGCGGAATTTACGACGAACTCTATCCGCCAGACCGCGCTTGACAAAACGGAAGCGAGGTACGGACTCAATTCCGAAAGCCAGATGTTTGCCTACCTTTCCGCCCTCGACAAAGCCTGCAAAGAAGAATAACGGAAAAATTCTGACACTGCCTGTAATTTTCTCTGTAAAAATTGCGCCATGCCCTTGAATTTTTCGCGCATCTAGTGTATAATATAAATACGGAAGAGAGATATTTGCCAACTGAAACGTAAACGATCTGCGGTGTTCGGAGTTCGAATTATCTTAATCCACAATGTAAAATAGGGAGCGCCCTCTAAATGGTCTATGCCGATAGGCGAGGTCTGTTTTTGAACGGAAAGGCTGAGGCGGCAAGCGGCGCACCCACCTGCGAGAAGCGGGTTAACACTTTTTCGTTCTGCGGCACAGGCGGATCTTTCTTTTCAAAAAACGGGCGGGCGTTCCCCGCCCGAAATTTTTTCAAAAAATTAAAAAAATTCTGTCATTTTTGTTAAAAAAGGTTGCCATGCCCGCATTTTTATGATATAATCATTTGGCAAGTTTGGAAACGGCCTCATGGTCAAGCGGTTAAGACGTCGCCCTCTCACGGCGAAAACCGGGGTTCGAGTCCCCGTGGGGCTACCACAAAAAAGCGTCGGTTCCGGTTTTTACCGGAACCGACGCTTTTTCGTTTTCCGAAGTTTGAATGCGTATTTAAGGGTTTGTCTGATCGGCGGCAGAGCGCATACATTTTCCGCGAGCCGATCCGCTAAAAAAATTTTACCAAGCCAGCCACTTTTATTTGACTAAATTTCCAAAATTTCGTATAATCAAATCGCAATGGACGCCTCGCCTGACGGCGGGGATCAAAAGTCGCATGCAAATACACGACCACCCCCCCGCTTAGGGTCAAGGCCATACGGACAGCCGGGTCGAATGCCGATTGGCGGCCAAGCCGCCTTATTGATCGAGTTAAAAGCTCGAATTTTATAAGTTGGTTACTTTATAACCGGGTGCATCCCGCACAAACTTGTGAAACGGTCAATAAGCGCAGAAAGTATTTGCCATGCGAAACATTCAAAGGCATTTTATTCGTTTTGACTTTTTAAGAGCGTGCAGGATCAGCCTGCGCGCTCTTTTTTGTGCGCGATCATCCTACGAATCGGAGATACAGACATGGCAAAACTCAAACTTTACGGATTCAATAACCTGACAAAGTCGCTCAGTTTCAATATTTACGACATTTGCTATGCAAAATCTCCGGGCGAACGCAAAGACTACATCGCCTATATCGACGAACAGTACAATTCGAAAAGGCTGACGGAGATCCTGACCCACCTGACAGAAATGATCGGAGCGCGCGTTCTGAACATTTCCGGTCAGGATTACGAACCGCAGGGCGCCTCCGTGACCCTTCTGATCTCCGACCTTTCCATGATCCCCGCGACAGGCAAAACGCAGGTCGCGCATTTGGACAAGAGCCATGTGACCGTGCATACCTATCCCGAATATCACCCCGAAACATCCCTTGCAACCTTCCGCGTAGACATCGACGTCGCCACCTGCGGCACGATCACCCCCCTGTCCACGCTCGACTATCTCATCGGCTCCTTCGATTCGGACATCATCACGATGGATTACCGCGTGCGCGGCTTCACTCGTTCGGTAGACGGCCGAAAGATCTTCAACGATTTAAAGATCCACTCGATCCAAAATTTCATCTCGGACAAGACGCTGCAAAAATACGATGCGATCGACGTGAACGTTTACTCGGCTAACATTTTTCACACAAAAATGCTGCTGCGCGAGATCGACCTGAAAAATTACCTCTTCAACCTGGACGAGAACGACCTTCCGCCCGCGAAGAGGCAGGAGATCATAGACAGCCTGCGCAAAGAAATGATAGAAATTTTCAACGGACGGAACGTATACTGAGCCATGGATAAAAAAGCGCAAGAACGCGCCCCCATCTACGAGGCGCTGGAAAAATTCGGAAAAATGCGGGTCGTGCCTTTCGACGTTCCCGGCCACAAGCGGGGACGCGGCAATCCGGAGCTTACCCGCCTTCTCGGCGAAAAGTGCGTGAGTATGGATGTCAACTCCATGAAGCCGCTGGACAACCTGTGCCATCCCGTTTCGGTCATCCGCGACGCAGAGAGGCTTGCCGCCGACGCGTTCGGCGCCGAAAACGCCTTTCTCATGGTGGGCGGCACGACTTCAGCCGTGCAGAGCATGATCATGTCGGTCGTAAAGGCGGGCGAAAAGATCATCCTGCCCCGAAACGTACACCGCAGCGTGATGGGTGCGCTCGTTTTGTGCGGCGCGGTGCCCGTATACGTCAACCCCGAATGCGACGCGCAGCTGGGCATCCCACTCGGCATGAGCATCAGCCAACTGCGCGACACCATCCGCAAAACGCCCGACGCCAAGGCGATCCTCGTCAATAACCCGACCTATTACGGCATTTGCTCCGACCTTCGCGCCATCGTAAAGCTCGCGCACGAAAACGGCATGCTCGCGATCGCGGACGAGGCACACGGCACGCACCTTTATTTCGGAGAAGGACTCCCCGTCTCCGCCATGGCGGCGGGAGCGGACATGGCGGCAGTCTCCATGCATAAATCGGGCGGAAGCCTGACGCAGAGTTCCCTTCTTCTGACGGGGCCGCGCGTCAACGGAGATCACGTGCGGCAGATCATCAACCTGACCCAGACGACGAGCGCGTCTTATCTTCTCCTTTCCAGTCTGGATATTTCGAGGAGAAACCTTGCCCTGCGCGGGAAAGAGGCATTTGGAGAAGTGATCGAACTTGCGGACTATGCCCGCGGCGAGATCAACGACATCGGCGGATACTACGCCTATTCGAGAGAGCTGATCAACGGCGACAGCATTTTCGATTTCGACCGCACCAAACTTTCGGTGCATACCCTCGAAATCGGCCTGGCGGGCATCGAGGTCTACGACATCCTGCGCGACGAATACGACATTCAGATCGAATTCGGCGACCTCGGAAACATCCTCGCCTACCTCTCCATCGGAGACAGAAAACGGGACATCGAGCGGCTCGTGGGAGCCCTGAGCGAGATCAGGCGGCTGTACGCGAAGGATAAGACGGGCATGATGGAGAACGAATACATCGCGCCGGAAGTCGCGGTGACGCCGCAATTCGCGTTTTATGCAAATAAGCGTTCTCTGCCGCTTGAAGAGACGGAGGGCATGATCTGCTCGGAGTTTGTCATGTGCTATCCCCCCGGGATTCCCATTCTCGCCCCCGGAGAGCGGGTCACGAAAAAGATCCTCGACTATATCCGCTACGCAAAAGAGAAAGGCTGCCAGATGACCGGCCCGGAAGACGCAAACATCGAACGGTTGAACGTTCTGGTCTGACGGTCACGAAAAGGAGAATCTTTGCCGCATACGCAAAGAAGGAGCTGTTTTATGGATTTTTGGTTTTCCGAACAACACACAAAGGACGTAAAGCTGAGCATACGCATCGACAGGCAGCTATACAGCAGTCAAAGCGAATTCCAGCGCATCGACGTATTCGACACGCCCGCTTTCGGCAGGATACTCGTGCTGGACGGCTATCTCATGCTGACCGAAAAAGATGAGTTCATCTATCACGAGATGATCGTGCATACCCCCATGGCGGTACACCCCTGCGTAAAAAACGTGCTCGTGATCGGCGCGGGTGACGGCGGCGCGGTGCGCGAACTGACCCGTTACCCCGAAATCGAGCGCATCGACCTTGCGGAGATAGACGGGCAGGTCATCGAAGTGAGCAAAGAATATCTTCCCTTCACCGCGTGCAAAATGAACGACCCGCGCCTGCACGTCTACATCGAAGACGGGCTGAAATTCGTCCGCAGAAAAAAGGCGGAATACGATCTGATCATCGTCGATTCGACCGACCCGTTCGGCCCGGGCGAAGGGCTGTTTTCCCGCGAATTTTATGGAAATTGCTTCAAAGCGCTGAAAGAGGACGGCATCATGGTCAACCAGCACGAAAGCCCCTTTTACGAGCAGGACGCGATCGCGATGCAGCGGGCGCACAAGCGCATCATAGAATCTTTTCCCTTTTCCCGTATCTATCAGGCGCACATCCCCACCTATCCTTCGGGACACTGGCTTTTCGGGTTTTCCACTAAAAAATATCACCCGCTGCGCGACCTGGACGAAAAGAGATGGAACGCGCGCGGGCTGAAATGCCGATACTATACGACCACATTGCACCGCGGCGCGTTTTACCTGCCCGCCTATGTAGAGGAGATGCTGAAAGATGTTGAAAGCGAACATTGAAACTTTTATCGGGTGCGACGCGGATTACGGCGGGGCGAAAATCGCGCTTTTCGGCGCGCCGTTTGACAGCACGACTTCTTTCCGCCCCGGTGCGCGGTTTGCAAGCGCCGTCATGCGCCGCGAATCGTACGGCCTGGAACTGTATTCCCCCTACCAAAACAAAGAACTGCCCGAAGGCACCGTTTTCGACAGCGGCGACATCGAACTCCCCTTCGGCTCGCCCGAACGGGCGCTTCAAATGATTGAAGAGAGGGCGGCGGCTATCCTTTCGGACGGCAAACTCCCCTTTATGATCGGCGGAGAACATCTCGTCACCCTCGGCTCGGTGCGGGCTGTCTTTGCGGCATATCCAGACCTTCATATCCTGCACTTCGACGCGCATGCGGACCTAAGGGAGGATTATCTCGGTACAAAACTGTCGCACGCGTGCGTTTTGCGGCGTTGCCACGAACTTGTCGGAGACGGCAAGATCTTTCAGTTCGGCATCCGTTCGGGTGATAAGAGCGAATTCGACTGGGGCAAGGGCCGCGTGACGACCCGCCTCTTCGATTTCGAGGGACTTGCAAAAACGCTCCGATCTCTGCGCGGAAAGCCCGTTTACCTGACCGTGGACCTGGACGTGATGGACCCTTCCGTCTTCCCCGGCACCGGCACGCCCGAACCGGGCGGCGTCTCCTTCGACGAACTGCGCCGCGCCGTGACGCAGGCATGCGAGAGCTGCAACATCGTCGCGGCGGACGTAAACGAACTTGCCCCGCATTACGACGCGAGCGGCGCGTCGACCGCCGCCGCATGCAAGATCGTGCGGGAAATGTTCATCGCCCTGAGCGGCAAACAGTCATAAAAAAACAAGTGCGCAAACGCGCACCCGCTATACAGAAAATATTAAAAAAGAGAGGTATTCAACATGGGAAAAGCGCTCATCATCGGCTGCGGCGGCGTCGCTTCCGTCGCCATCCACAAATGCTGCCAGAACAGCGAAGCGTTTGAAGAGATCTGCATCGCAAGCCGCACGAAAGAAAAGTGCGACGCGCTCAAAGAAAAATTGGAAGGAACGACGAAGACCAGGATCTCCACGGCAAAAGTAGACGCAAACAAGGTAGACGAGCTGGTCGCGCTCATCGAGCGTTTCAAACCGGACGTCGTACTCAACCTCGCACTGCCCTATCAGGACCTGACCATCATGGACGCCTGCCTGAAAACCAAAGTCCATTACGTCGATACCGCAAATTACGAACCGGAAGACACGGCAAAATTCGAATACAAATGGCAGTGGGCTTACCGCGAAAAATTTAAAAAAGCGGGAATCTGCGCCCTGCTCGGCAGCGGTTTCGACCCCGGCGTTACGGGCGTTTTCACAGCGTACGCGCTCAAACACCACTTCGACGAGATCAACTACATCGACATCCTCGACTGCAACGGCGGAGACCACGGCTATCCGTTCGCGACCAATTTCAATCCCGAGATCAACATCCGCGAAGTCTCGGCAAACGGCTCTTATTGGGAAGACGGGCATTGGGTCGAAACCAAGCCTATGGAGATCAAACGCGAATACGACTTTGACGGCGTGGGCAAAAAGGATATGTACCTTCTGCACCACGAAGAGATCGAATCGCTCGCGCTCAACGTGCCCGGCATTAAGCGCATCCGCTTTTTCATGACTTTCGGACAGAGCTATCTGACCCACCTCAAATGTCTGGAAAACGTAGGCATGACTTCGATCAAGCCCATCCTCTTCGAAGGAAAAGAGATCGTCCCCCTGCAATTTTTGAAAGCCGTGCTGCCCGATCCCGCCTCGCTCGGGCCGCGCACAGTGGGCAAAACGAACATCGGCTGCATTTTCCGCGGCAAAAAGGACGGAAAAGAAAAAACCTACTATCTTTACAACGTCTGCGATCATCAGGAATGCTATAAAGAAGTCGGTTCGCAGGCCATCTCCTACACGACGGGCGTTCCCGCAATGATCGGCGCGATGCTCGTGATGAACGGCACATGGACAAAGCCCGGCGTCTACAATATCGAAGAATTCGACCCCGATCCCTTTATGGAAGCGCTCAACAAATGGGGGCTGCCCTGGAAAGAAAACTTTCATCCCGTACTCGTTGACTGATGAAGACGCCCTACTTTCTCATCGACGAGAAAAAGCTCGCCGAAAATCTCACAGTCCTGAAAGAGGCCGCCGGAAAAGCGGGCTGCAAGATCCTCCTCGCGCAAAAGGCATACTCCGTCTGGCAGACATATCCGCTGATCCGCGAATATCTTTCCGGAACTGCCGCAAGCGGGCTTTATGAGGCGCGGCTCGGACGGGAAGAATTCGGAAAAGAAGTACACGTCTATTCCCCCGCCTATCGCGAAGACGAGATCGCGGAGCTTGCCGAATACGCCGATCACATCGTGTTCAACACTCCGGCGCAAGTCAAAAAATTTGCTCCGTTCTGCAAAGGCGCGGGCGTCTCGGTCGGGCTTCGCGTCAATCCGGAATGCTCGACGCAGGAAGGGCACGCGATCTACGACCCGTGCGCGCCCCTTTCGAGGTTGGGCACAACCTTGGAAAACTTTGACGAAGAGATCCTGCCACTCCTCGACGGACTGCACTTTCACACGCTGTGCGAACAGAATTCCGACGCGTTGGAAACGACGGCCGCCGCGTTCATGGACAAATTCGGAAAATACGCGCGGAAAATGAAATGGCTGAATCTAGGCGGCGGACACCACATCACGCGTGCGGATTACGACAGAGATCGGCTCGTCCGCATCGTCAGAGACCTTAAAAAGCAGACAAGCGCGGAAATCTATCTGGAACCCGGGGAAGCGGTCGTACTCAATGCGGGCACCCTGCACACACGCGTACTCGACGTCATGCGCAACGGCTCGGACATCGCCATCCTGGACGCGTCCGCCGCGTGCCATATGCCCGACGTGATCGAAATGCCCTACCGACCGCCACTCAAAAACAGCGGCAATGCGGGCGAAAAACCTTTTACCTACCGATTGGGCGGCCCGACTTGTCTGGCGGGCGACATCATAGGCGATTATTCTTTCGACACCCCGTTAAAGGTCGGCGACGAACTCGTGTTCGAAGACATGGCACTCTATACGATGGTCAAAACGAACACGTTCAACGGCATGCCTCTCCCCGCCATCTGCATCAAAAAACAAGACGGATCGGTCGAAACGCTCCGTTCGTTCGGATATTCGGATTTTAAGGACAGGCTGTGACCAATCCGCGTTTTCAACGCGCAAAAAAATCCGCAGGAACAGATGTTCCTGCGGATTTTGTTTAACAGCCCGATAAAAATCGGCAAAATTGACTCATATCTGATACCCGCCGATCATATTTCCCGGGTTTTCCCTCTTCCAACGGAGTGCGTTTTCGCACACTTTGATCCGCTTTTTGATCGGATGACACCAAAAGATCGAGATACACCACAAGACCAGCAGACAGATCGCGGAGACGAACGTCAACCCGCCGAAAGCGATCGGAAGACTTGCCACAGCCGTCAGGTCCGGGCTCAGCATCGGCAGCACGGCAACCGCGACGACAGGCAGAACAAAAAAGATCAGAAACGGTAAAATGCCCGTCAGCTTCACATACCACATGCCCACTTTTTTATTTTTGACAAAAATGTGGATAAGCGCAAACAGCGCCAAAATCGCCCAGCATCCTGCGCACACGAGCATTAAAACGGCAATCGCAAGACAGACCGTTCGGATCGTTTCCACCGTCTGATCGTCCATATCGTCTACCATGGCAGACGGATCTTCCAGCATAGCCAAAATCTCTTCAAACTGATTCGCACCGCTCTCTCCGCTCTGACCGGAACCGTCTCCCTCGGAAACATTTTCGTCGGACATGCTCTGCACGGACTCGTCGCTGGCAGTCGGCGATTTCCCCTCCATCAGCGCAAACAGGAGATTGGAAACAGAAAGAGTCCCGTCCTCGCTTTCCATCATTTCGAGCGCTTCATCAAAAAAATCGGCAAGATCCTGCTTTTCCGTTTCCGTCAGGGTCATATCCAATTCGTTCGCGGCAAATATTTCGCACGCAGACAAGAACTCCTCTTTTGCCTCCTGCGGCTTTTGCTCGTTGATCAGACGAAACGTATCGTTAAACACTTCGGTATCGACATCTTCCAGCGCAGAGCCTTCAGGCAGCCCATCCACGGCCTGCATCATCGCATAGCTGACCATTGCCGGAGCCATTTGATTGCTCAGCGTTTCCACCACTTTTTCCAAATCGGGCACAGCGGAAGAAATAAGATCTTTAAGCGCGCCTCTCCCGTCACCGTCTGAAAACGCAACGTTGACCGTTTCCAAAGGATACAGCGAAACGGCAATATCCGCATCGGCGTCTTTCGCCAAAAACGCAAGCATGTCTGCCGTGTTTTCTCCGTCAGTATCACTGCTTGAACCGCTTTCAGACATTTCCGCCAAAGAGACGACCAACTCCCTGTCGATATGTACATTCACGCTGAACAGCGATCCGAACAACAAAGTCGCCGCAGCAATCAGCGAAACCAATAAAATGAAAATATTCGGAAAAATAAGTTTTCGGTGCTGCTTACGCCGTTCGCCTTCTATTTCTTCTTGCGTCAAAGTTCGGTAATCAACATTCATGATGCTCACCCGCCTTTCGTTTCCTTTTTTATTATTATAATAATTCACTCTGCCGCTGTCAAGAAATTACATCATAAATGAAAAAAGCCATGTCATATAAAAAACGCCGCGGAATTTCATCCGCGGCGACGTTTTTACAGGAAATTATTTCCCGAGCTTTTCGATCATGTCGACGATGTCTTTCACTGTTTTTACGTTGACGATATCCTCTTCCGGAATAGAAATACCGTAATCGTCTTCCAACGAAATGAGGAGCTCCACCACGTCGAGAGAATCCGCCCCCAGATCTTTGACAATATCGCTCTCCAATGTAATTTTATCCGCCTGCAAATTGAGCTGCTTTGCCAGCATCGCCCTGACCTTTTCAAACATTATAACATAATCCTCCTGCGTTATGGGTCTATTTTACAAGATGAAATGCGCTTTGTCAACACTTTATCAAAAAATATTGCGTCAATTTCGCACTGCGAAACCGAAAAAAGCATTCTGTCCGCTTATTGCGCCTTTGCGCGGGGTTTTTTCATCGTCAGGCCGATACGGTTCTTTTTGACATCGACGTCTTTGACCCACACGGTGACCGTCTGCCCCACTTTCAGGACATCGGAAGGATGTTTGATATAGCGGTCTGTAATCTCGGAGATATGCACCAACCCGTCCTGATGCACGCCGATGTCGATAAACGCACCGAAATCAACGACGTTTCTGACCGTTCCCGTCAGCTCCATGCCGGGAGCAAGGTCGTTGATGTCCATGATGTCGCTGCGCAGAACAGGCTTAGGGAGCGCGTCGCGGATGTCCCTGCCCGGCTTTACGATCTCCGCCACGATGTCGCGCAGAGTCGGAACGTCCAGCCCCGTTTCCGCGGCGGCTTTCTCTTCGCCGTAGCTTCTGACTCTCCCCGGAAGATCGGAGATCCTGCCAGCTTTTACGTCCTCTTCGGAATAACCGAAAAGCTGCAAAAGTTTTTCGGCGGCAGCATAAGACTCGGGATGCACGGCGGTGTTGTCGAGGATGTTATCCCCTCCCGGAATGCGCAAAAATCCCGCGCACTGCGTAAACGCCTTTTCGCCCAGTTTGGGAACTTTCAAAATTTCCTTTCTCGTCCTGAACTTACCGTTCCCCTCGCGATAAGCGACGATATTTTTCGCGATACCTGCGTTCAGCCCCGCGACGTATTTCAAAAGCGAGACGCTCGCCGTGTTCAGATCCACGCCGACGCTGTTGACGCAGTCTTCCAAAACGCCCGAAAGGACGCTGTCCAACCGCTTTTTATCCATGTCGTGCTGATACTGCCCGACGCCGATGGATTTGGGATCGATTTTGATGAGTTCCGCCAACGGATCCTGCAAGCGGCGCGCAATGGAAACGGCGCTCCTCTCCGCGACGTCGTAATCGGGAAATTCTTCCGCGCCCAGAGGGCTTGCCGAATAAACGGACGCGCCCGCCTCGGAAACGACGATATACTCCACCTCTCTGCCCGTCTCAGCCTTGACCTCTTTGATAAGGTCAGCGACAAAAATCTCGCTCTCTTTAGAGGCCGTTCCGTTGCCGATGGATATGATCTGAACGCCGTATTTTGCGATCAGTTCTTTAAGTTTTGTCTTTGCCGCCTCGATATTCTGTTTGGGGCCCGGCGTGGGATAGACGACCGTTTTATCCAGGACCTTGCCCGTGCCGTCCACGACGGCGATCTTGCAGCCCGTCCTGTATGCAGGATCCAGACCCAGCGTAACCTTATCTTTTACGGGCGGCTGCATGAGCAACGGTTTCAGGTTGACTTCGAACATTTTGATCGCCTGTTCGCTCGCACTTTCCGTCAAGGCAGCGCGCACTTCGCGCTCGATCGAAGGATAGATCAGCCTGTCGTAGCCGTCTTCGACCGCCTCTTTGACAAGCTGTGTCGAATACCCGCCGTCTTTGAGATAGCCGGCCCCCGTTACGCGTTTTGCGATATCCTCGTTAAAAGTCACCTTGACTTTGAGGAACCCCTCTTTTTCGCCGCGGTTGACCGCAAGGACGCGGTGGCTCTTGATCTCGGGGACAAGTTCGCTGTAATCGGCGTACATTTCGTACGTTTTCGCCTCGTCCTTGTCGGCGTTGACGAGCTTTGTGTCGATCTCGCCGTTTTTCATGAAGAGGTTGCGGAGCTTTTTGCGGACGTTCGCATCATCCGACACGATCTCTGCAATAATATCTTTCGCACCGGCGATCGCATCGTCCGCAGAATTTACGCCCTTCTCTTCGTCGATATATTTTTCCGCCTCCGCTTTCACGTCGGCATTTTTATCCTGCGCAAGGATAAATTCCGCCAGGGGCTGCAATCCTTTTTCGATCGCAACGCTCGCGCGGGTCTTTTTCTTCTGCTTGTACGGGCGGTAAATATCCTCCACCTCTGTAAGGGTCGTTGCCGCATCGAGCGCCTTTTTGATCTCGTCCGTCATCTTGCCCTGCTCTTCGATCGCGCCGGCGACTTCTTCCTTCCTCTTTTCGAGGTTGCGAAGATAAGCCAGCCGGTCGTTGAACTCTCTGAGGACCTGATCGTCGCAGCTGCCCGTCATTTCCTTGCGGTAACGGGCGATAAAAGGGATCGTATTCCCTTCGTCGATCAGGTTGATGATGTTCTGCACTTTGTCGGGTTTGACGGAAGGGAATTCTTCCGTCAGCTTTTTAGCGATGTCCATTCTTCTCTCCGTGTAGCATTTAAACATTGTTTCGTTTGCCGAAACATTGTTAATATTGTAACACATTCCAAAAACTTTTTCATTACTTTTTCAAAGATTTTAAATAATTTTTTTGCTCGTCCGTAAGGCGGTAACTTTCCCGCGCTTTCTGAACGGCTTTATTCACCGTCTTTGCGTCCAACGGGCAGTCTTTCAGGTATGCGACGCCCTCTTCAAAAAAATGAACGAGAATCTCCGCGATCAGCCACGCCGCCCCCATATGCGTGTAAAAAAAGCGGGTGTCCGCTTTATTCAAAAGGGAAAAGGCGGCGGGAAGATACTCCCTTTCCATGTAACAGCCAAGCAGCATGACGTAGCCGAACCGCTGTGAAAACTCTGTGCCCATGTCCACGTATTTTTCAATTTCGGGCAAAAATTCTGCGCGGTGCTTTTTCACTTCTTTCAAAGTGGAACAGCACAAGTCGCAGACCGCCCAGCCGTCCATCAGAGCGACGCACTTTTCGATCCAACGAACCTTTTCCGCAAAAGGCATTTTTGTATAACCGACCGCATAACATTTCAGCAGCCTGATCTCGAAAATATTGTCGGGAAAATCGAAGAGATCCCCCAGATCGAACCCGTCGCTCAAAATCAGCTTTTTTGCGTAGCTGCGCTGCTGCGGCGTTCTGACGCCGAGGCTCGTGCCTGCGGGAATATTGACGATCCTCTCGTTGAAAGCGCGATACTTTTCATCCTTCATCGCCGAAAAATCGGCGACGACCTGCTCGTAACTTTTCATTCGGAAACCTGTTTTGTATGTAGATTTTTATTTTTGATCAATACGCGGGCAATCAGCAGACGGGCGTCCGGCCTGCGGCGCATTACCCTTCAAAGCGGGGGAAAACCGACCTAAGCGCGTCATGCCACGCCGCCTCGGAATATCTCGGATTAGCGGGCGAAGTTGACGGCATGAGCCGATACGGAACGCCGCAACCGGAAAATTTTTCGCTGAATATTTCGTACGATTTTTTTCCGTTGCAGAGAATGAGACGGATGTCCGCCCCGCTCAAAACGAGGCCGATATCCGCTGTCTTATAATTTCTGATCGCAGCGTCGGAAGAGCCTGTGATCTCGCATTCGGTCACAATATCCCACAGTGCGATCTCGTGCGCAAGGACATATGCGCGCCGCTCGTCGGCGCTTTCGCCTACGGGCTGTCCGAAAAAAGCGGCGAGCATTTTCCAAAATTTATTCTGTCTGTTGCCGTAATAAAACGAGACCTCTCTGCTTTTGACCGACGGAAAACTGCCTAAAATCAAAAGCTTGCTCCCCGCGTCGTAAACAGGCAAAAACCCCTGTATTATATCAGACATAGTACTTCAAAATTATGGATAAATGACTGATTTTTGCGATTTTCAGCGATCAATCGTCAGAGGCGCATCCAGTTTTCCGACTGCGGCGGCCGCAAGTTTCTCCGCATCGAAGTTCATCGCAAGAGCTTTTTCGCAGTCTTCGCGCGTCATTTCCCCTATTTCTTTCGCACGCTTTTCGGGATCGAACACCTCTCCCGTAAAGAGCATGTGCTTGCCGTACGAAACCATCTGTGAGGCGGTATTTTCCTGCGACAAAATGACCGAGGATTTTAACTGCTCTTTGCCGCGCAAAAACTCGTCGTCGGTAAATTTGTTTTTGCAAAGATCCGAAACTGTATCGAAGATCGCATCCTGCGCCTTTTGTACGTTCGCGGGATTGACTCCCGCATAGATCGTCAGAAGCCCCCCTTCCGTAAAAGAGGAGATATACGAATAGACCGTATAGGCAAGCCCCATCTGTTCGCGCACTTTCTGGAAAAGGCGCGAACTCATCCCCCCGCCCAAAATCGTGTTCATAACGAGCGCCGCGTCCATCAGTTTGTCTTCACGCCTGAGGGACGGATAGGCAAATGCGATATGCACCTGCTCAATATCCTTGACTTTGAAAAGGCTGCCGCCGCAGAGAGATATTTTCTTTTCCCTGGCCTTATAAGCGCGTTTTTTCATCCCCGATTCGAAATACTTTTCGACGAGTTCTTCCGCATATTTGACGTCGATATTTCCCGCAAAAGAGATGACGACATTCTCGGGCGCATAGCGCTCTTCGATATAGTCAAACAGTTCGCGTCGAGAAAACCTCTTCACGTTTTCGGCAGGCCCCAGAATCGAACGGCCGTACCCCTCTTTGCCGAAATACGCCTCGGCAAGCACATCCAGGCACAGATCGTCGGGCGTGTCTTCAACCATGGAGATCTCTTCGAGAACGACCCCTTTTTCCCTGTCCATCTCCTCTTCGGGAAACACGGAACCGAGCACAAAATCGGACAGAATCTCAAACGCTTCCCCCGCATGATCGGAGGTGGATTTTGCGTAATAGCAAGTGATGTCTTTAGACGTGAACGCATTGACCTGCGCTCCGATCCTGTCCATCGCGTCAGAAATTTCAAACGCGGTGCGCTTTTGCGTTCCCTTGAACATCATGTGTTCGATAAAATGAGATATCCCGTTTTCGCGCTCCGTTTCAAAACACGACCCCGTGCCGACGACGGCACCCATACTGACAGATAAAAGTCCGTCGATTTTTTTTACGACCATGCGAAGGCCGCTCGGAAATGTTTTCGTGTACGTCATTTTCAATTTCTCCGTTTATGTATTTCTTTTCCCCCTCCGCTCAGAAACCGAGCGTCGCGGAAACTGTCGATTGTAAAAGCCCCTGCTCTTTGTAATAGGCCAAAACAGACGGTAAAGCTTCTGCAGTCTCCTTTGTCGGATGCATAAGAACGAGGTCTCCCGCCTCTGCATCTTCCGTCGCGCGGCGGTAGATCACGGAAACGTCGTGATCGCGCCAGTCGATGGTATCTTTTGACCACATGATCACTTTATAGCCAAGCGCCTCGGCGGCGTTGACCGTATTTTCAGAATACGCGCCCGAAGGCGGCGCGAACAGCGTCATCGTCACGCCCGTCAGCGATCTGACGAGATCGCCGCACAGCGAAATCTCCTGCCTGTTTGCCGCCAGAGACAGCTTATCCTGATCTTTATGGAAATACCCGTGATTGCCGAGTTCGTGCCCGCGGGAAACGATCTCGCGCACCGATTCGGTATGATCGTCCGCCCAGCAACCGCCCACAAAAAAAGTCGCCTTGACTTCAAACCCGTCCAAAGCGTCGAATATCTGCGGCAGATATTCCTCTCCGCCGTACACATTGAACATCAGCGACACCCGCCCGTTTTCGCCGCTGCCGCCGTAGTACACCCGATCCGAAATATTGCCCGCGGGCGACGCCCCGAACGGAAAAAAGCAGATCACCCCCACGGCAGCAACGAGAAACAAAAGCACCGCATTGGTGAATACGGCGATTTTAGACGACTTCTCCATATAGTCTACCTCATTTTGCGAGTTACTTTGCGCAAAAGAACAAATTCTTCTCCGTTAATATATTCGCCGAGGCAAAAAGATATGAGAAACGCTTACCCGTTCAGATCGGCGCGATAGAGACAAAATACAGTGTCAATTTCTTTGGGCATCCAGAATTCGGGATAAGACGAAACGTATTTCATGCCGCATTTTTGCATAACGCGCCCGCTTGCAGGATTATTCACGTCGTGCGTGGCCGTCACAAAACGGAAGCCGTCCGCCTTTAACCTCGCAAGCAGCGCTCCGACCGCCTCCGTCATGATGCCGCGCCCCCAAAACGAGCGCGCCAGCCCATAGCCGATGTCGCCGCACCTCTTTTCGGGATCGATCCCCAAAAGAGAGAGATATCCGATCACGGCACCCGTTTGTTTCCACTCCAAACCGTAACGATATGCGATCGGTTTGCGATAATCGGAAAAAACATCGGACTCGAGAAACGCCTTCGTTTCCGCAATACTTTTGTGCGGAAACCACGGCAAAAAACGATTGACTTCCCGATCGGACAAAACCTGAAACAGATCCTCTGCGTCCGCCATTTTCAATTTTCGCAAAATCAGCCGCTTTGTCTCGATCTGCGGCGTATTGCTCCCGAACATAGCCTCTCCCCCTATAAAAACGCAGCCCCCGCGCAAAGCGCCTTTCCTCCCCGCGCTATTTGAGCTTTACGATCGTAACGCCCGATTCGCCCTCTCCGTACTTGCCCGAACGGAACTCGGCTACGTTTTTATGCTTTCGCAGATGCTCGCGGATGCCGTCGCGAAGTTTCCCCGTGCCGACGCCGTGAACGATCTTCACTTCTTCCAATCCCGACAGCACGGCGCGGTCTATGAACGCGTCCGCCTCGGCGACCGCCTCCGACACCGTCATCCCCAAAAGATTGATCTCCGTCTGAACCGCCCCCGTTCCCGAAGACAGGTTTCTGACGACCTTGACGGAGCTCTGCTTTTTCTCCGCGCGCGCACCGCCCGTGATTTTGAAAAGATCCGCCGCTTTGACACTGAGGCGCAGGCTGCCAACCAGCACTTCAACCTCTTTTTTTCTTGCGTTGACGGAGATCACTTCTCCTTCGCTCTCCATCGCACCGACAAACACCCTGTCGCCCGTTTTCAACTGCGAAATGTCTGCGCGGACGCGCCGCTCCGGCTCGTCCCGCTCCGCCTGCATGCCGTACGCTTTATCCGCGATTTTGTTTTTCAGCGTGCGCGCACGGATCAGATCGGCCTCGCTGACGTCGCTCTTTTGCGCGATCGCCTCGATCTCTTTGATGAGCTCTTCCGCCTCCTCCGCCCGCTCGTTGACGATGCGGCGGCTCTCGATTTTTGCGGATATGAACAGTTTCTCCCTTTCCTTTTTCAGCTTTTCGCGCTCGGCATTAACTTCGGCAAGTTTTGCCTCCCATTCCGCACGGATACGTTCCGCGCGGCGCTTAGCCTCGTCCGCCTCGATACGGCTCTGCTCTGCCGTGCGGATGATATTTTCGAACCGCTGCGCCCCTTCGGAAAGGTTGGCGACGGCGTCGCGCAGGATCTCTTCGGAAAGCCCCAGCCTGCGCGAGATCGCGATCGCATTGCTGCTCCCCGGCACGCCGAGGCTCACCTTATAGAGCGGGCGAAGGGTGGACATATCGAATTCCATGCTCGCATTTTCTATCCCGCTTTCGGCATAGGCAAACTCTTTGAGCGCTGAATAATGCGTAGTGACGATGCCGCGGCAATCTTTACGCAAAAGGTAGGAAAGGACCGCCTTTGCGAGAGCCTGCCCCTCTTCGGGATCGGTGCCGCCCCCGAGTTCGTCGATCAAAACAAGGCTCTTTTCTCCCGCGCACTCAGTGATCTCGATCACGTTTTTGATATGCGAGGAAAAAGTGGACAAGTTTTCCTCTATGCTCTGCGCATCGCCGATGTCGCAGAACACTTCCGAAAAGACGGACACCTCGCTGCCCTCGGCGGCGGGGATGAAAAGCCCGCAGCATGCCATCAGGCAAAACAGCCCGCACATTTTCAGCGTGACCGTCTTACCGCCCGTATTGGGGCCTGAAATGAGCAAAAATTTATAATCTTTACCCAGAGAAACGGAGACGGGCACTGCCGTTTTCGGGTCGAGGAGCGGATGCCGCCCCTTTTCGATGACGACGATGCCCCTGTCGTTCAGGCGCGGCCGCACGCACTTGTTTTTATAGGAATACTCAGCTTTGGCATACGCCGCGTCCAATTCGGACAGTCGATCCATGTCTTCGCGAAGTTGTGCGCTCAAAACCCCCACCCTGCGGGACAGGGCGGCGAGAATCCTTTCGATCTCTTCCTTTTCCGCGCTCGCAAGTTCGCGCAGTTCGTTATTCATTTCCAGAATGTATTCCGGCTCGATGAAAAAGGTCGCGCCGCTTGCGGAGCGGTCGTGTACGAATCCCCTGACCCGCGACTTATATTCTGCCCGCACAGGCAGGACGTAGCGGTTGTCGCGCATGGTCACGATTCCTTCCTGCAAAAACTTCGCACTTTCTCCGCTCAGATATTCGGAAAGTTTATTGCGGATGCGCTCGTTGAGAAGGCGGATCGAACGGCGGATATTATACAATTCGTCGCTCGCATGATCGCTCACCTCCTCTTCGGACAAAATCTTGTCCCCTATATCGCGCTCCAACGCTTCGTCAAAATATAGGCGGTCCGCGATCTCGCGCATATGCACGATCTTCTCGTCCGATACGCTCCTCACCGCTTTATATGCGACGCGCGCCGAACGCAGAAGCGCCGCCATCGTTAAAAGCTCGCCGCAGGAGAGCGACGCACCCTTTGCCGCCCGTTCGGGTTCATCCGAAACAGGGGGAAACGCCTCCACCTTCCCCGCGCCGTAACGGTACAACAAAAGGTCTGCCTCACCCGTCAGATCGAGGAAATATTTGGCCTCCGCCATCTCCGTTTGAGGCATGGCCGAGGCAAGCCGCTCCTTCGTCAGATCGAGCACGGCATAACTTGCCGCCGAGGCAAGAATTTTATTCAATTCAAGTTTTTCAACTGTCTTTTTGTCTATCATTTCCGCTGCGGCCTCCTCACTTTATTTATCCGATAACCGACATTTTCGCCGTCGCTTCACAACACGCCGGAAGAGACGAGTCCCTGCGTCGCGGACGCGATTCTTTCTCCTCTCAGACAAGCACGCGCATCGGCGGCACACAGCGTACGAAGATCATACAGATGGTATGCGCAGGACTGCGGCGCGAGCGCAGCGCAGTTGAACAGTTCGAACCGACAGACGCCGCTCACATACCGCCTGAGAGGGAATCGGCGCCCCGCCTCGTCGGTCAGCACATACGCGTCTTTTTTATCGCACGAGACGCACGTTTTAGAAAAAGGGCAATGCCCGAGTTCCATCACCTTGATTGCCCCGCCCGCCAAACGGAAGCCCTCAAGCCCCTCGCTTTCGGCTGCCGAAAGCTCTTTGGAAAGCGCCGCCGTTTCCACGCAATTCTCTTTTGCAAATTCGGACAGGGAGAAGCTGTTGAAAAAGCCGAATCCCGTACCTGCGAACAGTTTTAAATTCTGTTCCGCGCAAAATCCGATCGCCCACGTTCCCTCGGCATATACGCCGTCAAAGCGCCCGAGCGGGACGTTCTTTTTGACCGCATCGATGTCGCCGTCCGTCATGAACGCCGGCAAATACAGGTATTTATGCCACGCATAGTACTGCGATTTTTTGAAAAATTCGTCAAATTCATCGGGGTTTTTATAATTTTTCGGGGCAAAGATGACGGTGCCGAGCCGATCACAGCCCGCTTGCAAGAGCGAAGGATCATCCAAAATTGCAGCAGCAGAAAACGTCGGCGGCGGAAGTTTTTTGCCTTCGACGCGCACTTCCCTTTGCGCCAACTCCTCTCTGCCCCCCGCAAGCTCCGCCCAGACAGCCGCATAAACGTCGCGGCGGAATGCGTTGAGCGCCGACTTTACCGCAAAGGGCGCTCCCGCAACTTTCGCCTTAACCGAAACACAGAAAGGATAAAGATCTGTCTTACAAAAGCACTCTTCGAAATCCTTTTCGGAAAGCCCCCTCGTCTTTGCGCTCTCGCAGACGAACGGCGAAACAAATTCCCGTTCTCCGAATTTTCCCCGAACTTTTATTTTGATCGGTATATTCTCGCCCGTTTCGAGCGCGATTTCGAGCGGCACGGTTTTTCGCCGGGCGGCGACGCGCCCGGCGAGCGCGGTATCGTTTGTCAGGTACACGCCGTCCCCCTCGCGATAATCGGGGCGGGACGGAAGACAGAATCCGCCCTTTCTGTTCGGAAACACAGAGGAATAAGCGCCGCCGCCGACCTCCGCTTCGCCCCGTATGATCTTAAAGCCGTCTCCTTCGGACGGAGCAAACGAAGAGCGGACAAAAACGTACTTGCCGTTCGCCCGTTCCAGCGTTCCGACCCTTTCTCCTTTGTGCCCCTGTACCGCGGAGGAAATCAATTTTTTATCCTGCCCGAATACATAGCCCTTCGTATAATCCCCGCGATTATAAGCGCGTTTCAGATCGGACAGATCCGCCGCAAGATCGCCCGTTCCATCAAAGATGTCCCTGTAATACGCAACGGCCGCGCCGACGTAAGACGCAGAGCGCATGCGGCCTTCGATCTTGAAGGACCTGACCCCTGCCGCCGCGAGCTTTTTCACGTCTTCTCCAAGGCTCAGATCGGAAAGGGAAAGGCGGTAAGCGAGTTCTCCGAATCCGCGCCTGTCGATCGAATATTTCTTTCTGCAGGGCTGTTTACAGCGCCCTCTGTTGCCGCTGTTGCCGCCGATACAGGCAGAGAGATAGCATTGACCCGAAAAACAGGTACAGAGCGCCCCCTGCACGAAAACTTCCGTCTCGATCTCGCGGGCGATGGCGGCAATTCCGTCGAACGGGGTTTCGCGCGCGAGGATCACGCGGGAAAAGCCATAACGCTTGGCAAGGCGAGCCCCGTACAGATTGCAAACGCCCGCCTGCGTAGACAGGTGCAATACCATTTCGGGATAAGTCTCTTTAAGGATTTTGCCGAGAAAAATGTCCTGGACGATCAGCGCGTCCGCACCCGCATTCCACGCGAGGCGCGCGCATTCGAAAAACTTTGCAAGTTCTCCCTCTTTTACGAGCGTATTCAGCGCAACGTGAACGCGCACCCCCAATGCATGGGCATGATCGGTATATTTTTTTAAGTTTTCGACAGAAAAATTCACGGCGGATTTGCGCGCGGAAAAATCGGTCAGGCCCAAATAGACCGCGTCCGCACCCGAATGAACAGCGGCGAAAAACGCCGCTTCGTCCCCTGCCGGAGCCAATATTTCACACATGCTCCTATTGTACCACGTTTTATGCGATTTGCAAAGAAAAAATCCGTAGAAAACTTGTCTTTCCTATTATACAGCGGCAGACAAAGTGCGCTTTCCCCTGTAAAAAATTCATGCAAAAGAGTTGACAGCCTCTATGCGACATGTTATACTTGTTTCAGTTCCTTGCATTGCAATAAACTGACTTTACGGCGAAACAAATGATAGCGGAGGCGAGCGAATGACTTCGGACACTCAACTGAATAAGGGCATTTTGGAAGGGTGCGTCTTGAGGCTCGTCAAAACAAAGTATCTGTGCCCTGCCGAGATCGTCGACGCGATGCGCACCGCAGGTTTTGCCGAATTTTCGGAAGGTACCCTCTATCCCATGCTGCTGAGACTGGAAAAAGAGGGATGCTTCGAAACCAAGCGGCAGGCGACGCGCAACAGCCCGCCGAAAAAGTTTTACAGACTTTCGGAAAGCGGCAGAGCGCGATTGGAGCAATTTTACCGCCTTTGGAGCGCCACCGCGCAAAACGTTGCAAAAATCTTTAACGACGAGGAATAACAAGCTATGCTGAACAGAGAAAACAAAAAACTGCTGAAATCCCTGCAAAACGATTACAAAAAATTTGCGAAAAAGCTGTGCAGCCGCACCTTTTCCGAGTGCAAAGGCGGAAAATCGCTCAATGAAAACCTGACGGACATCCTCTCCATGCTCGCGGAGGCACAGGCGGAAGGCAAGAGCTTTTCCGACGCCGTGCCCGATCCCGAGGCGACCATCCGCGAAACGCTCGTATGCTTTCCGCACAAAAATACGCGGCTCGTCATCCTGCTTTCCGCCCTGTTCTGTGCGCTCGTGCTCATCGGCTCGGGCATCGGCATAAGCGTAATGTATCGCCCCGTCTATCTGGAAAACGTAAAATCCGTCTATTTCGACAGCGAAAGCGGCCGCATTGCGTGGAGCGCCGTAAAAAACGCCGACGCATACGAAGTATATTTAGACGAAAAAAGTTTAGGAACGACCGAGGACAACTTTTGGTACGTTGACGAAACTCTGCCGCAAAGTTTTCAGGTCAGCATACGCGTATTAGGCGAAGGCAGATACCGCGCTCCCCGCGAAGGCGCGTCGGCGTTTACCCTATATGCGGAATACCCTACCGAAGAGGGAGGCATCGCCAATTTCTATACGGAAACCGCGCAGAATCCCGGCGCCTCCATGCGCTCATTTTTAGAAGCGTCATTTGATACAGACGACTATCGGCAAGCGCGCTGGATCCTGACGCCCGAATACAATTTTTACGGTTCGCTCGACACATTCGACGGTTTGGGCCATGAAAGCCTGCAAAGTCTGACGGCGGACGGAGAAGTCATCCCCCTTTCCGAGCCGATGCTCTTTGAAGAGGGCACTCGCTATGTTTTTACCTTTAAATTTGTTGAGCAATACGGAGAGACGTGTTATGCACGCATCGACATTCCCAATATTTTGGAGGCGGAAAACTACCCGATCCCCCGCGGGAATACCCTGTTCGGCGCCGACGGCGCATACACTTCAGACGCGCGGTATTTCACCGCGTATGAAGGGAACAACGAACTCATATCCTTCGCTTCCGTCGACGAGGCGATCTTTAACGCAAATACCGCGCTCACTTATTACGATTCGTTCTGTCCCGCCTTTCAGCCGCTGATCTGTATACGCAACAGAGGCGGCGAAACGCGCTTTTCTTTCCGGGAAATCGTCACCGAAATCTCGCCCGACACCCTGCAAGGAGAAATCACCGCGGAAAAGAGCGGCTATATCTCTTTTACGGCGCCCGCTCTCAACGTAACGTCGAGGTATGATTATCTTATTACCTTAGCTGTTTCCGCGGAAACCTCTTCTTCCGCCTGTCTCATGCATTACAGCGAAAACAGTTTCTCTTCTGAGCCGCACGACTATTTATCACTGTTTGAAGACCGGTTCCGACCTGTCACGGAGCCGTTTGACGAAGGCGGCGTTTTCACCCTCTTTGTCAGCGGCAATGCCAGGATACGCTATGAAATTTACGATCTTTCTCAAAGCATTGCCATCGATGGAAGCGCGACTACGATCACGATCCCTGCCGGCGGGACAAAGCTGGATTACGACGGCGTCTATACGCTCTACGCCACCGTCTATTCGCCGACAAGCATGCTTTGGCTGCAAGAGTGGCAAGGCGTGTTCGGTTGGGCCGTATACGAACACGCAAACTTTTTCCTCGTTGAATTCGGCTCCGTATTTCTGTATAACCCTACCGAACAGCCGCTCGAGATCAGAATCACGCCCCTGTCGCCAAGCGGCTGATACAATCAATAAAGTAACGCGCCGATAAAAAACAGCCCCCCGCAGAATGCTTTTGCATTCTGCGGAGGGCTTTCCTGTATTTTTCCGTCAATCCAGCTGAATTTCCGCAAGTTCTTTGGGCGGCAAGGCCTGCGCGGAAGTTTCCACCGTCTTTTTGACGAGCGCCGCCGCCTTGTTGATGGGGATGTTCGTCCCCGCGCCCGCAACGCAGCCGCCGGGACACCCCATCCCCTCGATGAGCGCGCCGTTGAGTTTGCCCATCTTTGCGAGCAAGAGGATCTTGCGGCAGTCTTCCAGCCCTTCGACGTGCTGAATGTCCATTTTCGTGTCGGGATAATACTCGCGGATGCACTTTTCGATCGCCCCCGCAACGCCGCCCGCAACGGCATAACCCCTGCCGGCTCCCGTCGCGTCGTTCATGTCCGCCTCTTTATCGAAAGCCGCAAAGTCGATCCCCTTCGCCTCGAAAATCGCGGAAAGCTCTTCGAAAGTGATGACGAAATCGACGTCGCTTCGGACAGAGCGCCTGGAAGCTTCCAGCTTTTTCGCCGCGCAGGGTCCGATGAACACGACCCTGGAATCGGGATATTTTTTCTTGATCGTGCGCGCCGTCGCGACCATCGGCGTCAAAGTATTGGAAATTTTATCCGCCGATTCGGGGAAGTAGTGGCGGATCAGCATCGCCCATGCGGGGCAGCAGGACGTGAGCATGAACGGCTGCTTTCCCTTCGCGACCCGCTCGGCGTAATGTTCCGCTTCCGTCGCCGCGCCCATATCCGCGCCGAGCGCGACCTCGAACACGTCTTTGAATCCGAGTTCCAAAAGCGCCGCTTTGATCTTTGCGGGCGTCGCCTGTTCGCCGAACTGACCGACATAAGAGGGCGCAACCTCGGCGATGATGTTGTCGCCCCTTCTGAGGGCGCGGATCAGCTGAAAGAACTGCGACTTGTCCGCGATCGCCCCGAACGGGCAATTGACCATGCACATCCCGCAGGAAACGCACTTTTCGGGATTGATCTTCGCCCTGCCGAGATCGTCCGATTCGATCGCCTTTACGCCGCACGCCTCCGCGCAGGGACGCGTATGATGCGCGATCGCATCGTAAGGGCATACGCTCTTGCATTTGCCGCATTTGATGCACCTGCTCTCGTCGATCACCGCATGCCCGTTCACGATGGAAATACACTGTTTCGGGCAGACGGTCGTGCAGGGATGCGCGACGCAGCCGCGGCAATTATCCGTCACCTTATATTTATTGGGCGCACACGCCGCGCAGGCGGACGGAATGACCTGCATGAGGGGCGGTTCATAATATTTATCGGCGATATCGCTGCCCGAAAGCCCGCTGGTAAGGTGTACAGGCGCATCCTCCGGGCGGAGCGAAAGCCCCATGGCGAGCCGCACGCGCTCGGAACAGATCGCCCTCTCGCGCCAGATGCTCTCGCGGTACAGCGGCTTATCGCCGGGCGTGATCGAATACGGGATCGCCTCGATATCGTCCTTGATCGTATCGCGGCTGCTCTCGAAAGCGACGCGCGCAAGTTCAACAAATACCTGTCTTCTCAGTTTTTTTAAGGGAGTCAAAAGACCTCTTTCCATACATCGTTCTCCGCGAATTTTTTCCTCTCCATTTCCCTCTCAAATGCGTCCGTAACGCGAAACGAGCGCGCGCAGTTCTTCCGCCGCCCTTTGCGGCGGCATTTTTTCCAACCTGTAACACCAATTGCCCGCCGAAACCGAGGGAACGTTCATGCGCGTATCCCCGCCCGACAACAGAATATCCTGCATGGGAAGAACAGCCAGCTTTGCCTTGCAGGCAAGCGCCAGTTCCGCCGCCGCCGAAGCCGCGCTGCGCACGCCCGAAACGCGACGCGCTATGCCCAGCTTTTTCAGTTCTTCGCGCTCGCGCACATAAAATGCCGCGCGGGCGCCCTCGTCCATTTTTTCAAGAAACCCGACCATCGTGTCATTGTCGTGCGTGCCCGTATAGCAAATGCTGTTTTCCCCGATCCGAGAAGGCAGATAACTGTTTTCGGGGTTGCCGTCAAAGGCGAACTGCAGGACTTTCATCCCTGGATAGCCCGTCTTTTTCATGAGGCGGTAAACGCCTGCGTCCAGAGTTCCGAGGTCCTCCGCGATAAAATCGAGATCGCCGAGATCTGCCCGGATCGCCTCGAACAGCGCATACCCCGGACCCCTGCGCCAACGCCCGTTTACCGCGGTCTCTTCACCCGCGTCGATCTCGTAATAGCGGTCAAAGCCGCGGAAATGATCGATTCTGACCGCGTCGTAAAGCCCGAACGCGCGGCGAATGCGTTCGCGCCACCACGCATATCCGTCCGAGGCGTGTTTTTTCCAGTCGTAGACGGGATTGCCCCACAGCTGTCCAGTCGCGGAAAAATAATCGGGCGGAACGCCCGCGACTTTTTTTGCCCTGAGATCTTTTTTCAGTTTAAAAAGAGAAGGGTTCGCCCACACGTCGGCCGAATCGGCCGCAACGTACAGCGGAATATCCCCCACGATACGGATGCCGAGCGCGTTGACATAATCTTTCAACGCATGCCACTGGCGCAAAAAGATGAATTGCACAAACAGCCAAAACAAGTATTCGCTTTTGTTCTCTTCCTTAAACGCCGCCAAGGCCGCGACGTCGCGGTATTTATACTTTTTCGGCCAAAGATCGAAACTCTTATTCCCGTTTTTCTCTTTGATCGCCATATAAAGGGCGTAATCTTCGAAAGCGCCTTGTCCGACAAACCGTTCGAAGGCCTCGTCGCGCACGTCAAACCGCGCGAAAGCGCGGCGCAGAACGGTATATTTGTGTTCGTATAAATATCCGTAATCGATCTTCCCTTTCCCGCACACGGGCGCGATCTCGGATTTTTTAAGAAGCCCCTCCTTTGCCAGGGCGAACAGATCTATGAAATAAGGATTGCCCGACGAAGCAAAGACGGACTGATAGGGCGAATCGCCGAATCCCGTCTGCACCAGCGGTAAAATTTGCCAATAACGTGCGCCGCTCTCCTTCAAAAAATCGGCAAACCGATAGGCGCTTTCGCCGAGCGTGCCGATCCCCTCTTTCCCCGGCAATGAAGAAATGTGCAGCAAAACGCCTGCACTGCGCTCCTGTTTTTCGTCCATTTTTTCCTCCGCGCACGACCTTTTCTTACTATTGTATCATAAATCGTACGTTTTGCAAGGCTTTTTCCCTTTTTCCGGCCGTTTTCCGCAAAAAAATCCCGCCGAACACAGTGCCGCGGGATTTTTTTGATTATTTTCCGAACAGTGTTTTCAATCTTTCCGCCGCCTCTTTGGTCGCGGTCTCGTCCGCAAAAGCGGTCAGGCGGAAATATCCTTCCCCGTTCTTTCCGAATCCGCCCCCGGGCGTACCGACGACGTTCGCCTTTGCCAAAAGATGGTCAAAAAACGCCCAGCTGTCCGAAAAACCGGGGCATTCCATCCAGATATACGGCGAATTCTTACCGCCCGTATAACGGATCCCCAAGCCGTCGAGACAGGCCGCAAGCACGGCGGCGTTGCGCCTGTATACCGCCAGGTTTTCCTGCACCTGCGCCATGCCCTCTTTCGTGAAGACGGCCTCCGCGCCTCGCTGTACGATGTACGAGACGCCGTTAAATTTGGTCGTCTGCCGTCTCAGCCACAACTTATTGAGAGAGACCCCGCCCCGTTCCAGCTCGCGGGGAACGATCGTATACCCGCACCGCGTGCCTGTAAACCCAGCCGTTTTGGAAAGAGAACAAAACTCGATCGCACATTCCTTCGCGCCATCGACCTCGTAAATACTGCGCGCAAGCCCCTCTTCCGACACAAACGCTTCATACGCCGCGTCATAGAGGATGACCGCGCCGCACCTGTTCGCATAGTTTACCCATTCGGCGAGCTGCTCGCGGCTGTACGCCGCGCCCGTCGGGTTGTTGGGCGAGCAAATATAAATGAGATCGGCCTTTGTATGTTCGTCGGGCATGGGCAGAAATCCGTTTTCCGCCGTCGCGTCGGCATATACGATCTTCCGCCCCGCCATCACGTTGGTATCGACATAAACGGGATATACGGGATCGGGCACCAAAACGGTGTTGTCCGTATCAAAAATATCCAGGATGTTGCCGACGTCGCTCTTTGCGCCGTCGGATACAAAGATCTCGTCCTCTTCCAACAAAACGCCGCGCGGCTTATAGTAATCGGCGATCGCCTTTTTCAGAAAAGGATACCCTTGTTCGGGGCCATACCCGCGGAAGGTCTCTTTAACGCCCATTTCGTCCGCCGCCCGCTTCATCGCGGAAACGACTGCGGGCGCGAGGGGCAGCGTAACGTCTCCGATCCCCATGCGCAGCACTTTTTTATCGGGATGAGCTTCTGTATAGGCGGCAACTTTTTTTGCGATCGTTGAAAACAAATAACTTTCGTTGAGTTTCAGATAATTGTGATTGAGTTTCATTGTCCCCTCCCTTCACTTTTTCGCTTTCTCATGTCTGTCCACGGCGGCTTTTATAAATTCACGGAACAGCGGATGCGCCGCGTTGGGGCGGGATTTGAATTCGGGATGGAACTGCACGCCGACATAAAATGCCTCTTCGGGCAGTTCGACCGCCTCGACGAGAAGGCCGTCGGGAGAAGTACCCGAGATCTTCATGCCCGCCTTTTCAAACTCGTCCCTGTAATCGTTGTTGAATTCGAAACGGTGGCGGTGACGTTCGGAAACGAGCGGTTTTCCGTATGCGGCGGAAAGCCTGCTCTTTTCCGTGACCTTGCACGGATACGCGCCGAGACGCATGGTACCGCCCATTTTGACGCCCAGCTGATCGGGCATGATGTCGATGACGGAATGCTCCCCGTCGGGATCGAACTCGGAGGAATTCGCGTCTTTATACCCCAACACGCCGCGCGCAAATTCTATGACTGCCACCTGCATGCCGAGGCAGATGCCCAGATACGGCACATGGTGTTCCCTGGCGTATTTTGCCGCCAAGATCTTTCCCTCGATCCCCCTGCCGCCGAAACCGCCGGGGACCAAAAGGCCGTCCGCGCCGCCCAACAGCTGCCCGACGTTTTCAGGCGTCACCTCCTCGGTATCCACCCAGTCGATCTCCACTTTCGCGGCATTTTCAAATCCCGCGTGCGTGAGCGCCTCCGCAACCGACAGGTATGCGTCGTGCAGTCGCACATATTTGCCGCAGAGAGCGATCCTGACCGTTTTGGTACGATTATACGCGCGTTCGAGCATCTTATTCCATTCACTGAGGTCGATCGTCTTCGGATCCAGCCCCAAAATGCGGCACACGATGGAGGAAAGGTTCGCCTTTTCCAACATTACGGGCGCCTCGTAGAGATTGGGAAGGGTCAGATTTTCGATCACGCAGTCTGCGCCCACATTGCAGAACATCGCGATCTTCTTTTTGATGTCGTCGGGAAGGGGCGCGTCCACGCGCGCGACGATGATGTCGGGCGCGATGCCCATTCCCTGCAGTTCTTTGACGGAGTGCTGAGTGGGCTTCGATTTGAACTCGCACGATCCCGTGATGTACGGCACGAGCGTGACATGGATGAAACAGCAGTTTCCCCTGCCGACTTCCATGCTGACCTGACGGATCGCCTCGATAAACGGCTGACTCTCGATATCGCCGATGGTGCCGCCGATCTCCGTGATGACGACGTCCGCCTCGCTGTGCCGCCCCACATTGTAGATAAACGATTTGATCTCGCCCGTGATGTGCGGGATGACCTGTACCGTCTGACCGAGATATTCGCCGTTTCGTTCCTTATTGAGAACGTTCCAATAGACTTTTCCCGTCGTAAGGTTGGAAAATTTATTCAGATTTTCATCGATAAACCGCTCGTAATGCCCCAGGTCGAGATCTGTCTCCGCTCCGTCGTCGGTCACGAACACCTCCCCGTGCTGATACGGGCTCATCGTGCCGGGATCGATGTTGATGTAAGGGTCCAGTTTCTGCGACGCGACTTTATAGCCGCGCGACTTCAAAAGCCTTCCCAGGCTCGCCGCGGTGATCCCTTTGCCGAGACCCGATACGACGCCGCCCGTCACGAATATGTATTTCGTCATAATTCCACCTCTCCCGTAAATACCGTTTCCGCGGGGCCGGTCATGTATACCGTTTCCCCGACATTGATGACAAGTTCTCCTCCGCGCAGCACGAGAAGGATGTCTTCCCCCGCATCGCACAGTCCCAAAGCGACCGCAGCCGCAGCCGTCGCACAGGCACCCGTGCCGCACGCCATCGTTTCGCCGCTGCCGCGCTCCCACACGCGCATTTTTAATTTATTTTCTCCGAGCAGTTTGACGAACTCCGTATTCACCCGATCGGGAAAAATGGAAGCGTTTTCAAAGAGAGGCCCTATCTTTTCGATCTCCACGACATCAGGATCCTCGAACACGACGCAGTGCGGGTTGCCCATCGAAACACAGGTGATCCTGTGCCTGCCGCCCGCGATCGCAACTTCTCTTCCGATCACTTTTTCTCCGTCCAAAAGGACGGGGATCTTTGCCGCGTCAAATTCCGCAGGCCCCATATCCACGCGCACGGAAACGACTTTACCTCCGGAAAGATTCAGCTTAAGTCTTTTGATGCCGGACAGCGTTTCGATTTTCAGCTCTTCTTTCCGGACGGCACCGCTGTCGTAAAGGTACTTCCCGACGCATCGGATCGCATTTCCGCACATTTTTCCCTCGCTTCCGTCCGCGTTGAACATGCGCATTTTTGCGTCGGCAACCGCGCTCGGGCAGATCAGCACGATCCCGTCGCCGCCGATCCCCTTATGCCTGTCCGAAAGGCGCACCGCCGCGCTTTCGGGATCGGGGATCTCTTCGCCGAGACAATCAAAATAAATGTAATCGTTGCCTGCGCCGTGCATCTTGACAAACTTTTTCAGCATAAAGCCTCCTCATATTTTCTCTGCCGCATGTAAAAAAAGTGACAGCGGCGCCCAAAAACGCCGCTGCCTAGCCTATAAGCTTGATGTTGTTGTTCGCGCGCCGCGCGCTTACGGTCACAGTTCGATATAAGCGTCGCGCTCCGCGCCGACGGAGACATACCTGATCTTGCACTCGCACGCATCCTCGATAAAACGGATATAATCGAGCGCCTCTTTGGGCAAGTCTTCCTTTTTGCGGCATTTTGAAATATCTTGATTCCATCCCCTGAGCGTCTTGAAAACGGGTTTGCACTCGTCCAAAACGTCGGTAAACGGAAATTCTGTCAGGATTTCGCCGTTCAGGTCATAGGCGACGCACACTTCGATCTCGTCGTGACCCGAAAGGATATCCAATTTTGTGAGCGCGATTTCGTCCGCGCCCTGACAGCGGATACCGTACTTCGATGCGACCACATCGAAAGGCCCGACCCTTCTCGGTCTGCCCGTCGCCGCGCCGTATTCTCCGCCGGCGGCGCGCAATTTTTCCGCCTTTTCGCCAAAGTATTCCGCCGTAAACGGGCCTTCGCCCACGCAGGAAGAATACGCCTTCATGATACCGACCGTCTTGTCGAGCTTGAGGTTAGGAACACCCGCCCCGATCGGACCATAGGCTGCAATGTTGTTGGAGGAAGAAGTGTAAGGATAGATACCGTAGTCGATGTCGCGCAAAGCCCCCAGCTGCGCCTCCAACATGATCTTTTTCCCCTCTTTATGCGCTTGATTGAGAAACAGCCCCGTATCGCAGATATAATCTTGAAGAGGCTGCCCATATTCCTTGAAATACGCGAGCATCTGTTCAGCCGTGACGGGCTCTGCGCCGTATGCGTTGACAATGGTCAGATTTTTCCACGCCGCAATATCGGGAAGGCGCTTTGCGAGCCTGTCAAGGTTTTTCAGCTCTCCCATGCGGAACGCCTTTTTCAGGTATTTGTCCGCATAAACGGGCGCAATGCCGCGCTTTGTGGAACCGAATTTTTTATCGGCCAAGCGCTCTTCTTCCAGGCAGTCCTGCTGTACGTTGTAAGGCATAGTAATGACTGCCCGATCGGATATTTTCAGGTTGTCGGGCGAGATCGCGATCCCCGCTTCGCGCAGGCGGGCCATCTCTCCCGCAAGATGTTTGATGTCGATGACCATGCCGGGTCCCATGACGCAGACGACCCCTTCGCGCAGTATACCGGACGGTAAGAGATTCAGTATGAAACGGCCGCGTTCGTTGATGACGGTGTGACCGGCATTATTTCCCCCTTGATAGCGGCATACGATGTCGTAATCTTTAGACAAAAGATCGACCATCCTGCCCTTTCCTTCGTCTCCCCAGTTGATACCGACGATAGCTGTTAACATTTTTGCAACCTCACCAGATAGAGTCATGATCCGAGCAAACTCGTCTCACATACTCTATTATACCTTATTTTTTCACGCATGAAAAGCGAAAAAGGCGCAAAAACACAAATTTTGCCGCAAAATTCTGCATTTGCGGCATGCCGGATCGACAAATCACTGTCTTACGGTATTTATTATAACGCAAGCCGTTGCCGCGGTCAAGCGCAGACAAAAAAGCCGGCTCTTCACCTTTTTGAATAGGGCGTATAAGCGGCGCTTAACCCTGTTTCATGCAAAGGCCCCGCCGCGCGATTCTTGCGCGGCGGGGCCCCGAATTCATTCTGTCAAACGCTGAACAAAATATCCGCATAGGTCGGGAACGGCCAGTATTTTTTTGCGGTGTATGCCTCCATGTCGTCGGCATAAGCGCGCATCGATTCCATGACGGGAATGACCTTTTCCGCAAAGAATTTTGCCTGTTCTGCGGCATCCGTACGCGTTTTTGCATCCAAAAGCAGCTTTTCTATCTCTTCCGCTTTGGCAAACATCGCCTCGTTGTCGGCGCTCAGCCGCCTGATCACCTTTTCGTCCGACGATACGTCGATCCCCGGGAACAGCGAGGTTTTGTTCCTGACGGCAGCGCACAGATCGGACAGATAAGCGTTTACGGCCGGATAGATCTCCTGCCTGCCCATTTCGATCATCGTCTGCCCCTCGATGGAGAGGACTTTGCAGTAATTGTCGAGCATGATCTCCATGCGCGAGCGCACTTCGCGCTCGGTAAATACCTTGTGGCGCTCGAAGAGCTCGACATTCTTTCTGTCTGCAAAACGGGGCAGCGCTTCGGCACTGTTTTTCAGGTTCAGAAGGCAGCGGCGCTCCGCCTCTTTCGTCCATTCTTCGCTGTAATTGTTGCCGTTGAAGATGATGCGCTTATGCTCTTTGATCGTCCTGACGACAAGATCGTGCAGCGCGGCGTTGAAATCGGACGCCTTTTCCAGTTCGTCCGCAAACTGCCGCAATTCGTCCGCGACGATCGTATTGACGATGATGTTCGGCCCCGCGATGGAGAAGGTAGACCCGAGCATCCTGAATTCGAATTTATTGCCCGTAAACGCGAACGGCGAAGTGCGGTTGCGGTCGGTCGTGTCTTTGGGAAGTTCGGGCAGCGTATCCACGCCGAGTTTCATGATCTGCTTGGTCTTGCCCTTATATTTGACGTCGCGCTCGAGCGCGTCGATGACCTCGGTCAGCTCTTCGCCGAGATAAATGGAAACGATGGCGGGCGGCGCCTCGTTCGCACCGAGGCGGTGGTCGTTGCCCGCGCTCGTGACCGTCAGACGGAGAAGATCCTGATATTCGTCCACCGCTTTGACGACAGCCATCAAAAATAGCATGAACTGTCCGTTTTCCGCAGGCGTAGAACCGGGATCGAGAAGATTGACGCCTTTATCCGTGCTCATCGACCAGTTGTTGTGCTTGCCCGAGCCGTTGACGCCCTTGAAAGGTTTTTCGTGCAAAAGGCAATACAGCCCGTGGCGGCTGGCGACCTTTTTCATCGTCTCCATGACGAGTTGATTCTGGTCGGACGCAAGATTTGTGACCGTAAAGATAGGCGCAAGCTCGTGCTGGCTCGGCGCGACCTCGTTATGCTCGGTCTTGGCGAAAATGCCGAGTTTCCACAATTCTTCGTCGAGATCTTTCATGAAAGCCGAAACGCGCAGTTTGATCGGCCCGAAGTAATGATCCTCGAGCTCCTGCCCCTTCGGCGGTTTTGCGCCGAACAGCGTCCTGCCGGATAAAACGAGGTCCTTCCGCGCGTCGTACATTTTTCTGTCGATGAGAAAATACTCCTGCTCCGCACCGACCGTCGGATAGACGCGTTTGACGGAAGTATTGCCGAAAAGGCGCAAGATCCTGATCGCCTGATCGTTCAGCGCGCGCATGCTGCGAAGGAGCGGCGTCTTCTTATCCAGCACTTCGCCGCTGTACGAGAAGAAAGTCGAAGGGATGCAGAGGGTATCATCCTTAATGAAAGCGTACGACGTCGGATCCCATGCGGTATAGCCGCGAGCCTCGAACGTGGCCCGCACCCCGCCCGAGGGAAAGGAAGACGCGTCCGATTCGCCAACGACCAGTTCCTTACCCGAAAAATCCATAATGACCTTTCCGTCTTTGGTCGGAGAAATAAAACTGTCGTGTTTTTCGGCGGTGATGCCCGTCATCGGCTGAAACCAATGCGTATAGTGGGTTGCACCTTTTTCCACCGCCCAGTCTTTCATCGCGTTCGCGACGACGCCCGCAATGCTCGCATCGAGCATCGTGCCTTTTTCGATGGTCTCTTTAAGAGACTTGAACACTTCTTTCGGGAGCTTGTCCTGCATGACCTGCAAATTGAACACGTTTTCTCCGAATATCTCGGGCACTTTCATATCTTTCGTCTCCTTTGACGTATTTTTGCGCGCATAAATAAAAAAGAGAGCGGCGGAAAGGACGCCTTTCCTCTCCCCCGCTCTGCGGCGTTCCGATAAGAATATTATATTCGTTTAGAAACAAATTGTCAAATATTTTACGGAGATGACGGCATCTATTCCGCGTCATTGCGTTCGTTTTTGTATAACAGTTGACAATTTGCTGACGGAATAGTATAATAAAATCAAGTAAGGGGCAATACCCGAAATTTTTTGGAGGTATTTTATGGCAAAAGCAGGCAGAGGTTATCTCAGTGCAGGTCTTCCCTGGATCCTCAACATCATTCTGGCGATCATTCCCGTCACGAGCTGGATACTCGGCGGCATCACCCGTATTTTAAGGGGGCATGTCATCGCAGGGGTCCTGCAACTGATCCCCCCGATCACGGTGTTTTTCTGGATCGCGGATATCATCACGGTCATCCTTTCCAAGGATCTCCGCATTTTTGCTTGAACTGATCATACATACGGACAAAGCGGATCGGCAACAACGCCGATCCGCTTTAATTTTTCATTCAAATCATACCCCGCGGGCCGGTTCCGCAAGAAATTTTTCGACCTGCTCCGCGCGCGGGATGGATGGCTGCGCTCCCTTTCCCGTACAGGCGAGCGAGGCTGCGGCGCTTCCGAAACGGGCGGCCGAAAGAAGATCGCATCCTTCCGCCAGTTTTGCCGCAAGTGCGCCGCAGAAAGTGTCTCCCGCCGCCGTCGTATCGACGGCTTTTACTTTCGGACACGCATATGTCTGCATAACGCCGTCCTGTTTCAGAGCGAACCCCTTGTCGCCGAGCGTCACGATCAGTGCGCCCGAATACATCTTTTCGAGTTTGCCGCCCCCGTTCAGGATCTCTGCTTCCGTCTCGTTCGGGATTAACAGGTCGCACCATGCGAGGTGGTCGGCGATCTCTCCGTCTGCGGGCGCGGGGTTCAGGATCACGAACATGCCCTTTTCTTTTGCCCTGCGCATCCCGTAGCCGATGATCCCGACGGGATTTTCCAGCTGAGTCAGATAAATGTCGCCCTCTTTCGCGCCTGCCAGAACGCGGTCAATGTCCTCTTCGGAAAGAAGGGCGTTCGCGCCGCTGTCCAGTATGATGCGGTTGTCCCCGCCCGTAACGGCAATCACGGCGGTGCCGCTCGGAATGTTTTCGACGCGCCGCACCTCAGGCCGTATCCCCTCTGCAACGAGCGCTGAAACCGCGCTCTCGCCGAACGCGTCCGCGCCCACGCAGCCGCACATGCAGACGCTGCCGCCCGCCCGCGCCGCCGCGACCGCCTGATTGGCGCCCTTGCCGCCGTGCGCGGTAAAAAATCCGCTCCCGCTCAGCGTTTCTCCCTTTTGCGGCATGCGCGGCGCATGGATGACGAGATCGGTATTGATACTCCCGACAACGATGATGTTTCGTTTCATATTTTTTATCTCCGTCCGGTACGGACCCCCCCCCGCCGCGTTAACCGCGCACGGCGGCGGTGGTTTTTTTCAGCCCGTCCGCCAGCAAAGAAAGCTCGCTCCCGCGGCTGAACATGGTCATGCCCGCCTCTTTCGCCGCCGCAATATAACGCTCGTTCGCCGTGATGATGCCGCTCGTTTTTCCCAGCTTTTTCGCGCTTTCGGCCGTGCGCGCGATAGCGGACAAAATCTGCGGCGCAGCGTCGTCGCCCAGGCATCCGTACGAATCGGACAGATCGTTCGGCCCCAGCAAAAACCCCGTCACTCCTTCGACGGCGAGGATTTCGTCGATCCTGTCTACCCCGCTCTTCGTCTCGATCTGGGCATAAACTTTGGTCCGCGCATTGGCTTCTTTCATATAGTCGAGCAGCGGAGGCGGCGCGTACAGCGTATGTGCGCGCATGGTGGATATGCCGCGCTCACCGATCGGCGCGTATTTGGCGTAACGGACGACGCGGCGGATGTCTTCTGCCCCGTTCGTCATAGGCAAAAGCAGAGAATCCGCGCCCATGTCCATAAATTTGACGATGTCGCGCCTCTCGTTGGAGGGAAGCCTGACGATCGTTTCGATCCCGCCGATCATGCGCGCGGAACAGATCATGCCGTAAATTTCACGGTAGTCGAAACCGCCGTGTTCATCGTCGATGATATAAAAGTCCAGCCCGCACTGCCTGAACAATACGGGCAAATTGGAAAACGGAATCTCGTTGATCATGATCCCCGACTTTCTTTCGCTCATTTTTCGCTTTCCTCCGACAATTTGTTCAGCCCCTCCAAAGCGTCGGCGCCGCCGTTCAGCCTGTACGGCAATCCCATGCGCTCCGCAACGCCGCGGATGAGAGGCTCATGATATTTCGTCACGCCGCCCGTGATCAGAAGTTCTCCGCGCGGCGGCAATTTCGAAAGCGCCTCGGCATATTCCTTTGCCAAACGCTCTGCAAGATTCGGCTCCTCCTCGTCCCCTATGGCCTTGCCGCCGGAAAGGCCCGTGACGGTACAGAGCGTTTTTCCTCCGAAATACGGGCGCGATTCAAAGTCGCCCTCCGCAAAGCCGTCCGCGACCGTGCACATCTGCGCCGCCGTTCCCAGGTTGAGAATATAACACTTCTCGCCGCCGACCGCACCGAGTACGGCGCACTGCTGATCGCCGAACGGCGCATAGACCTTTCTCCCCTGATATGTTCCTGCCGCCCTTACGGCGTATTCCGCCTCGGGAAGGCGCAGCTCGGAAGGCCGAGAGATACGCCTTTTCACGTCGTAATATCCGCTCGCCGCCGCGTCCGTAATGTGCGTTACGTTGCGCCCCGTCAGGGCGTGTGCCACGAACGAACCGAGCGTAAAAAACTCCTCCGCCTGCGCAAAGAGAGCAGGCTGTTCTTTCCTGATCGCCTCGACGCCCGCCCGCGGCAGGTTGTCTTTCATGGAGGTCCCGCTCTCCTTTCCGACGAAAAGCCGTACCTGCGCCTCGGCAGCGCGCCTGTCCTGCCAAGAAATATACCGCGTGAGCGGCCGCGAACGGCTGTCCGCAAGCAGATACCCGTGCATCTGCGTGGAAATAAAAACATCGTCGCTTTCGGTTTTGTCCGCGATCGCAAATATCTTTGCGAGGATCCCGGAGATCTCCACCTCGAAATGCACGCCGTCGTCAACGGCGGGCGCGGGGAACGGAGCCTTTTCCGTTTCAGACAATGCGCCCCCGTCCGATACTGCAAATTTGATGTTTGTACTGCCTATATCGATCAATAAATGTTTCATTTCGAAAAATAATCGGAAATGTCGCAATCGGCAAAATAGACGTCGTGCCGATTGACTTCGAAAGAGAACAGGATCCTGTCCCCTTCCGCAAAGCCGTCGGGATACGACAGCCATCCGGGGAAATCCAGCACGCGCTTTTTATAGCGCCAGCTCTTCATCCCGTCGTCGGAGATCCAGATCTCCAGCGGGTTCCTGTATTTGAACCCGACGCCTCTCCCGGGCGTGTTGATGAGCGCGATCGCGCCGCCTTGCAGATTGATGAGTTTCGGCTTATTGTTGGGGTTGGGAATATCCGTCGGATACGCGCGGCTCCAATGCAGGCCGTCGGGCGAATCGCTCCTGTACAATACCCCCGCGCCGTTGACGCGAAGGATTATGGCGTACCCGCTGCCCGGCAAAAAGGCGATCGTGGGTTCGGGCCACTGCCAGACTCTCTTTCCCGCAAACTCGTTCGGGATCGCGATGTCTTCGCCCTTTGTGAAATGAACGCCGTCTTCGGATACGAGTGCACCGCACAGCACAAAAGGGAGCGAACTGTCTAAAATCGTCTTACCCTCTGCCGCGAGCGCGTCGTTTTCTTCCTTTCCGATAGGATAATGCTGATAGGCGACGAGCGTTTTGCCCCCGTGCCTGACTGTCCCGCGCAAAAACACGAACGTATCCGAAAAGCAAGGGAGCGGCTCTTTTTTCCAGCTCTCCCCGCGATCTTCGCTGACGAGCGCATAACAATCGAAGTCGAGAAATCCGCCGCCGTGTTCGGTCACATAAGTTGTGATCTTATCTCCGCATACATCGAGGTCGGTCGCATACAGCGCACGCCCGTTATCCCCGACGGGAACGGGCGCAGACCATTTTTCCCCGTCATCGCTGCGAAAAGCGTACACCCTGTTTGCGGGATCCGGTTCCTTCATGCCGCCGCACTGCGAGAGGAGCAGCAAAGAACCGTCTGAAAGCCGCCTCACGATCGCCTCGCAGCTGAGCGAATCGCGGTGAACCAACGTTATTCTGTCCATATCATACCGTGCTTCCGCATTCCCGCCCGAAGGTGGGAATGCGGCGCCTGATCGATTCTATAAATTTTTATTGTTTGGAACGTTTTTTACGCACGAGGACGACGGCCACGACGGCTGCCGCGACGACGACCACGCAGGCAACGACGATCCCTACGATCGCACCTGTGGGCAGGCCGTCTCCGTTATTGTCGGCAGGGTCCGTCGGATCGGGATCCACGTCACCGCCGCCTGCAAGCTCGAACACCGCGATGAGCGTAATGTCGGAATCGATCTCTTTCAGCTCGGTGATGTACTCCGTCTCGCCGCTGCCTTCGATGCGCCAGCCGAGGAAAGTATATCCCTCGCGCGACACGGAATTGAGCGTAACGGTGTCGAAATAAGTGATCGTGGCAGGGTTGCTTTCCCCTTCCGCATATTCGCCGTTGTTCAGACGGTAGGTAATGTTATACGTCACGATACTGAACTCGACGCGGAGCGTGAACGCGCCGTCTACCTGATAATAATACATTCCGTCGGAAGAGGCAGAAATGGGAACAACGATCTCTTCACCGCCCTCTTCTTCCGCTGGATACACCGCGCTGACCGCAGCGGCATAACCGCTGTCGGCAACAGCGCCGATCTCCAGCGTCTTATACACGTTCGTCGTAAACGTTTCGCCCGTGACCGCTTCGCCGTCGATCTCAAGGCTGCCGCCCGTCGCGGCGACCTCGATGTCCAGCGAAACTTCGTCGCCGAGACCCAGGATCTCCAGCTCGCCGTCTTCCGTAACAGTGACGGTATACAGAGCCGCCGTAACGCGCGTGGTATCGGGATCCGCGATCGTCTCCGCAGGCTCTAAAGTCTCTCCGTTCAGCGAGATCCCCGTAAATTCATAACCATCTTTGGGCACAACGATGAGTGCGGATGCGTCGCCGGGAGCCAGACAGATCGTTCCGTCTTCCGCTGAATCGATCATATCGCTCCAATCGTCGATCGAAGTGATGTTTTCAAAATCCTCCAGGCTGTCGAGGCGCGCATAATATGCGTCTACGCCCGCGCTTTCGCCCGTTACGCTTAAAGAAGCGAGCTGCGAAACGGTTACGGTGATCGTGCCGTCGATCGGCCGTGCACCGAGCGTACTCATGGCATCCGTGGCTGCGGAATCGTACACGCCGTGGTTGCCGAAGCGGAGGAAATATTCGCCTTCATAGGTATAGCCGTCCAGAAGCGCCGTGCGGTTTTTGTTCCTGTTGGAATAGCTCGCGTCGAAGCGCCAGTTGTCTGCCGATTCGTCTACCTGTTTCAGCGTATAGCCGTCGACGTCAACTTCCGTACCGACGCTCGTGATGCCGTAACCGGCGGCAAGATCGGATTTCAGCTTGATGGGGTCATATGCGAACAGCTTATCCGAATCGATATAGACTCTGCCCATTTCGCCCAGGTCCACTTCAAATTCGCCGTCTTCGTTCTCAACCGCCGTCTGTCCGTTCACGACGAGAGTGACGTTGTCATAGAACGCATCGTAGAGCGTCACGTTGCCGCCCGACTCAACGGAAAGCTCGGCGGATATGACGTCCGTCTCTACATTACCGCCCGACTGGCGCACGATCGCCGCGTCACCGAAAGCGAGGTCCCAGCGGTTCTGCGAAGTCGTAAACTCGATATATTCCAACTGCAAAGACGAATAATTTTCCACTTCGGTCAATCGTCTGCCGAATTCGGTCGTAGAGCTGCCGTCGCGGATCTGCGTGAGCGGGATATAGATCGTCCCGTCCGTTCCGACCGCCGCGTTCAGCTGACCGCCGATGTTGCCGTCGCCGCCGTTGGAAACGCGCACCGTGCTCTTGGCGTTCGTTTCGGCGTCGAGGAAGGTAAAATACAATCCCTCTTTCGTGATTCCCCAGACCGTGTCGTCCCCCACGAATTTAAAGCGGATGTAAGAAAGCAGCGAGCTGACGTTCGGTCGGTTGGTCTGGCGGTTCATCACCTTGACGCGGATCGCAATGTCCGTGGCATTTGTAAGCGCGGCGTCGCTGCCGTCGGGATCTACGGTCAGACGCACGATCCCGTTGCTGGTAGCCGTGGAATAGGCGATCGTGCCGTTATCGATCGAAAGCTGCACCAGCTCGGAATCAGGCACCGTGGTCGCAGACGAAACGGTATCCTCCGCATTTGCGCTCAAAAACAGCAATCCGAAGCACAGCGCGATCGCCATGCATGCGGCAAAACACCATAAAAGCGCATTCCGCAAAGTTTTTGACATCTTTTTTCATTCCTCCTTATCCGGGTTTTTTTTCCGCGAAGCGGATTTTTTACGTTTGAGCAGCACGGCTGCCGTAACGGCGGCCGCGATCACGACGGCGGCTCCGACCCCTGACACAACATAGATCCATGTCCTGTCGTCCGGCTCTTCCGCCGGCGGGTCGACGACGTCATCGCCGCCATCGTCGGGAGGCGTCACGATTTCCTCTTCTTCCCCCACGGTGACGTATACTTTCAGCAAGCTGTACAGATCCTGCGCTTTGCCCGTGACCTGTTCAGAAAATTTGAACGTATATCTGCCTTCGATATTGGGCGCATAATCCAGGCACTCCCATTCGCCCGTGAGAGCGAGCGTCGTGCCGTCTTCCCCTATAAGCGTGACCGTCGTCGGAAGCGCTTGCAGGATCTCGCTCTTCGGCGTGCCCGGTTCAACCGTCATATACTGCTCGTATTCTTCCTGCGTATCGACGTAATCGAGATAGCCTCCGAGTTTGCTGACCGACATGCGCATGGAACAGTATTCGGAAACGGGTTTGCCCGCCTTGATGTCCTCCTCCGTGATAATGCACATGCGGATCTCTTTCAGTTCGTATCTCCCCGCGTCGTACACGATGTAGATCTCGCCGTTTTCACCCTGCTGTGCCGCCGCCTCGGGGTAGCTGACTCCGTAATTGCGCCAGTTGCCGCGAATGTCTGTGTCGTCGAGCATAAGCATGTACGGCCAGGTCTCGCCGTCGTCGTAAGAAAGGTAAGCCGCAAGCTGTTCGCGGTCGTCCGTCGTCGCATGCGTGATCAATAAGATCGCGCCGCTTTCCAGCCTTTGGATATGAAATTTTGAATTCGGCGTAATATACGGAACGCCGTTATCCGCCTGGTACGCGGACCATGTGGCGCCGTAATCGGTGGAATACGAGATCTCCATACCCCCGCCGCAGTCTCCCGGCAGGCGCGACAGCATCATCAGTCTCCCGTCTTCCAGTTCGATGATCTGTGCCTCGCCATATGACTTATCGTCGGGATACGCCGTGATCGCGGCCTGCTGCGTGTTCGTGGTCCAGCGGTACCGCCCGTTTTCATCGTCGGGGTTGCAAATATAAGTCTTCTGCGCGTCCGTACTCACTTCGACCGGCGTGATCCAATACCCGTTCGAAAGGATGGTCGGGCGGTGTGCGGGCGGATCGCGCATCCATGCGATCGGCTCGCCAACTTCAAGCTCCGTCGCGGGATCGTCGCAGTCCGGGTTCATGATCTGCATCGCATACACCCCGTTCAACCCGCCGCGGATCAGCACCAGCCAAAGCTTTCCGTACTGGTCGTAAAACAGCCTGGGGTCGGTAAGGCGGATCGAATCGTCCGGAACGTCCCAGATCATATAATCTTCGCTCCACGTCTTACCCATATCGTCGCTGTAATAAAGAACGTCGTAATTGTTCGAACCGGCGCTCCCTTCCACGGAGTCGCCCGTCTGCCACGCGCACCACATGCGCCCGCCTGGCGTCACCGCGATCGTCGGAAGCCCCTGCCACATCCTGTCCTCTTCGGCGTACGTCTCGGTCGAACCTTCCGCCACGGGCATTTCCGTAACGCCGGGGTCGCTCGACCAATAACTTACGAGAGGACTGTCCGTTTCTTCGGCGGCTTTCGCCTGCAAAGGCATCGCCGCCGAAAAGCACAGTCCGAGTACAAGCGCCGCCGCTAAAACCAAACCGCATTTGCCCATAAAGCACCTCACAGTTCGATCACCATCGAATGGATCATCTGAGAGAACATATAAGCGTCTTCATGCTCGGCGGGCAAGCGGCTGTCCCCTTCGCACGTCTGCGAAGTAAAGAGGATCTCGAGCGAAGCATAGTCGAGCATTCCGCCGTATTCGTTGCTGACGATCGTAGGCGAGAAAATGCGCATGTAACCGAGTATCCTGTCCTCGCTTTCGAAATCGGCAGTATCGGAAGAACTTATATCGTCGATCTCCGACCACCATTCATAGGGCTCGGCGTCCGGATCGGAAACGCCCTGATCGATCGTGTCGAGAATGTCCATCGACGAACGCAGCGCCTGCAATTCGTCCGCCACGATCGGATTGGCGGTCGCCGTCGTGCGGCCCTCTCGGACGGCGTACAGCATATCGCCGTCTTCGGCATAGACATAGTCTGCCCCGTAAAGGAGCGGGTTGCTCGTGCCGAGGTCGCTGATGCCGCCCCGCTCGATGACCTTGCGTCCGCCGCGCACGATGGAATCCATGTTCGAGCAGTCCAGCTCGACCGCATAGTTGGATTTGAACACTTCCGATTCTTCGTAGAAGAGATAGACCTTGCCGCCCTCGTCGTAACTGATGAGGCTGGGTTCGATCGCGCCGGGATAGCTCGTAAGCCCGACGGAATCCCATTCGGAACTGTTGAACTCGATGAAGGGTTCCGTGCCGACTTTGACCCATTCGCCCGTCGGCTCTTTCGCGACGGCAAACCCGATATCCGCATCCGTACGGTCGGAACGGGTCGTCCCGCAGTATGCCATGAGATAAGAATAGGTCTCCCCGTTGTATGCGAACGTCCCCTTCACGACGTCGGCGCCGAACACGCCGCCGCTGTCCCAGCCGCTCTCAGACACGCTGATGCACGTCTGCGGTTCGCCGTACGTCCACTCACCGTTCGAATACGTCCCCACGCGAACGGCAATGCTGTCCGTCGTCGAATCGTATTTGACGGTGTTGCGGGTATAGTACAGATAGCGCGTCGCTCCCTCCTGGAATGCGGAAGGATTTTCGTTGTAATAGCCGAGGCTCTCGTCGAAAACGGCGTCGATGCCGTCGAAGATCTTGGATTCGAACGTTTCTTCTTCCGGCGTATCGGGCGTGTTTCCGTCACCGCACGCGGCGAGTGCGCAAATGAACGTGAGAGCCATCAGGATACAGATCAGCTTTTTCATCTTTTCCTCCTTGTATTAAGCGGGAACGCTGCCGTTTTCAATGCAGTCGCGGATTGAAGTCTTGCTCGAATCGAAAAGATTTCCGACGCTGAAATCCCCGTAATAGAGCGCTATATCGTCGATGATGAGTTCGATATCGTAATTCACGTTAAACAGGCGCGTAAGCGAAACCTTGACGACGGGGAATCTGTCGAAATCCAGCACGCCTTCGTTGCCGTAAGCGGCAGACTGCGACCACGCGGGCGCCGCGTACTGCGAGAACGGGATGCGGATCCACCCCTTGAAGTTAGCGGGCACGCGCATATATGTCTGCGTATGATACGAGAACTCTTCTCCCGTCTCTACGTTATAAGCGTACAGCGTTTTATAACGGTTGGCAGAATCGTTGAGGTTGTACTGTTCCAGTTTTCCCGTGTCCAGGTTATATTGGAAAATTTCGATGGCAAAACTCGCCAGATGATCAGACGTGTTTTCCGCATACACCGCAACGCCGTTCGCGCCCGACCAGTCGGTCGCGTCCTTTTTGCCGAAGTTGAAATGCAGGCCGGCATAAGCGTTTCCGCCCGGATTGTACATCGTCGAATCGACGTTGTAGGAAAGCGCCGTGCCGCTGTATCCGCCCTCCGTGATGCTGTAATCTGCCTCCTGGCCGGACATATAGAAAATGTCTTCCAATTCCTGCGCCGCGCGCTCTGCGCCCGCAGCTTCTGCCAGAAGGTCGTTCGTATCGAAATCTTCGATGATCTTCATGTCGCCGAGCGTCTCGCTCGATGAGTTATACTGTGCGAGAAGCCCTTCGAACGCGGCGTAATCGGAATCGCTCGCCGAGCGCAAAGCACCTTCCGCCTCGCCGCCGGCAGCCGCTGTCAGGGTAAGATCGTCCGCAGACATCCCGCAAAAATCCGCGATCTGCGTGCGATCGCCGATCTCGCTCTCTCCGTTCAGCGTAACACAGTCCGCGCCGAACAGATACAGCGAAATGCCGTCAGCCACCCACGAATCGCCCGACGCATAATCCGTGTTTACTGCCGCCGTAACCGTCACGGAGATCTCCTCTATCAAAGCGATGTCTGCGCCCGCTCCCCCGTTCAGTTCGGAGAAGGGCAGGATGACTTCGCCGTAAAACAAATACGGAACGCACACCTTTCCGTTCGAGTCCCATTGGATCGTCGCGACCGACGAATCGCTTTCGTCCGCGTCCGTGTACTCGATGCCGCTCAGCGTCGAATTGCCGAGATCCCAGGTATATTCCCTTCCTCCCGACGTGACCGAAAAACTGAGGGGAAGACTGTACCAATACGAGTTTTTGAGAAACACCTTCACGGCGAGCGCGTCGCCGTCCACCTCGACGGGCGTATCGGGCACGTACGAGATCTGCTCGTCGCCCGACAATTTCCCTTCCGCCTCGTACACGAGAGGCTGCGCGGCTGCCGCCGCCCCGAGAACGCCGGTCGAGAAACACGCCGCCGCAAGGACGAGACCGCCGAGAATCACAGAAATTGCTTTCGTTTTCATCTTTTCCTCCTTTTAAATCATTACGGGCTGCAACAGTGTGCCCTTAAAAAAGTGCATGAACGCCGGCCTGTCCACGCTGACCGCACAAACCACCAGAGGCGCCGAAGGGTCCTGCGTCGTACATGTGCAGGCGCGTTCGTTCCCTTCGAGCGGGATCTCGATGCGGCGCTCGTCGTAACGGCAGAATCCGCCGACCACCTCCGCAACGGTCAGCGCGTCGTGCATGGTGGGGTTCCTTCCGGGATGCGAATCCATCCACTTTCCGAGCATTTTGTTCAACAGGCCGAACGCTTCGCCCTTTCCCGACGTCACTTCTTGTACGTCTTTTCCATTAAGGTATGTATGCGCCGTGACGTCCAGCCCGACGAAGGAAATGGGGACGCCCGATCCTAAGACGGCGGCGGCCGCCTCGGGGTCGCAGCGGATATTCCACTCTGCTTTCTCCCCGGAAAATGCTCCGCCCATGCAGACGATCCGGTTAAGCTTGGCAAATGCCGCGGGATACTTTTGACAAACTTCGGCAAGGTTAGTCAGCGGCCCGATCGCCACGACGACGATCTCCCCGGGGAACTTTTCCGCCTGTTCTGCGATGAATTCCGCCGCCCCCTGCGAACGGACGGGCGCCGACCCGAATTCCTCAAAATAATGCGGTATCACGGGTCTGCCGTCCGGCAGCGTCTCTTCGAAATCCTCTATCCGGAATTTTTCTTTGTAAGGATAATCCCTGCCCGCGTATACGCCGACGTCGCCGCGGCCGAGGGCGGTTAAAAGCGCAGATGCGATCTTTGCCCGCTGTTCGCTGTTGCGGTATACGGTCGTCACGCCGAGGATGTCGAATTTCTGCATCTTCACCGCCAAGGCGATCGCATAAGCGTCGTCGATATCGTCGCCGATGTCGGTATCAATGATAATCCTGGTCATATTCTCCATAGATGTCTTTACAATCCGGCTTTCAGCTCGTCCGGAACCTCCCTGTAATAACTAGTGTCTCCGTAGATCGAAGAAATCGTAAGGCTGTGATAAGCGGAGTCCGGATCGTTGGGCGCCCACGCGTATTCGATGCCAAGCCTCTCTTTATGCTCTTTGAAACAATCGTTGTTGAATTCGATATAATCCTGCAATCCCGCGCGGTCGCACCAGTCGAGGATCTCAGCGATCTCCGCCGCGACGGCGTCGGCAGATTCGAGGCCGATGATCTCGGCATAACTGCGGTACCAGGTCGAACGCATGTTGCTCTGCGTCGTCATGCTCGATTTATAACGGCTGTCGGAACTGTCCAAAATAAACTCGAATCCGCGGTGGTCGTATGAATAAGGGATGAGAGCCGCGCGCGAATTCCATTTTACATAGTCGCGGTAGTTGTTGAACTGCCCGCCGTCCGCACTGCTTAGGTTGAGGAACATCGGATCGCACAGGAACATACAGAAATAAATGCCGTAGCTTTCGACGCTGCTGAGGAACGCCTGCTGCACTTCTTCCGTATAGTCGATCTGACCGTACTCATACGTGTATTCGGTGCCGTCATCCAGGGTGACCGTCGTGCCCGGCTGCACCGTATAAGTATAGGTGCCGTCCGCCGCGTCGTCAGCCGTATCGATCCCGTAATAAACGAGCTTCTGCCCCTCTTCCGAATACAGGAAATCCAAAAGTTTGATCACCCTGTCAGGTCTCTCGCAGTTTGCGGTGACCATCGTATACAGCTCGCCCGACGTGCGGTAAGAAAGCTGCGGGATCTGACCCTCTTCGTTCGTAAAGATGATGGGCACGTATGCCGCGTCTTCTCCGAGCGGATTGTTGCCGCTCACGTTCTGTTCCCAGTTGCGGAAATAGCTGGACGGCGTGATCATCTTGCCGATATACATGATGGGCTCGCCGTTCTGGATATACTGGTTGATCTGCGACTGCGTGGCGCCCAGGCACCCCTCCGTGAGGAGATTGCTGCGGTACAGTTCGTTGAGCCACTGCATCATTTCGACAAAATTGTCGCTGGCAAGGGGATATACCCAGTTTCCGTTTTCATCTTCCGATTCGCAGGAAAAATACTCCATGAGGACCTGCAGTCCGCGGCTGCCGTAATCTTCGCTCGAATCGAACGCAGAGAGAAGGACGGAATGATTGGAATTGGAAATGGAATAAGTCTCTTTCGTCCAAAGGAGAAAATCGAGGACTCCCTGCGGATTCGCCATCTCCGCATCCGTCCAGGAAGAATCCTGCGCCTTCATGTACGAACAGTACGCGTCGAGGTAATCCTTGCGCACCACGACGCCGTCGTTGGGAAGGATGTCTCCGCCGAGCGCCTGATAATCCGCGATGTCCTGACTGTTATAAAAATTGTTGACCATGTAAAAGAGATCGCCGTCGGACGTCTTATAGGTGTTGTACATCTCCCCTTCTTCGGTGATCCTCTGCCAGAGCGAGGGCGCCCAGCGCTCCGCAAGGCCGTTGATCGGGAAAATCTTGTCGTTGCTGACGAGATCGTCCATGCCCGCCGTGACCGAGATCAGGTCGGGAAGATCGTTCCCCGCAATGATCGTCGTAAGCTCGGATCCGTCGCTGGTCGTAGCTTTACGGAAATTGATCTTAACGCCCGTCTGGCGCAAAATTTCTTCTACGACGAGAGAGCTTTCCTGCGGGAGGGAATAAGAAGTGCTGTCGATAAACCAGTCGATCTCGATGATGTCGCCCTCTTCCCACTGTGTCCAGCTGTCTATGTCGGGATCGCTGTCCGCATACGGAAAATCGGGGTATTCGTATCCGCCGAAATCGAACATCGGGTTGTTGCAGCCCGACAAAACGAAGAGCAGGCTCAACACGGCGCACAGCGCGGCACAAAACACTTTCTTTCCGAATTTCATGTATTTTCCTCCTTTTTTATTTAACCTTTGAGCGAGCCGATCATCACGCCTCTCGTAAAATGTTTCTGAATGAACGGATAGAAACACATGATGGGGATCAGCGCGATGACGATGGCTGCATAAGAGATCGTCCTTGCGGAAACGAGATCCGAATATTCCGATCCCGAGCTGACGCCGCTCGCCTCGTTGATAAGCTGTTTCAGGTAAAACTGCAAGGTATTCGTCCACTCGCCCGCATCGGTGTAAAGCATCGTGCCCATATAGCTGTTCCAGTGATCTACGGCGATCCACAGCGCGACCGTCGCCAGAACCGATTTGGACAGCGGCATATACACGACCGCCCAGATCGTCAGTTCTCCCGCTCCGTCCAGCTCCGCCGCCTCGTACAGGCTGTCGGGGATCCCCTTATAAAAACTGGAGATGACGATCATGTTGTACACGGAAAAAATGGACGGGATGATGTATACCCAGAAGGAATCGTACAGCCCGAGCACGCGGAGCAGCAGATACATAGGCACGATGCCTCCCGAGAAAAACATGGTGAAAATAAAGATCCAATAATACGCCTGACGGCAGCGCAGATACTTGTTGGTCATCGCATACGCGACCAGCGCCGTAAACAGGAGCTCTGTGACGACGCCCGTCGCCGTCCTGAAGACAGAGTTTCTGAACGCCGTCCAGAATTCCATGTCGGCTATGATGACGCTGTAATTTGCGAACGTGAACCCGTTCGGGACCAGAAACACGCCGCCCGACGCGTACATGCGCCCGTTGGAAAACGAACCGATGATGACGTACCATAACATATAAAACGTTATGAGCGCGAACAGAAACAAAATCACATAGATGACCCAGTCCGCCCATGTCATGCGGATGCGGCGGTGGGTGCGCTTGCGCATCGCTTTTTGCAGACTCAAAACAATCCCCTCCCCGTTGCTTTCTTACTGATAAAGTTGCTGACGATCAGCAGTATGAGGCTGACGCACGAGTTGAACAAGCCGATCGCCGTAGCGTATCCGTATCTCCTGTCCGTAAAGCTGAGGCGGTACACGTAGGTCGCCAACACTTCGCTCCTGTTCAGGTTGACCGCGTTCTGCATGGAGTTGAACTGTTCGAACGAGTTCGTCAAAAGGCGTCCGATGTTGAGAAGCAGGAAAACCGTCACCGTGGGCGCAATGCTCGGCAGCGTTATATAGATCGCCTTTTGCCAGCGGTTGATGCCGTCCAGCTCCGCGGCCTCGTACAGCTGCACGTCGACCGACGCGATCGCCGCCATGTAAATGATGGATCCCCAGCCGACCGTCTTGATCAGCGAAGAAACGATGATGACCGCCCAGATATAGTTGTTGCCCATAAGGTAGACGGGGTTCTCTTCGGACGACAGGCCGAAAAGGTTCAGGATCGGATTCATGATGCCCGTCGTCTGATCGGTGAGCGCGATGACGATGCCGCCGTAGATCGCCCAGGATATAAAGTTGGGGAAAGTTGCGACGACGTGGATGCCCTTTTTATAAACGGCATGCTTGACTTCGTTGATGAGCAGCGCGAAGAGGATGGGCGCGAAAAAGTTGACCAGCAGCATGATGACATTCACAACCAGCGTGTTGGTCATCACGTTCCAGAAGTCGACGTCATGGAGAAATTCCACGAAATGATCAAACCCCACCCAATCTTCAAACAGGAGCGCACCCAGAAGGTTCGCCGAATAATCGGCATCTTTGAATCCGAGCAGTACGCCGACCATCGGTACATAATGAAAAACGAGAATGTAGATCAGTCCGAGCGTTGCGACGATAAACACCGTCCAATTGCGGGCGTTCCACTTTTTCCTCCGCTTTCCCGCCAAAATACTCTTCATTTTTTGTGTTTTCCTCCTTAAGGGGTTGTGCTACACCGCAAACTGCCTTGTTTTGTATATTTCTATTATAAAACGCGCCCGTCAATTAGTAAATAACAAAAGCCGAGGATTATTTATAAAAAAACCGAATCGTTTCCTTAAGTAAGTCAAATATCTGGCCTTTTATTTAATATTTTCAGAGATTATATAAAAATCGGTATTGACAATCCGGTGAAGCGGTGCTATACTTTTTTTGATATGTAAGGGAGAAACGATCATGATCGAAATGCAATATGTCTGGATCCGCAACTACGAATCGCCCCGGACCATCGCCGCACACCAGCACACCTGTTACGAATTTATCTATTACCTGAAAGGCGACGGGACGGGAATTTGCGGAGAAAACAAATACCAATACGAGCCGGGCACATTTGTCCTCGTTCAGCCGAACGAAACGCACGGGGAAACGCATCGTTCCATGACGAGCATGATCTCCGTCGGATTCCGCAGCACGGAGACTTTTACGCCTGCGCAGAGCCATTGTCTGAAAGACGTCAATTCTGAAATATTCGGATTGATCCAGGCTGTCCGCCACGAGTTCAAACAGAAGCATGCCTACTACCAGCAATACATAGAAAACCTGATCGGGAACATCCTCATCAGGATCCTGCGCAGGACCTCGAACATCACCGCTCAGAAACAGGACAACATCGATTACGCCATTTCTTATATCAAGGAATATTACATGTCCGCGATCGACATGTCGGAGCTGGCGCGCTCTACGGGGTATTGCGACGATCATTTCCGCATCGTATTCAAAAAAAAGACGGGACTTTCGCCCAAAGAATTTATCCTGGAAACCCGATTGAATGCCGCAAAAAAGCTGCTTGCCGACCCCGCCGTCAACCTGACCGACATATCGACGCAGTGCGGCTACGAGTATTACAGCCAGTTTTCCCTCTTTTTCAAAAAAAAGACGGGCATGTCTCCTTCCGAGTTCAGGGATACAGTCTTAACAAATCAAAACAAATAAAAAACAGCCGTCCGATAAAGCTGCAAAAAAACAGAGCGTTTCTGAAAAGGAACGCTCTGTTTTTTATTAAATTTTTTGCGATTATTCGAGTTCGAAAGCGCCCGTATACAGCTGATAATACGTCCCTCTCTGTTCGATGAGCTGCTCGTGCGAACCGCGCTCAATGATGCGGCCGTGGTCGAGGACCATGATCGCGTCCGAATTCTGAATGGTAGAAAGCCTGTGCGCGATGACAAAGACCGTCCTGTCCTTCATCAACGCGTCCATACCCCTCTGAACGAGCGCCTCGGTGCGGGTATCGATGGACGAAGTCGCCTCGTCGAGGATCATCACGGGAGGATCAGCGACCGCCGCGCGCGCGATGGATATGAGCTGGCGCTGCCCCTGCGAGAGGTTAGACGCTTCATGCCGCAGAATCGTATTGTATCCTTCGGGCAGACGGGTGATAAAGTCATGCGCGTTCGCAAGTTTTGCAGCCTCGATGCATTCTTCGTCCGTCGCGTCCAGCTTGCCGTAGCGGATGTTTTCCATGATCGTACCCGTAAACAGATTGGTATCCTGCAAGACGATACCCATCGAACGGCGCAGGTCAGCTTTTTTGATCTTGTTGATGTTGATGCCGTCGTAGCGGATCTTGCCGTCCGCAATATCGTAAAACCTGTTGAGAAGGTTGGTGATGGTCGTCTTGCCCGCGCCGGTTGCACCGACAAAAGCGATCTTCTGCCCGGGTTTCGCATAAATGCTGACGTTGCGGAGAACGATCTTTTCGGGAACATAGCCGAAATCGACGTCGAACAGGCGGATGTCCCCTTTCAGTTCGGTATATGTGACGGTACCGTCCGCTTTATGCGGGTGACGCCACGCCCATTTGCCGGTGCGCTCTTCGCTCTCGGTAATGGTCCCGTCTTCGGCGATGTTCGCGTTGACGAGGGTTACGTAACCGTCGTCCGTTTCCGGCTTTTCGTCCAAAAGTTCAAAAATACGCGCGGCGCCCGCAAGCCCCATGACGACCGAGTTGATCTGCATGGAGACCTGCCCGATGTTGAGCGAAAACTGACGGGACATATTGAGGAAAGAAGCGATGATAGCTCCTGTAAAAGCGCTCCACCCGGTAACGGAAAGGTTTTGCGCTCCGAAAAGGACCAACAGCCCCGCAACGATCGCAACCAACACAAACGCAAAATGTCCGATATTCATGACCGCAGGCATCAGGATATTGCCGTATGCGTTCGCCTTGTCGGACGCGTCGCACAGTTCGTCGTTGATCTTATCGAAGTCCTCTTTGGCACGATCTTCATGGCAGAATACTTTGATGACCTTCTGCCCGCCCATCATTTCCTCTATGTAGCCTTCCGTCTTACCGATCACTTCCTGCTGCTTGACAAAGTACCGGGCGCTGCGGCTTCCGACGAATTTTGCAACGAGCGCCATGATGCCGACGCCGAGGAAAACCACAAACATCAGCCATAAGCTATACATCAGCATGATAACGAACAGCGTGATCGCCGCAATGCAGGAATAGAAAACCTGAGGAATACTTATCGATACGAGCTGACGGAGCGCGTCGGTGTCATTGGTATATACGGACATGATGTCGCCGTGGGTATGCGTATCGAAATAACGGATAGGCAGCGACTGCATTTCGGAAAACATGTCGTCGCGGATATGGCAAAGGAAACCCTGCGTCACGATCGCCATCGTCTGATTATAGAAAATCGATGCACAGAGCGCCACGATATACATCAGGCCCATGCCGCCGATGATGTAAAACAGCGTCTGCCTGAGTTCGTCAAGCGGCGTTCCGTTTGCAAGCGGAGTGATCACCTGATCGATGACCAACGTCAAAAATACCGATGAACTGATCCCTGCCGCCGCCGTGACGGCAATACACACAAACACGGCGATCATACGGCCCTTATAATAGTGGAAAAGGTAAGACAGCAACCTACCCAGCAATTTAAAGCTGTGCCCTTTGGGCTTTTGCGGCATTGCGGCTGCTTTACTCATGGCTCTCACCTCCCTCGGCGGCATTTGCATTGCCGATCTTATTCTGCGAATAATAAACTTCCCGGTAAATCGGATTGGATGCGAGCAATTCTTCGTGCGTGCCGATCGCGTTGATCTTACCGCCGTCCATGACGATGATCTGGTCGGCTTCCTGCACGGAAGAAACGCGCTGCGCGATGATGATCTTCGTAACGTTGGGAATCTCGTCGCGGAAAGACTTGCGGATCATGGCGTCCGTCTTGGTATCGACGGCGCTCGTAGAGTCGTCCAGGATCAGCACTTTCGGATCTTTCAAAAGAGCGCGCGCGATACAGAGACGCTGCTTCTGACCGCCCGAAACGTTGGTACCGCCCTGCTCGATGTATGTATCGTATTTATCGGGGAAACGCTGGATAAAGTCGTCCGCACAGGCAAGTTTGCACACGCGCAACATCTCGTCATTCGTCGCGTCCTCTTTGCCCCAGCGAAGATTGTCTTTGATGGTTCCGGAGAAAAGAACGTTCTTTTGCAGGACCATGGCGACTTTATTGCGCAGAGCTTCGAGATCGTAATCTTTGACGTTGACGCCGCCGACATAGACATTGCCCTCCGTCGTGTCGTACAGGCGCGGGATGAGATTGACGAGCGTCGACTTGGACGCGCCCGTACCGCCCAGTATGCCGATGGTCTGACCCGACTTGATATGCAGGTTGACCCCTTCGAGCGCAAACCGCTCCGCATTGGCGGAATATTTGAAACTGACGTTATCGAAGACGATGTCTCCGTCTTTGACTTCTTTGACCGCGTTTTCCGGGGACACGATGTTGCTCTTTTCATTGAGGACCGCGACGATACGCTCGCACGAAGTGCGCGCGATGATGATCATCACGATGACCATGGAAAGCTGCATGACCGCAGAAAGGATCTGCGAGGCATACATGATGAGGACGGTGAGCTGTTCTTCCCCGACGACCGCATCTCCGACGGCGATCCCCGCTTCCAGATTATTTGCGGTAATAATTGCCGCAAGCAAAAAGATCAGCAGAAACGACAGCCAGATACAGAACTGCATCACGGGGCCGTTGATCGCCATGATGCGCTCCGCCAGCGTGAAATCTTTGCGGACGTCTTCCGAAGATGCTTCGAATTTCTGCTTCTCAAAATCTTCGCGCACAAACGACTTGACGACGCGGATCCCCTTTATGTCCTCGCGCACGGAACGGTTCATATTGTCGTATTTGTGGAACACCTTTTCAAAAATCGGGTGCGTTTTGAATATGACGACGATAAGCACCGCCGCAAGAACGGGAACGAGCGCAAGGAACACCCACGAGATCGTGACGTTGACCGAAAACGCCATGGCCAGAGAAAAAATGAGCATGAGCGGGCAGCGGATCGCCACGCGGATGATCATCATATACGCCATTTGCACGTTCGTAACGTCCGTCGTCTGACGCGTGACAAGACTGGACGTGGAAAACCTGTCGATGTTTGCGAACGAATAATCTTGAATCGCGTAATACATATCCTTTCGGAGATTCTTCGCGAAGCCCGCGCTGGCGCGCGCCGCAAAACGGCCCGAAAGCATGCCCGTGATCAACGACAAAACCGCCATACCGATCAAAATGCCGCCGTATGTCAAAATAGTGCTCATTTTAACGGCTTCCGTCGACGAAACGCCCGTAGGACTGATCCTTGCGATGAATTCCATGATCACGAGCGGCATCAGACACTCGAGAATGACTTCGATCGCGACAAAGATCGGGGAAAGTATGGACGGAGTTTTATACTCACGGATACTTTTCGCCAATGTTTTGATCATAACTTTCTCCTTTTAAAAACTTTTACCTTGACCGTAACTCCCCGTGCGCCCCGCGCACAGGAACGCCTAACAACCCTGTTCTTCCATCTTTTTCAGATTGAGTTTGAACCGTGCCACGTATGAAAAGAAATCGTCCAGCTCTTTCTCGGAAAAACCTTCCGTAAGCTCCGCCTCCGTGCGTTCGATCTGCGCCTGCAACTGTCTGCGGATTTCCTCCGCATAGTCGGTAAGCACGATCCTTTTCAGACGGGCGTCAAACGCGACCGACTCGCGGCGGATCAGACCGCCCCGTTCCATCATCTTCAAAAGCTCCGTCGCCGTCGAACGTCGAATATTAAATTCCCGCTCCACGTCCCGCTGGTAAACGTCCTTCCCTGCGCTCCGGAACAAAAAATTAAGCACCCAAATTTGGATACCCGTCAAATTTTTATTTTCCTTTATCGCCGGAATGCTGTCCATCACCCGCGAGATGCGGCGGCTGAGAGAATTTACGGCATAGCCGATATGTTTCTTATCCATCGCAGACCTCAAAATGTTAGGTTGTCTAACATTATAATCATTTCATAAAAATTGTCAACGGATTGAACGGGGGGTTTTAAGCTTTTCATAAAAAATTTTAAAAAGCAAAACAGAAGTATTTTTTCCATTCGCTGCCGCCCCTCTTCGCGTTGACTTTTCCGTTAAAAAAGTCTAGAATATTCTGAAAACGCACTTCGGAAGGATCGGCATGAAAAAAATTCCGTTCGAAAACTCTATGTATGTCTTTGCGACATTCGCAGCCGTGGGCGGCTTTTTAGAAGCGTACACTTATCTTTTACACGGCGGCGTGTTCTGCAATGCCCAGACGGGCAACCTCGTTCTGCTCACCTTGCGGCTGTTCGAAGGCAGTTTTGCCGACGCGGCGCACTACCTCTATTCCATTCTGGCATACCTTGCGGGCATCTTTGTCTCGGCGGTCATGGCCGATCTTTTTAAAAATAACCGCCCGCATCTGATCGTCACCGGAATCGAAATCGTTGCGTTTACGGCGCTCTCTTTTATTCCCGCACGCGCTTCCGATTGGTATACATACGTCTCCGTTGCCTTTTTGTGCGCACTGCAATACAACATCTTCACGGAATGCCGCGGAGCCGCGCTCAGCACGACGTTCTGCACCAACAATATGCGTCAGGCGGCGCTCAATCTGTATCGTGGCGCAAAATCGAAAGACGGCGAAAAGCTGAAAAAAAGCGGCATCTACGCGCTCGTTATTCTCTTTTTTGCGGCAGGCGCCGCAATCGGCGGTCTGTCCTCCCCCTACCTCGGGAATGATTCCATCCTTCTCTGCGCGGCGGCGCTCGTTCCCGTCTTTATTCTGCTCGCCGTTTTCGGAAACAAAAAGCCGCCCGAAAAAGCGGATCGCACACTTCCTTCCGATAATTTCACAAAACAAAAAAACGCTGCCGAATGAGGCGGCGCCGCGATCTCGTGCCTTTGAAACACTTTAAATATAAATCTCGCCAAAACGTGCGGGCCGGAGCAAAAAAATGCTCCGGCCCGCACGTTTTTTATTCAACCTTCACGCCGCATAGATGGCGGGAAACTTCGTCGTAGGCGCCGCCCTCCGCGACTACTTTATAAAAACGGATGCCGCCCGCAAGGTTGGAGCACACAAAACCGTTTGCCGCGAGCATGCGGCAGGCAATATAACTTCTGAGCCCGCTGTAACAGTTGACATAGACCGTTTTGCTTTTATCAAGTTCTCCCATTCTGCCGCGCAACTCGTCCACGGGGATGTTAACGGCGCCGTTCAGGTGCGCGGCGGCATATTCTCCCCTCGTCTGCACGTCCAAAAGGATAGCGTTTTCATCCGCCGCAATTCTTTCCACGTCTTTCCACGTGTGCTGACGCACGGTGCCGCGGAGAATGTTGCCGATCACGTATCCCGCCATATTGACGGGATCTTTTGCCGAAGAATAGGGCGGCGCATAACAGAGATCGAGATCGGCGAGATCGTCCGCCGTCATCCCTGCGCGGATCGCCGTCGCCAGAACGTCTATGCGCTTTTCCGTCCCGCCGAACCCGACCGCCTGCGCCCCGACGATCTTGCCGTCCGCGCGGTCAAACACGACTTTCAGGGTCATGTTTTTCGCGCCGGGATAGTACGTCGCGTGATCGGGAGAAAACAACAGCACACTGTCCGCGGCGATCCCCGCCGCTACCGCCGCCCGTTCGCTCAGACCCGTCGCCGCTGCCGTGAGCTCAAACAGTTTCATGACGGAAGAGCCTTCCGCCCCTTTGTATACGCTCGCGATTCCCTCTATATTGTCGGCGGCGATCCTGCCCTGTTTGTTTGCAGGACCCGCCAGAGGGACGAGCGCGTCGCGTCCCGTTACAAAGTTTTTGACCTGCACGGCGTCGCCGACCGCATAAATATCGGGGTCTGACGTCCGCATATGCGCATCGACAAGGACCGCCCCTTTCATGCCGAGCGCGAGGCCGGCTTTTTCCGCAAGCTCCGTTTCAGGGACAACGCCCACGGCAAGGAGCGCGATGTCCGCGCGGACAGCCCCCTTTCCCTCGATCTCGGCGACGACCCCGCCGCCCTCTTGTCTGAGCGAAGCGACTTTACTCGAAAGGCGGAGATCTATACCCTTTTCGCGCAACTTTGCGTGCAGGATACACGCCATATCGTAATCGAAAGGCGGCATGACCTGATCTTCGAGCTGTACAAGCGTCACGCGGATGCCGCGTTCCGCAAGATTTTCCGCCGCTTCCAATCCGATGAAACCGCCGCCCACGACGACCGCGCTTGCGGGCGACCTGTCTTTGATGAAGTCGTCCAGACGGAAAGTATCCTCCACCGTGCGCAGCGTAAAAATGCTTTCGCACTTTTCGGCAAACACGGGCCGGATCGCCTTCGCGCCCGGGGAATAGATCAGCTTGTCATAACGCTCCGCATATTCGCTCCCGTCCTCCAAGCAGCGCACGAGAACTTGTTTTTGCTCGGGCAAAATCTCAGTCGCTTCGTTTTTCACGCGCACGTCCACATTAAAGCGGCGTTTGAAACTTTCCGGAGTCTGCAACAGTAATTTGCTCCGCTCTTTGATGACACCGCCGATATAATACGGCAAGCCGCAGTTCGCATAGGAAACATATCCTCCGCGCTCCAACACGACGATCTCAGCCTTTTCGTCCAATCGCCTGAGCCTGGCTGCCGCCGTCGCGCCGCCCGCGACCCCGCCAATGATCACAACTTTCATAAATCACGCCTCCGTCCATAAATCTTTTATTTTTAATGCAAACCGCTTTTTGCGGCTCGCGCCGTCGCCCTTTCGGCCGCGCAACCGCGACCAATCGCACCAAGGCACCGCTCAGCGAGTTCGCCGAGCGCGATGCCGGGTATCGGAACAAACCAAAAGCCGGCCTTCGCCAGATTTTTGACCGCAGCCGAGCTCAGCTCTTCCGGATCCGATACTGATGCGGAGCAACTCCCGTCGCGCGCCTGAATTGACGTATGAAATGTTCGACATTCCAATAACCGCAGCGTTCGGCAATGCGTTCGACGCTGTCGGGCGTAGACAGAAGAAGTTCTTCCGCCAGCTGAATGCGCGCCGCAATCACATCCGCAAGAAACGTCGAAGAAAAAAACTTTTTATACTGCACATGAAAATAGCCGCAGCTTACGCCCAACCGTTCTGCCGCTTGCCGAGCGTTCCACAAATGCGAGGGCGAACGAAAAATCTCCTCTCTCAGAGAGAGAAACGGATAAAATAGCGGACTTTTTATTTCCACTTCCGAAGCGATCATCTCGATCAATGCCGAGCAAAGCGCCCCGTTAACCCTCTCGCGCGTTCGCCGCGCCGAAAAAAATTCGTCCACAATCAGACGGAACAATCCGTAAAATCGCTCAGCCGAAAACAACGGAATCGGTTTCCCGAAAGGAAATTCTTCAAAAAGCAACGGCGTCGCACTTTCAAGATGCATCCAACAATCGATATATGCACCGCCTGCGGCGCGGTAAGAATGGCGCTGGCCCGGACGAAACAAAAAAGCCGTATGCGCAGGCGTCGGCCGCCATTCGCCGTCCACCTCGAAAAACGCCGGAGTCTCCACCAGCAACAGCAGGTAGTAAGGATACCCTTTTTCCCGCAACACGCAAAAATCTTGTCCGTGCGCAGTTTCCCCAATTCTCAGAATATTCATAACATTTGTCCAAATATAAGAATCGATCAATTTTATAAAATCATACACTATTGCGCCGCGTTTGTCAATATGTTATCATATTCTCACTTATAAGAGGTTGAAACGTTGTTATTTTCTCTTCTGACCGTCGCGTTTTATGCGGCGTCTTCCCTAGGAGACAAATTCATATCGGCGAAACTGCAATGCAACGCGAAAGAATTTTCTTTTCTCGTATCTTTCGCGACCGTCTTTTTTCTCGCCCTTATCCTGCCTTTCGTCGGCTGGAATTTTCGCTTTACATGGCAAAGCGGCACAGCACTCTGCATCCTCATTGCGCTGAAAATCGCGGAATTTTATACGAGCGCGGCACTGTTAAAAACGGTTTCGGCTTATGAACTGAAGGCATGGCTGAGCCTGAACGTTATTTTTTCCTATCTCGCCGACCTTATCCGCGGCTCAACCGTTTTTTTCGCGGCGTTCATACCATGTGCCGCCGTGTTGGCCGCAGGAGTCGGATTGATCGCGTTCGGCGAAAAACGCGGAAAACTGCTCCGCTACGTATTTCTGAGTTTCGCCTACATCGCCTCAAAATTTTTCTACGGGCTGCAACTGAACGTGCTGCCTGAAAACACTTCGCCCGTATCGGTATTGCTCCTTGTCATGCTCGGCGTCGTCCTGCTGCAATTGCCTTTCATAAGGTTCAAAACTTTTTTTCGCAAAAAAGGTCTGCTGTGCGGAGCGCTCACGCGTATCCCCAACGCCGCGGGGCTTTGGACGGAAGCGATCGCCGCACAGCAAAATCTTCTGTTATACTCGCTCGTTCAACCGATGCAGCTCGCCATCCTTTTCGCCACGGCGCTTGTTCGGCGCGAAAAGATCGGCAAACTTCGGCTGGCGGGCAGCATCCTGACTCTCGTTACCGTCACCGCACTGACGGTACTCATCTATTTCCATTGAGGTGTATTTTTATGATCCGTACCTTTCGGCAACACAACATCCGACCGCAGCAAGAACTGACGGGAAAACTTTGGGATTTCACCCCTTTGCAGGGAAATTTTTCGGGCAAAACGTTCCCCGTACATACGCCTAGCTGTTGGGAAAGCTATCCGGGATTCGGCCTCTACCGAGGCGAAGGGCGCTACGAAACGCAATTCGAAGGAGCGGGAAACCTTCGCATCGAATGCAAAGGCGTGAGCCACACGGCAACCATCGCCTTGGACGGAAAAACAATCGCCGGGCATTACAATGCCTACACGGCGTTTTCGGCAATCGTCAAACAGGTTGAAGCAGGCACCCATACGCTTACGATCACGGCCGACAATCGGTTTTCGGCAAAGAGCGCACTGCATGTTCCGAACGATTACATGTCTTACGGCGGCGTCTCTCGGCCCGTAGTCTTGGAAAATGTCCGCGACTCGTTCATCGAATACGTTCACGTTACCCCGTCGCATGGCGGCGGAACATGGCGCGCGCATATACGCGCCTGCGTCGTCGCGCTGGAACAAAACGCGCCTGCCGTCCTTATCATAAACATCGCCGGAAAAGCACTGTCGTTCGATGCAGACAAACTGTCCGAGGGCAAAAATTTTTTTGAAGGGGACTTGTTGTTCGACAATGTTCAACCCTGGTCACCGGAAAAACCGATCTTATATACAGTAACGGCGACACTGATGCGGGAAGGCGCTCCTTTCGACGATCTGATCGACCGTTTCGGTTTTCGGGAAATAACCGTCGAAGGGAAACACATCCTGCTCAACGGCAATCCCGTCAAAATAAAAGGGCTCTGCCGCCACGAAGATCATCCGCAGTTCGGATGCGCCCTTCCCTTTTCCGCGATCGCGAACGACCTTGCGCTTATCCGCGATCTGGGCGCGAATTCGGTAAGGACCTCGCATTATCCCAACGACGAAATATTTCTCGATCTTTGCGACGAACTCGGCATTCTCGTATGGGAAGAAAACCATGCCCGAGGACTGAGTCTGGAACAAATGCAAAACCCCTTTTTCGAAAAACAGGCGCACGATGTCACGCTCGAAATGGTAACGCAGCACTACAATCATCCGAGCATCTATATTTGGGGCATTCTCAACGAATGCGCGAGCGACAGCGCGTACGGCAAAACATGTTACGAAAAGCTGTTTGAACTGATACGCTCGCTCGACATGAGCCGCCCGCTCTCCTTTGCAAGCTGCAAATTCAAAACAGATCTCTGTTTCGGTCTGCCTGACATCGTTTCCTACAACATATACCCCAAATGGTATCACGATACGCCGGTCGAAGAATACCTCTCCGATCTTTATTCGTGGATCCAAAATCAAACGCAAGGAGCGGGAAAACCTTTTCTCGTTACGGAGATCGGTGCCGGCGGTTTATACGGATACCGAAGCCCCTATGCCACAAAATGGAGCGAGGAATTTCAGGCGAAAACGCTCCAAGAACAGCTCGATTCGGTGCTTTCTTTTGAAGACTGTTCCGGCGTATACGTTTGGCAATTCTGCGACATACGCATCAGTGAAGAATGGTGGGGCGGAAGACCGCGCACCATGAACAACAAAGGCGTCGTCGACGAATATCGACGGCCGAAGCTATGCTATGAAACAGTAAAAGAGTTGTTCGCGAAGTATTGAAGATACGGAAAAAAGCCCTTCTCTTTTCACTGCGCCGAACCGTCTCTTTCATCAAACAGCGAGATCTGCCTCCCCTGCCATTTCAAAAAGCTCTTTTGATTCCCTTCGATCAGGACGTCGTCGGCGTTGAGATGCCCCAGCAGCAACGGGGAATCCGGATCGTGCAGTTTATAATTATCCCGCGCCTTCTGAGCGCTCTTATTGGCATAACAATATTTGCATCCGTTCAAACAGGTGTCATACGCTCCTATATCCCTGCTCTCTATGCAGTGACAGCCCGTGCGCATGCCCTTGTGTTTTAAGTCTTTGAACTCGCAGCCGTTTGCTTTCCCTAAAATTTCCAACGTAGCGCAACCCGAAGAATGGATCCCCCAACGCGACCAATCCGCATCGGTCCCGCATGTCTGCAGCCATATTCCATATTTTTCCGCAATCCTCCCCATACCCGCGGCGACACGTACTTTGTCCTCCTGCGTGAAGGGAATCAATTCGGGCATATTGACCTCCAGCTTTTTATACATCTCCACAAAGCTGAAAATACATCTGTCAATGTGCGGGGCAAGCCTGTCTGCCAAGTACTCGAACGTAACAAGATGCCGTTCGACCGTGTAATCTTTTGTAAGCAATACGGGATCGTACCGCCACGCGATCCTTCCTTTGCCGACAATCTTTTCCAATTCGATCAGCGTTTCCACACTCTCGTCGACGGACGGCACTCCCGGTTCTATCTCCTTGCCGTAAGCCGTGATCGTATAATAAAAATATGTTCTGAAACGATCGGCGATCGTATGCAATCCGGACAAGATCGGAGCGTAATTTTTAGAACAGAACATTACGGCGTCTATCTTTTCGGGCGCAAGTTCGTATTTCATGACTTTGTTCGGGAAGAGAGGATTGCGTGCACAGACATAACCTTCTTCGAATCGTTTCAGCAGCCATTTTGAAAAGTATTGGACCGTATCCGTTCTTGCACCTGTATTGAGTATCATTTTTGCACCTCAGAAGCAGTTCTTTTTTTTGCCGACCGAAATGTCAGTTCGATCATGACCAGCATCAGGATCACAAAGACGATCAAATAAACGGGCAGCACGTCAAATCCGACCGCCCTCCCCAACACACCGAACAACGGCGGAACAAACGTCGACCCCACATACGCGCCCGCCATCTGTATCCCTATGATCGCACCCGAATTCTCTGCGCCGAAATTATGCGGCGTCGAATGGATGATGCAGGGATAAATGGGTCCGCAGCCGAAACCGATCACCACAAACCCGACGACAGCGACGGCTGTAGGCGCGGGAAGCATCAGCAAGACGATCCCTCCCGCCAAAATACCTGTCCCCGCTACAATCATCTTCCGATCTCCGAGTTTGTCGGAAACAAAACCGCATATAAACCGACTCGCCGTGATGCCGATATAAAACAACGACGCAAGCTGAGCCGCCTGTTCTGCAGACACGCTCTTCACTTCCGCAAAATAGGTAGCCGCCCATCCCATTGCGGTGGATTCCGCCGCGCAATACGCAAAAAAACCGATGAGCAAAAACGGCACGCCTTTCATTTTCAGCGCGGCAGCCAACCCTATGCTCTTTTGTTCTGCAAGGTCGATCCTTTTGTTTACTTTCCAAACAGGCAGCGTAAACAAGAGCAGCAACGCTATTCCGAGCTGTATGAACCCGACGATGCGGTAACCGTTATTCCAAACCGATTTCGTCAGTGCATAACTCATGATAAACGGGCTGACGATCGTTCCCACCCCCCAAAAACAATGCAGCCAGCTCATGTGTTTGGATTTATAATGAAGAGCGACGTAATTGTTCAGCGAAGCGTCGACGGCGCCCGCCCCAAGGCCGTACGGTACGGCAAAAGCGATCAGCATCCAGAATTTGTTTGAAAAAGAAAAACCGAACAGCGCCGCAGCCGTAAGAAAGACGCTGACCACCGTTATGACCGATGTCCCGAATTTTCTCGTCAGCTTTTCGGCAAAAAGGCTCGAAACGATCGTCCCGCCGGAAATCACCATAGAAACGATCCCCATATATGACACCGGTACGTTCAAATCGCCGTGCATGGCGGGCCACCCGGACCCGAGCAACGAATCGGGCAAACCGAGGCTGATGAATGCGACATATATGAGCGCAAGTAAAAGCGAATACATACTTAATTCTCCCGCGTCAATTCCGTGATTTGTTACGCGAATCGTTTTTTCATATTATCCGCAAACGCGGCCGCGGAGCGCACCCGATTTCCGATGCCGCCCCCGAATGCTTCTCCGAACGGCGCAAGCAGCGTTCACGCATTTTCATTATAACATAAACATTGAATTCTGCGCCAACTTTTTTGTCTGTTCTCTTCCTTTTTTCCATATAAAAATGCGCCTTCAAAAGCCTGCCCGACTTTTGAAGGCGCCCGTCAAAGTTTTCTCGTCTTTACTTTCCGACAGAAGGCGCGATGCCTGCCGCCGCGCAATCCTGATAATATTCGAGCAAGGCTTTCAGCCCTTCGACCTGCTCCGCAAGCTCCCTGCCCGTATCCGTATCGCTCACACGCAGGCGATTCTCCCTCGTCTCGAAAACGGTGACTTCGGAATGAATGTCCGACCTGTTTTCTATCGCCTTTTCGATGGTATCGAACGGTTCGTGCGCACACAGGCGCAAACCGTGCGAATTATAAATAAGCGTATAGCCCGCGATCCCCGTCTTTGCGTGATAGGCTTTACAGAATCCTCCGTCTATGACGATCAGTTTGCCCTCCGCTTTGATCGGGCTTTCGCCGTCCTTCTTTTTCACCGGCACATGCCCGTTGATAATGTGACTGTATTTTCCGTCTATGCCGAAATCATGCAGGAGCCGCTCGCAAAACGCCTTATCGTTATAATATTTATAATAGGCGTTGCGCGTCTCCTGATGATACTTCGCATCGTCGACATACACCCTCTCGAACGTCGTGATCTTTTCGCGTCCGAATAACGGCGAGCACCTGCCGCACCACAGATACCAGACAAAATCCAGCGCGTTTTTGTCCGTTCTGCCTTTTGCGAACGCCTTGTATGCGGCGCGTACCGTCTCGTCGCAATAATCGAGCAGCGCTTTCCCGCCCCTGCCCTGAAAGGTTTTATAACTCCCGTCCGCATTCAGCGGGATGCAGCCGTGAAAGATCAGGTTGTCGTTGGATATTTTATACGCCGAACCGTGTTCCATCATAAATGCGATGTGGCGGGTCAGTTTTTCGCTGTGCATGAACGCGCGGCACAAAGACTCCGTCACTTCTTCCTCTTCGGGCGTATACCGCAGAGGGTCTGCCGGGTCCACCGTCTTGAAATCGCAACGGTTCAGCGCGATCTTCTTGCCGTCGCCGAAATCGATCGTCCCCTCTTTATAATCGATCATTTTCAGCACGATCCTGTCGCCCATGCCGTATTCGGGATGCCTGGAAAGGATCTGCCCCTCCGCTTTCATCAGCATGAAAAAGATCGCTTTGCGCATCTTTGCGACATCGGCGTCCGTTTCCGCCGCCGACGAAACGACGGGATAAAACCGCTCGTCCTCATCCATCCCTGCGCGGGCATACGAAGAAAGTTTGCGCAAAGAAATCCCGTATCCGTCTTCGAGAAGATCCAGATTCCCGTATTTCAGCGATATATCCATTACCGTAAAGACGCATGCGGGATTGCCCATATGCGCCCCGATCCAAGAAATATCATGATTGCCCCACTGTATATCGGCATTATGGCGGGACACCAAAAGGTCGAGGATCTTATCGGGATTTTCCCCTCTGTCGAACACGTCGCCGACGATGTGCAGAGAATCGACGGCAAGCCGCTTGATGGCATCCGTCAGCGCCACGATAAAACTCTCCGCGCGGTTGAGTTCGATAATAGAATTAAATATTTCGTGATAATACGCCTCTTTATCGAAATCGGCACGGTCCATGTTGATGAGCTCGTCGATGACATAACTGAAATCTTCGGGCAACAGTTTTCTGACTTTGCTGCGGGTGTATTTCGACGCGGCGGAACGGCATAGCTCCACGAGCCGGTGCAACTGCGTGACATACCAGGAGCGAAGATCTTCATTTTTCGCCTTCATTTCCGCAATGAGCGCCTGAGGATAATAGACGAACGTTGCAAACTCATCCATCTCCTTATCCGTCATGACATTGCCGAATAGTTGTTCCGCCTTTTCCCGAATTACGCCGGAACAGTTGTTCATGATATGGCAGAACGCTTCGTATTCGCCGTGCAGATCGCTCATGAAATGCTCAGTCCCTTTGGGAAGGCGCATGATCGCATCCAGATTTATGATCTCCGCCGACGCGGCACGCGCGCTCGGATAGCGCTGCGCGAGCAAACGAAGATATTCACGCCTGTAATCGGTATTTTCCATTTCAGCCCCCTGTTAATGTTCTGTAATATTTTATCACGCTGCGATCGCTCTGTCAATACCGCAAACAAAAAAGCGTACGAAAAACCGACCAAAACACGGCGCTTTCGATATTTTTATTGCCGAAACGTTCACTTTTTTACGTTTTTTTGAGTGAACGTTCCCTTTTTTCGCCATTTTTCGCAAAGTATCTTCAAAACGTTGACATTATGATCAAAAAATTGTTATAATCCATTTGCAAATATCGTTTCGGATTTAAAAAAACTGGCAAGCGAAAATTCCGTTTTTCCTGTAAATTTTTTTTAACAAAGTCTTGAAATTTTAATTATTTCGTTTATAATATTATTGTATAAAAAAAATCAAAAAGGAGTTTTTTATGAGCAAAAAGCAAGAATGCCCCGAAAAGCAGCCTTTGACTGAGGACTACCTCAAGAAAATGGACGCTTACTGGCGCGCGGTCAACTACCTCGCGGCGGCACAGCTGTACCTTTTGGACAATCCTCTGCTCAGAGAGCCTCTGACGCGCGACCAGATCAAGAAAAAGATCGTCGGACACTGGGGCACCGTTCCCGGACAAAACTTTGTCTATGTGCACCTGAACAGGGTCATCAAAAAATATGACCTCGACATGATCTTACTGTCCGGCCCCGGCCATGGCGGCAACTTCTTCGTCGCAAACTCGTATCTGGAAGGCACGTACAGCGAAGTCTATCCCAACGTCGGGCAAGATTACGAGGGCATGAAAAAGCTCTGCAAACAATTCTCCTTCCCCGGCGGCATTTCCAGCCACGTTGCGCCCGAAACGCCCGGGTCCATCAACGAGGGCGGCGAGCTGGGCTATTCCATCGCGCACGCGTTCGGTGCCGTGTTCGACAATCCCGACCTCATCGCGGCGGTCACCGTCGGCGACGGCGAAGCGGAGACCGGCCCCCTTGCGACGGCATGGCATTCCAATAAATTTCTCAACCCCGCAAACGACGGCGCGGTGCTGCCCATCCTGCACCTGAACGGTTATAAGATCAACAACCCCACAGTCTTTGCCCGTATCTCCCACGACGAAGTGGAGAGCTTCTTCCACGGCTGCGGCTGGAAACCCTATTTCGTGGAAGGCGACGACCCGATGGATATGCACAAGAAGATGGCCGTTGCCCTCGACAAGTGCATCGAAGAGATCAAAAAGATTCAGAAGGACGCCCGCGAGAACGGCAAAAACGACCGCCCGTTCTGGCCGATGATCGTGCTCCGCACGCCGAAGGGCTGGACCGGCCCGAAGGTGGTCGACGGCCTTCAGATCGAAAACAGCTTCCGTGCCCACCAGGTTCCCATCACAATGGAGAAACCCGAGCATATGCAGTTGCTTAAAGACTGGCTCCTCAGCTACAAACCCGAAGAGCTGTTCGACGAAAATTATCGTCTGATCCCCGAACTGCGCGCGCTCGCGCCCGTAGGAGACCGCAGGATCAGCGCGAACCCGCACGCAAACGGCGGCAAGCTGCTCAGAGATCTGCGCCTGCCCGACTTCAAAAAATATGCGGTCGACGTACCCGCTCCGGGCGCGGTCAAAACGCAGGACATGCTCGAGCTCGGCGGCTATGTGAGAGACGTATTCAAGCTCAACGAAGAGAGCAAAAACTTCCGCGCGTTCGGACCGGATGAATGCATGTCTAACCGTCTCTACCGCGCTTTCGAAGTTACCAACCGCGACTTCAATGCAGATATTTGGCCCACCGACGATAAACTCGCCAAAGACGGCCGCATCATGGATGCGTACCTGTCCGAGCATATGTGCGAAGGCTGGCTGGAAGGCTATATCCTGACGGGTCGCCACGGATTCTTTGCTTCTTACGAAGCGTTTATCCGCGTCGTCGACTCGATGGCTGCACAGCATGCAAAATGGCTGAAAGTTTGCAACCAGCTCCCTTGGAGACAGGATATTGCGTCTTTGAACCTCGTCCTCACCTCCAACGTGTGGCAGCAGGACCACAACGGATTCACCCATCAGGATCCCGGCTTCCTCGATCATATCGCAAACAAAAAGGCTGACGTCGTGCGCATGTATCTCCCGCCCGATGCAAACTGCCTGCTTTCCTGCTTCGATCACTGCGTAAAGAGCAAGAACTATGTCAACGTCATCGTTGCGAGCAAACACCCCAGTTTCCAGTGGCTGACCATGGAACAGGCAGTCAAGCACTGCACGCAGGGCGTCAGCATCTGGGATTGGGCGTCGAACGACGCGGGCGAAGAACCCGACATCGTCATCGCAAGCTGCGGCGACACCCCTACCCTCGAAGCTTTGGCGGCAACCACCATCCTCAGAGACGCGCTGCCCGATCTTAAGATCCGTTTCGTCAACGTCGTCGACCTGATGAAACTGCAGCCGCACGGCGTACATCCCCACGGTCTTACCGATGCGGATTACGACGCGATCTTCACAAAGGATAAACCCATTATCTTCAACTTCCACGGTTATCCCACGCTCATCCACGAGCTTACCTATACGCGCCACAACAAGAACCTGCACGTGTTCGGCTACATCGAAGAAGGCACGATCACGACGCCGTTCGACATGCGCGTGCAGAACAAGATCGACCGTTTCGATCTCGTCAAAACGGCGATCACTGTTCTTCCTCAGCTCGGCAACAGAGGCTCTGCGCTCTTCCAGAAGATGAACGACCTGCTCGTCAAGCACAAAAATTATATCGCAGAAGTCGGCGAAGACATCCCCGAAGTCAAAGACTGGGTATGGCACACGCCTGACAACAAGTAATCTGAGATTACGCTGTAAAAGGCGCACCCGAAAGGGTGCGCCTTGATTTTTTTGCAGGAAACTTTTATTCTGCTACGCCTCCGAACGGAAAAAGCGCCGCCGGGCAGAACGCCCCGTCGCGCACACCGTACCGCTGCGATCATGCCTTTTTTCGGATAAGCGCAGGAAAAATTTGAAGATCTCGCCCGCAGGGATCACAGACAGAGAGCAGGCAAACACAAAACTCCACTGCCCCGCCGAAAGCGCCTGCAAACCGAACGCCGCGCGGAAAAGCGGCACCGCGCAGAGAAGCATATTCACGCCGACCCCGATCAGCACGGTGACAAACAGCACCCTGTTCGAAAAAAAGCCTTTCCCGAAAGCAGAAGTCGTTTCCGAACGGATATTGAACGAATGAAACAACTCCAAAAAGGACAGCACGAAAAACGTAATGGTGACAGCCGAAGCGTTTCCGTAATGCGCATTGGCAAATAAAAACGCGAACAAAACGACGGCCGTCTGAAACAGACCGTAAAAGAGCACCGAGCCCAGAGACCGCCTGCCGAATAACTCCCCGGCCTTGCTCGGCGGACGCAGCATGACGTCGCGCTCCGCCCTTTCCGCGCCGAGCGACAGGACGGGCAGACTGTCCGTGATGAGATTGATCCATAACAGCTGCGTCGCCGTCAGAAAATCGAAACGGTACAGCACCAAAGTGACCGCGAGAATGGAAAGAACTTCCGCAAGGTTTGTCGCCAAAAAGAACTGTATCGTTTTTTTGATGTTGGAAAAAACGCGGCGTCCCTCTTTGACTGCCGTAACGATCGTAGAAAAATTATCGTCGGCAATGACCATATCGGAAGCGTTTTTCGTGACATCCGTTCCCGAGCCCATGGCGATACCGATGTCGGCGGCGCGGATGCTCGGTGCGTCGTTGATCCCGTCGCCTGTCATCGCAACGACGCCGCCCGCCCGCTGCAGCTGTTTGACAATGAGCGATTTATGTTTGGGGCTGACCCGCGCAAACACGCGGCTTTTCGGAATGTTTTCCGCCAACGCCGTTTCATCCATTGCATCCAGCTCGGCGCCTGTCAGAACCTGCTCCTCCGACGTCGCGATACCGAGCCGCTCCGCGATCGCATAGGCGGTGTCCCTGTGATCCCCCGTAATCATCACGGGATCGATCCCCGCGCGCCTGCATGCCGCAACGGCTTCTTTTACGCCCTGTTTCGGCGGGTCGATCATGCCGCAGAGTCCCGTAAAAATCAGGCCGCTTTCCCCGTCGCCCTCATGCTCTTTATAAGCGAATCCCAAAACGCGCAGAGCGGACTTTGCCATGCGGGCGTTTTCGGACAGAATCGATTGGCGGTCGCGTTCCGTTAAAGTGCGCACCCTGTCTCCCGCCAAAATGCGATCGGAGCGCGACAGCAGAATATCTGCGCCGCCCTTCACAAGCCAAAAAAACTCTCCGTCTTCCGTCCTGACGGCGACGGACATCCTTTTCCGCTCGGACGTGAAAGGCTCCGTTTTGAGAACGGTATACCGGCAGCTCTCATACCGCTCCGCATACCGCACAAGTGCAACTTCGGTCGGGTCCCCGATCAACGCACCGCCGCTGCCCTTTACGCTGTTGCACGCACACATGCAAAGCCGCGTCATATACATCGCCTGCGTTACGGTTTCGGAAGATACGTCGGTCCCAAAATCGGTACACACTTCTTCTACCGTCATCTTATTTTCCGTGAGCGTCCCCGTCTTATCGCTGCAGATCTTGTTGCAGCCGCCCAACGTCTCTACCGCATGCAGCTTGCGTATGACGGCGCGTTCTTTGCTCATCTTCTGGACGCCCATCGCCATGATGATGGTAACGACGGCCGGCATCCCTTCGGGGATCGCCGCGACGGCGATCGCGACGGAAGACATAAAATTCCCCAGAACAGTGCTGTCTTTCAAGAAAAATCCGAAAATAAAAATGACGGCGGCAACGGAGACAACTGCCGCCGTAATGATTTTACCGAGCGCCGCAAGGATCTTTTCCAGCGGCGTCGCTACTGCGGGCGTCTCTTCCAGCATGCCCGCGATTTTTCCGATCTCCGTATTCGCGCCTGTCCCGACGACGAGCGCCTTCGCCTGTCCGCTGACGACAAAAGTCGACGAATGCAGCATGTTTTTCCGATCGCCGACGGGCACCCCCGCACCGATCGGGGCCTCGAATTTCGCAACGCTTGCAGACTCTCCCGTCAAAGACGATTCGTCACAGCGCAGCCTGTCGCATTCCAAAACGCGGCAGTCGGCGGGCACTCTGTCCCCTTCGCTTAGAAAGATGACGTCTCCGGGCACGAGCCGGTCGCTCTCGATCAGCGCGTCCCTGCCGCTTCTGACGCATTTAGAAAAGCCGACAGACATTTGTCGCAATTTTTCGATCGCGTTGTCCGCCCGGTACTGCTGTATAAACCCGACAAACGTGTTCAGCAAAATGATGAACAATAAAATGCCCGTGTCGACCAATTCGTGCACGTCTCCCGTAATAAAAGCGGTGACTGCCGAGATCGCGGCGGCACAAATGAGCAGGATCGTCATAAAATCGGTGAACTGCGAGAGAAAAAGCCGTAACGGTCCTTTCTTTTTATTTCGACGCAATTCGTTTTTCCCCCAACGTTTCATCCTTTCAGCCGCCTCTTCTTCCGAAAGCCCAGTCGGAGAAGATTTTAAGGCGGCAAATGCCTCTTCTGCGGTCAATGTGCAATATTCGCTCATAATCCCCTCGGTTTATAAGATAAATTATTTTATTCAAGTCAAAAAGCGAATATGAAAACGTGAAAATTATTTATTTACGGCGCTTTTTTGATTGACAAACACACGCAAAAAATGGTATAGTAATAAAGCTGACGTACGAGAAACGCCGGCGCAATCATATCTGCTCGGGGGCGTAGCTCAGTTGGTTAGAGCGCATGCTTGACATGCATGAGGTCATAAGTTCGAGTCTTACCGTCCCCACCAAAAAACCTAAATCGAACATTTCGAAAAGATATGTTGATTTAGGTTTTTCTTTTGCCTCTTGAAGTGCTGAACGCACGGCAAACCAAAATACATACACTTTACGGAAACGAATGCGGTTATGGCCATTTTCGAATTCTTTCTCGTTTGGAGAAAGAAGCGATGCCCGGGCGAAAGCGCCGAACGATAAAATGTGCCGCCGCCGCATGACCTCCGCACGATGAACGACAATAATTCTACTTTTCCATTCAACATTTCCGCTGCGCGAACTTTTTAAAACGAACGCTTAGCTGTCTTCAAAAAATTATTTCCCTAAAAACTTTTTGCGCCGTACAAGGAAGTTTCCCTTGCACGGCGCATTTGCTTCATCCTGTATTTGATCCGGAAATACCCCTCCGAATCGATCCCTGCCCGGTCGCTTTGCAAAAAAATCTGCTTTCAGAAAAAGCGGACCGTAAGAACTTCAGTCCTTGACCGCACCTGCGGAGCCTCCTTGAATAAGGTATTTTGAAAGCGCAATATGCATGTCCCTACCGCAACGCTCCCTATATGGACGACCTGAAACAGGCACTGCAAGCGGACACGCTCTATCCGGCGGAAGAGATTGCATCTCTTCGCGCTTATGCGGAAACGCACCCGAGCGAAGCGCTCGTTTTCGGCGACAAACTGCTTGCCGAATTGTGTTATCCTTTTCTGACGACAGGGAAGGCAGCCTATATATCCGTATTTCCCGAAACAGACGATTCTGTTCATCCGTTGCTCACGGCAGCGGAACGCGCCGTTGAAATGCTTCAAAGCGCGATCCGCCGCGAAGAAACAAAACCGCATACTTTCAAATATTTCCCTGACATAAAGCTTTGCGCGGATCCGGCGGAAAACCTTAAGAAGACAGACCGCCGGTCATAAAACGGCCCGTTCTGCGGTCCATAGACAGCAAAAATTTTCAATAAAACATCATCGCGGAGGCCGCCGAAATAATTCCGGCGGCCTCCGCGATGATAACGCACATAAAAAGAGAGCCGATTTATTTTCATGCCGCACCGAGTAGAATACGGCAAATTTAAAACTTCGCCCGGCACACCGCATAGTGCGGCATGCCATCACTTCCACGTAAAAGAGCTCATTCACATTCAGACGTTTGAAAAAACCTTTGCCCGACAGAGCAAGATAATTGTCCATATTCTTTCGAATGATCTCTACCGCCTTTTTCACCTTTACGGCAAACTCCCCGTAACGCGCCGGCTTTACGATAAAATCGAGTGCGTCGACCTCATAACCGTTTACGGCAACGCGCCATATTCGTAACAAAAATAATCGCGACGCGGTTGTCTGTCTTGCGCAGACGCCGGCAAATCTCCATCCCGTTTACGTCAGGCAATTCAATGTCCATCAACACCAAATCGGTATCTTGCTTATAATTTGCAAGGAAGGTGAGTGCGCTCGAATATATTTCGATCTCAAAAACGATGCCGTTTTCCGCTTCAAAGCGTTTCAAAAAACTTTGAAGGCGTTCGGCTTCTTTCAGCTCATCTTCCACAATCACAACTCGCAGTATTTTCCCTCCTTCCCTGTAAAGCCCTGCCGTTTCTGTTTTTTACCGAGAGTATAGCACATTTTTTGAAAAAAGGCAACAAGTCATTTTGCATGCAGCCACTTAACACGTTCAAACATATATTATGTGCCTTATCCACATAAAAAACAAAATGCGTTTTCAAGTTACTTTGGCAAAACAGCAAAAGCAAAGTCCCCGAATTTTCATTCGGGGACTTGTATGGAGCTACTGGCCGGACTTGTAAGGAGCGCAGCGACGGAACAGCGATTGTTCGCCCAAGGCGCAATCGCGTCACGTTATTTCGGCAATGCGGGCAGTAGCCAAAGCAAAGTCCCCGAATTTTCATTCGGGGACTTGTATGGAGCTACTGGCCGGACTTGTAAGGAGCGCAGCGACGGA
>CALVMD010000002.1 GCA_944342025.1 uncultured Clostridia bacterium | reverse complement strand
CAGGACGGCAAAACGCCGTACATCGGCGAAAACGGCAACTGGTGGATCGGCGACACGGATACGGGCGTGAAGGCCGAAGGCGTCGACGGTGAAGACGGTGCAGACGGCGCCCAGGGCGAACAGGGCCCCGCAGGCGAAGACGGACAGGACGGCACGGACGGTGCGGACGGCAAAACGCCGTACATCGGCGAAAACGGCAACTGGTGGATCGGCGACACGGATACGGGCGTGAAGGCCGAGGGCGTCGACGGTGAAGACGGACAGGACGGCGCACAGGGCCCGCAGGGCGAAAAAGGCGAGCAAGGCGAACAGGGCCCGCAGGGCGAAAAGGGCGAACAGGGCGACCCCGGCGTCGGGATCGAGGACGTAGCGGTCTCTTACGGGTATAACGATGCGGGCCGCGAGGTCATCCTCTTTACCTTCTATTATTCGGACGGTTCCGAAAAGACGATTGAGGTCGAAATACCCCGCAGGGTCGTGAGTGCTTGGTTTACCGATTATTCCGAGATGTACGAGATCATCCCCGAAGGGGAAGAGACGCCCGTTTGGAGAATGCAGGTGCAGTATGAGGACGGCAGTGAAGAACTTGCCGTGACCGAAGACATGTTTGTCGTGGACGATACATACGGACTCATCGATTTCCATACCGCGGGCAGGTATCCCGTCAAGATCGTGTATAACGGATACACGGTGCATACGGGCACTGTGACCGTGTACGATCCGACCGATAACTCTGTTTTGTCCATCGAGACGAATGCGGAGCGCGTCGTTGCTCTCGTAGATGAAGAGGGGGCGCTGATCGAAAATTATGCGGGGCTTGAAATTATGGTGTACCGCGCGAACGGCAACGGAGAGCCCGTAATGGCCGATGATCCGCGCGTGCAGGTCGACGCGAGCGCGTTCAGCGGCGCGAGCACGATCTTCGAGGTCGAAGTCACCTATACCGAAGGCGAGCAGTCCGCATCGACGTCGTTCGAGGTCGTCCCTCTGACGAACGAACAGCTCGGCGATGCAAACGTCATGCAGTTCTATATGGGTGAAACGTATTATGTCGAGAGCAGTTATTCCGTCGAAGTAGGGCAGGATCCGTTCAATGGGTACGAGGCGGCGCTCCTTACGGGAACTTATTTCCCTGCGGATAAAACGGCGGCGTACTATTTCCCGATTACGTCGGACATGCTCGTCGACGGAGCAGGCAACCCGTTTGACTATAATACTGTGAGTGCGGAGACCGATTATTATCTCGATATGCAGTATACGTTTGGTGTCAAATTTGATCCGATCCGGATCACCGTCTACGACCCGAACGATACGTCCGTTTCGGAAGTTACCCTGAACGAACAGTCGGTCGTCGCGCTCGTGGATGAGAGCGGCAGCTTTTTACAGCCGCTTTTCAGCCTGACGCTGACCGTTCACAGGGCGAACGGCGAGACCGAGGAGATCGCCCTTATGGCGGAAGATCCGCGCGTGAGCTTTGACATGCCCGGAACGCTGACGCCGGGCAACCCCGTGGACGTCAAGGTCACGTTTACCGAAAACGGACAGCCGTATACTACATCTTTTACAGCCGTGCCCCTTACGGATGAGATGTTAAGGGGAGGCAAGGTGGAGTTCTATTTCGCCGAACTTGTTTCCGAACTCGGCGAATACGCATGCGAGGTCGGCGGAACGCCTTTCGCCAACGGCGAATACATTGTCCTGCGCGGGTCTTATCAGGCAGGGGGTTATGACGTTGCGCATATGCTCCCCGCAGCGGCGGACATGCTGATCAATCAGGAAACGCAGAAGCCTTTCAGCAGCGAAACGGCGGGCGAAGTATGGTGCAGTTTCGACAGCGAAAAACTGTACGGCTTCGACATCGGCTATTCGATCAAGGTTACCGTCTATGACCCCGCAGACGTGACGGTCGGAGAAATCAATGTGGTCGGACCGATGGATTTTGCGGTCGGCGAGGGCAGTTTTGATGATTGGCAGCTGATCGTAACGTACAGTACGCCGAACGGGGCAAGTTTCAGTAAAACGGTGCCCTTCTCAGAAGATATGATCACGGAGGGCGAAGTCAGATTCGACGAGCCGGGCGTCTACCTGATTACCGTCACCTATTCGGAGGAAGGAAAAGGATCTACGAGTTACTTCGGTGCCGTTACGGTGCTTGCCGACCTTTCGGCAGAAGAAGTTACGGCGACCTATTATTTCACGGAAAACACGGCGATGCTGCTCGGCGTCGATTCTGTCACGCTCTACGCGAACGGCGTCCTCACGCTGGGCGATTATCAGTACGCATATACTTTGCAGGACGGGCTGCTCTCTTATAAATACGGCACGGATATGACGTTTACCCTCCGCGAAGACGAAGCGTCGGGGCTTACCTATCTCGAAGCATACATCCCCGAAGGGGAGTGCAACATGACGTATGTTTCCGACTCCATAGGGCTGCGGGTCGATAAGTACGAGGCGGAAGGATATCTCGTTCTGTACAGCATAGGCGAGGGAGAAAATTTCCCCGTTATGGCGACGACGGTCTCGCAGAACGCGGACGGATATTATCTGCTCATGGGCACTTATTATGAGCTGGTCGATCCTGTCGGCGGCGAGGCAAACGGCACGATCGAAGAGCGCTGACCGGCCGAAGGGATCTTCGTTCCGAACAGAAACGGCGGCGCGGCGGCAAAATGCCGCCGCGCCGTGTTTTTCCATGCGCCCGCAAGGGGCTGAAACGGCGGGCGGTTCATGCGCATGCGGCATACGACAAAAACGAGTGAACGTTTTGCAGTGTGGATAGCCGATAAACTTCGGAGCGCGGCCGCAAAGTGCGATTTATGCAACATTGTTTTAAAACGCGCGCGAAATAGTTGGTTTAGTGCTTGACAGGGAGGGGGTGCGGTGATATAATGAAAATGTATCTTAATCAGCATAAAAATCCGCATATGTGGATAATTCAAGGGAAGCGGGGTGCGCGCGAATGAAAGGGAAATCTTTGATCTTACTTATCGTGTTGGTCGCCGCGGTCGCAGTGTGCACGGGGCTTGCGTCGGCGTATCTTCTCGGCAATGCGGGCGACGAGATGCAGATGTTCGAAAACGGCGAACCGTTTTCCGATTCCGTGCGCATAGAAAATCTGGTGCCGGGGCAGAGCCAAAGTTCCGATTACACGGCCGAGGCGCCGAGCGGGTCGGTGCTTACGATCGAATTTACGAAAGGGGCCGAGGACGCGCTCGACGAATTTCTGACGGTAACGGTGACGGTGAACGAAGAAACGCTGTACGAAGGCAGTATGAGCGAATGTTACGGCACGCCGTATACGGCGGATGTTTCGGGCGAATTCACCTTTTCGGTGGCTTATTCGCTGGACAGCTCTGTCGGCAACGCGGCGCAGGGGCTTATTTCGGAATTTACGGTGGTTTATACATTGGAGGGCGGTGATCAGGCATGACAGACAGGGCCGGACGCGTGGTCTCAGTGATCACGACGGTGATCGTCGCTCTTTTTTTAGTGGTCGCGGTCTTTGCCCTTGCCGTTACGCTCGTTTACCGCGTGCAGGGGGAAACGGCCGAACTCTTCGGCTATCAGCTGCGCGTCGTTACGAGCGGTTCTATGGAGCCGAACATAAAACAGGGTGCGCTCGTCGCCATTCGCACCGCAGACGAGGGGGACGAATCTTTTTATGAAGACCTTAAAGTCGGCGATGTGCTCACGTTTTATTGGTTCAACGGTGCGACCAGCGCAGACGAAGTCGTCGTGACTCACCGCATTATAGACATTCAGGAGTCGGACGGGCGGTATGTTTTCATTCTGCGCGGCGACGCGGTCGAAAACGATACCCAGACAATCGCCGGTGACAGCGGCAACATCATCGGCAAAGTGACGTGGGACAGTTATGTTGTGGGGCGTATCCTCACGTTCGTGCGTTCGAGCGTCGGCATCGTATGCTGTCTCATTCTTCCCGCCGCGGTCGTCATCTGTTTCGAAGTCGTGCGCATCGTAAAGCTCGTGCGGGAGGGCAAAGAGGAACAGAAAAAGGAGAAAGCGCAGGAAGAAGAGAGCGAATTGGAACGGCTCCGCCGCGAAGTCGCCGCGCTGAAAGAGGAAAAACGCGCCGCTGTGCAGAACGCGGACAGCGGGGCGGTTTCGGAAAAGGTCGGGGCTGAAAGTGCGCCGCAAATGCCGCTGTTTGCGGATTGGCAGGATTCGCCCGAAGAGCAGGGAGAGATCTCTTCCGTTGCCGAAGATATTGTTTCTTTCGGCGGGACGGATCATATACAAACCGATCAAGAAAAAGGAGAAGAAGAGAGATGAGTGAAGCATTGTTTATCGTATGTATCGCCGTCATTTGTGCGCTTGCTCTTGTCCTCATCGTATGGCTGATCGTGTCGCTCGTGCAGATGAACAAGAACAAAAAGGCGAGCGGCAAGGTCGTCGTGGTGGACGAAAAAGCGTACGAACTTGTCCCTTTGGGCGAGGCGCCTTCCGGCGCGGCGTATGTACCGGCGCCCGCTGTATCGGATACGCCGCCCGCGCCCGTATCGGAAGAACTTGCATCCGGGTATGCATATGCGGCGGAACCGGAAGAAGACGCCGAGGGCACCGTCACTTTGCGCCGCAACGAGGCGGTCCCTTATCCCGAGGCTTATAAACGCCTCTCTTCCAAACAGAAGGGGTACGTCGACGAGATCCTGCGCTATGCCGAGTCGAAAGAAGGGGTCAAAAAGATCGTCAACGACAAGAGCGCCAGCGTGTATCTCGGCAAAAAGCTGGTCGTGCGCATCGTTTTGCGCCGCGGAATCGTCAGCGCGCGCCTGACCGTGCAGAACAACGACTTTATCGCCTACACCGATAACGCCGGTCTGAACATCAAAGAAAAGCCGATCGACGTCAAAGTCGAGCAGCCCGAAATGGTTTCGGCGGTGAAGGACATCATCGACATCACTTTCCGCGATCTGACCATCGAGCGTGCGAGAAAGGACGAAGAAAAACGCGCCGCCCGCAGAGAAAAGCGCCGCCTTGCGCGCGAGGCAAAACTCGCCGCCGAAAGAGAGGCCGCCGCTGCGGCCGAGGAAACGGCAGCGGCAGGGCCCGCCGAAGCGGTGACGAAAACCGAGGCTCCCGCCGAGGAGATTTCAGAGTCCGCCGAAGCGGTGACGGAAACCGAGGCGCCCGCCGATGAAACGGCAGTCGAGGGACCCGCAGCCGAAGAGGCAGCGGCGGAAGAGCCTTCCGAAGGGCAGGCAGGGGAAAAGTCGGAAAGCGAAGATTAAACGCCTACCGTTTACATAGACAAAACAAATAAGGAGGTAGATCATGCGGTTTTCTAAGACAAAGGCGATCGTCTTGTCTGCGGTCGTGACGCTCTTGTGCGTGGGCCTTTTGGTCGCGGCGACGTTCGCGCTTTTCACCGACACGGCGACGACCAACGTCCATCTGAGGGCGGGCACGCTCGACGCGACGCTTGCCCGCACGAACCTTTCGGGCTGGCAGCTGGATGAAGACGGACAGTTCGTCGAATTCACCGAGGAAGAAGACGTCGACCTGACGAACCCGACGACGACCCCCGTGTTCCGTATGGAAAACGTCGCGCCGACCATGTACCAGGTCGCCGAATTTACCGTCGGCAACAACGGTTCGGTCGCGTTCGACTATTCGGTCAGCATCGATACCGTCGCGGCGGAAGGCTCTGCGTCTGAGGCGCTCCGCGATCGGCTGCAGATCACGGTCACGCCGTCCGTAACGGCAGAGGGCATCTCGGCAAAAACGTTCATGCTGAAAGATTATGCGGAACAGGGGCAGAACATCCCGCTCGGCACGCTGATTGCGGACACGGTGGAGGAGACGAATCCGACGAGCACGTTCACCATCCGGGTCGAATTCACGGCGGGCGAGCCGGGTGAAGAAAGCTCGGTATTTGCGGGCGCGGAGGTCACGTTCAACATCGTGGTCGACGCGGTGCAGGTAACGGCAGAGTAAAGGAGAAAAAAAGAGATGAAAACAAAGAAGTATGCCATTTTGACGGCGGCGTTGGTCATCGTGCTGTGCGCGGTGCTGATGATCGGCGCTACGTTCGCCCTGTTCGGCGACCGTAAGACCAACAGCGTCACCATTACGGCGGGCAGTTTGTCCGCGACGGCGGATTTTGTGATCACCGACGCGGAGAGCATGGATGTTTCGGCCGCAGACGCCGCCGACGACGGCGTTGCCGTGACGGACGGAGGCACGGGTGCGACGTTCGCGCTCGGCGGAACGGCTGCCGTCACCCAGGCGGAAAGCGGGTTTGCCCTTACCATGTCGGATATCGCCCCCGGCGACATCGTGACCGTGGCGCTCAACATCAAAAATACGGGCGACATGGCGATCCGCTATCAGATCGCGATGACGGAAGACGATTCGGTGTTCGGCGAATTTCTCGTCTGCGAAACGTCGGGCGTTGCGCTCGATACGCTGTCCGAGCCCCTTGCGGCAGATGGCACTGCGACGCTGACGATCAGTGTCGGGCTTTCCAAAGAGGCGGGCAACGAGCTTATGGGACAGAACGGCAGCGTGACGTTTGTCATAGACATCGTTCAGGGCAACGCGACCGAGATCCCCGGCGAGGATGTCGGCGCATAAAGAAAGGCAAAATGTTTTCGGCCGTTTTGCGCGGCATATGACGGCGGCGGTCGGCCGAAGCGCGCGGGCGCCCTTGCCCGAAAAGGCAGTCTGCCTTAAAGGCGGCGTTCCGCAGAAAAAAATAAAATAAGGAGAATAAACGATGCAAAAAAGTCATGTCAGGGGCAGAGCCTCGACGATCGCGCTTGCGGTCCTTACGATCGTATGCTGCGTATCGCTCATCATCGGCGCTACCCTCGCGATCTTTTCCAGCCGTCAGGACAATAACATTTCGTTCACGTCCGGCGAACTGAAAGTGGAAACAGATATCACGATCGCCGACGCATGGTCGTATGCAACCGACGGCGGCAACGGCGGCACGTCTGTCGGTGCAGACGGAACGACGGTCGATTTTGGCAGCGGCACCGGCACGATGACGCTCGATCAGGAAACGGGTTCGATGACGTTTACGGGCGTTGCGCCCGGCGACGGCGTCAGCCTCGACCTTGCGATTCAAAATTCGGGCGACATCAACGCGATGTATATCGTCAAACTTACGGGCACCATTCCCGCGGAGCTCTCCTTCCGCATGGGCAGAACGAGCGAAACGGAACTGACCGAAAAGAACGGCGAAATCATCGTGCAGAGTTGGTCTGCTCTCGCGGCGGGCAACACGGCGTCCGTGGTCGGGCTCGTCATCGAACTCCCGCATGAAGCGGAAGAGGCCGTTGGGGCGAACTTTACACTCACCATCGAGGCAGTCCAGGCGAACGCGTTCACGCCTGACGAGGACGAAGACGATCTTATCCCGAGCGCGGCAGACGGCACAGTTCTCGTTTCGGGTATCGAAGGCGGCGCTCAGGTCATGGCGCTTTCCAAGGCTGTAACGGACTATTTAGGTAAGCAAAATGCAGATACCGTTACGGTAACGTTTGCAGAAGGTACATATACCGTTTCGACAGCTTTGGCAGTAGAAAGCGGCGGAAATGTTGTATTGCAGGGCGCGGGTGCCGGCAAAACTATTTTGCAAATCAGTTCGGGCCAGACAAATCTCGGGGCATTGTTTATCGGCAAATCCAGCAACGTAACCGTCAGGAACTTGACGATCGAGAAGACTGCAGGCGAAGCAAATGTTGCGGCGGTTAAAGTTACTGTATCGGGTCAAGGCGACGACGGCTCTTCTTTGGCGAATTCAGACAATTTCAGCAAAGACGTGATTTTGGAGAACCTGGAAATTATTGACAGCGGCAACGGCCACGGCATCGATATCAACGGCGCTGAGAACGTTACGATCGACAATCTTACGATCAGCGGCTACGGCAAGGCGGGTATCGCATATAAAAACGCAAAGGACGTCACGATCGCAAACGTTACGTTTAACGGTTCGGAAGAAGATACGCCTTGGTCGGATATTTACGATAATAACGCGGCATCGGATACAAGCTCTCAGAATATCGTGCTTGAAAACGGTATTGAATTTTCCGGTATAACCTTCACCGTTGACATACTGAGCCATAACGCTCCGATTTATGCGCTGTATCATGACGGAAGCTTGAATATTTCCGGCTATGAAAAGTATAATCTGGCGATCGATGATACTTATAGTGGATATGGCATTGCCCTGATCTCTCCCGCAGTCGTCACGGTGACGGATGCGGCGGGCGGAGTTTCCTCTTACATCGGCTTTGCCGACGCGCTCGCGGCGGTCAACAAGACGGAAGGGACCGAAGAGGTCACGATCGCGCTCCGCGGCAACACCAGCGTTGCGGCAAATAACGCGGCAACGATCACGCGCGACAACGTCGTGCTCGACGGCAACGGCTATACGATCGATTTCGGCGAGACCAATGTAAGCGGTCAGGCAGCTCTGCATGTTCGCGCCAATAACGTTACGGTTCGCAACGTCACGCTGACAAATTCCGGCACGAACGGGAATGTCGCGACCCTCAAATATTCGTTTGCTTCAAACGGCGCCGAAATCAGAAATGGCGTGATCGAAGACGTCGTCATCAATGCGAACGGCGCGGGCCACGGGCTCAACCTGCACGGTGCGGATAAAGTCACGGTCAACCGCGTCGACGTCAGCAATTTCGGCAAGGTCGGCATCGCGATCGCAAGCGCAGCCGACATCGAGATCTCGTACACCACGTTTGCGACGGACGTTTATTCCGCATGGGCGAATATCGGCATCATGTGGGCGGATTCCGACAATTACCGCAAGAACACCACGGGCGTCGTTCTCGGCGATGGCAACGTGTTCTGCGATACCAACCCCGTCATCTATAACGAAGAGCCCGCACTGACTTCTGCGACTGGCGAAGGTACTAACCGCGTCGTGAGCGGATACGAACAGTACGGCTATACCCTCGTTTGGAGAGACAATACGACGGGAACCGGCTACGAGATCGGCACGGCCAGCTATGAAACGGCGGACGGCAATACATATGTCTCCCTTGCAACGGCGGTTGCGGCGTCTGAAGGGAATCCCGTTACGCTGACGGAAAGCACCACCTATCGCGGCGCGGCGTTCCCGCTGTATACCGCACCCGAAGCGGGCGCGGCAACATTCAGCACCAGGGCAAGCGGCGGCAACACGACCGTTCTCGACCTGGGCGGAAACACCCTCACCGCGTATGTCACTTCTCCTACGATCATCGAAGGGGCAGGCTCGTCCCTGACCATTCAGAACGGTTCTCTCCACATTGAATATGCGGGCAACAACGGCGTGGGGGCTGTCATCGCGCCGAAGGTCGGCGGCATCGCTACGATCGCGCACGTCAACTATACGACGAACGGCGCGGCTCTGTATCCCGAAGGTTCTGCGGCAGAGGTCAATGTTATCAATTCTACTATCACCGCTCCTATCTATGCGGTCGGCACGAATGCGGGAGATGAATCGCATTACGGCATTAAGATCAGGATCGAAGGTTCTACCCTCACGACGACGGATGTAGACAGTTTGCCTGTCCTCATCAATATTCCTGACAGTTTGGAAATTAAAGACAGTACTTTGCAGGGCGGCGGCCGTCAGGGCCTCATCGTCCGCGGCGGCAGCGCTACGGTTGAAAATACCACGATCACCACGCTGGGCACTTATTCGGGTAACACCTATCTCGATAGGACATGGGGTTCCGGTAACGAAGTGCCTCTGGCGGCAGTGGTCGTCGGCGATCGTTCCAATGCGTACAAATATCCCGCTACGCTCACAATGACAAATGTCAGCGTCTATGCGTACGGCAATGCGGACACTCTCTATATGTACGGTGACAGCGCCGAGTATTACGCGGCTCTCACGCTGAATGGCGGCAACGTCACGGCGGAAGATGTCACGGTCGGCGGCGGTTACGTCACCATCAACGGCCAGGCGTATGCGACGATGAACGACATCGAGGCGGTCAGCTACTGGCTCGGACAGGGCGACTCCGTCATCGTCGACGGGACGATGGTCGATCTCGAAGGCCTCGGAACAGAAGAATCTCCGTTCCTCGTAACCACTCAACAGCAGTTTGAAAATGTCGGGTTCATCTCTGCGATCGCGGCTGAAAATGTCGACGCGGCCGCTTGGTACGCAAATCCTTATTACACGATCGCGAACGACATCGCCGTGGATTCGTCTTTTGAGGGGTTCACCTATATCAACGGTAAATTTGCGGGTGCAGAGGGAGATACTAAGGTCAAGCTCGATCTCTCCGCAACGACATCTGGCCTCGCGGTAGACGGTTTCGGCGATCTGAGTTTCAGCGATCTCGAATTTGTCTCCGGCGGCGGCATGATGGTCGGGTATGTGAACTATTATACGTCTCTCCGCGCATACGGCACGGATGTCCTGTTCAGCAACGTGACGACGAGCGGTCAGGCGGGGGAGGTGACCCTTACCGGTTCAAATCAAAGCGCATTTGTTGCGCAGGTTTTTAACTGCAACTTTACGATGAAAAATTGCGTCAATAACGCCGATGTTTATGGCAGTTATGGTGCAGCATTTATCGGTGGTTATGCTTTGTACAGTCATGTTACGTTGACCGATTGTGTCAATAACGGCAACATATTCTGCGCATCGGCTGCACTTATTTTGGGGAACGATTTTGTTAGTTCCGAGTTCGGCGATTACGGATGCCCGTTTGATACCAGTACATTTAGCTTCAGAGGTATTGTGAATAACGGGACGATCACCGGAACAAAGCGCGCCAATTTGTTTATCGGTATGGGCGGCGGCTCAGAACATGACGAAAGCAACGAGGCGACTTACGGCAGTGCCATTACCAATAACGGATCGTTGGTGACGACTAACGTTACGGGATCTGTTACGGTTTCTGAGGACGGAACTATTTCGGCAACCTATACCGATACGGGTGATTATACCGTTACAAGCGCGAGAGTTTATCTCTTCTCGTATTTGACCACAACGAGGCTTGACGGTACTTCTCCCGGGACTCTGCTCACTTATTACGATGCCGATAATAATGCGACTGCGGCAGACGGCACGGTGACGACTTCTTTGAAGCGTTACAATGTTGTCGACTTCCGTACGGCGGGTGTAACGGATCTCACGGCAGTAGAAAATGCGTCGATTGACGGCATTATGAAAGGCACCTTGGGCGACGATACAGTTTACTATGTCTCCGAAGGGATCGAGACGTCAGGGTTCCCTCTCGAATTCTATAAGCCGCTCCAGGTTAGTCAGACGGCAACGAGCATCACGCCGACGGTTGCGGTTTATCTGTATGCGGGCGACATGGTCGTAGGTATTCTGACAAAGTAATTCGGCAAACAGTTCTCGCTTTTAACCGAGGACACACAAGTTGAAAAAGGCCGCCGCGCGGAAATTTCCGCGCGGCGGCTTTTTCGATTCTTTATGCCTTGTTTATCAAAATATAGGGGGCGGATACAAATAAAACCGTGTAGCAGAGACAAATAAAACCGCGCGCGTCTGCAAGAATGCAGACGCGCGCGGCCGATATCGGTATTTTTTTACCGCTCAATCGTCGTCATCATCGTCATCGTCGTCATCGTCATCGTAGCGGTCGTGATCGGACGACGAACCGTCTTCAAAGACGTAATGATACTGCCCTTCGCGCACATAGATCGAAAAGCGCACGCGCTCTCCGCCGATGTTGCCCGTCACGCGCAGCACCAGTTCGCCGCGCACCGTTTCGCCCGAAAAGGTCAGCGTTTCGCGCTCGCCGTCCTTTTCGATGGTCATCACAAGTTCCAGTTCGCCCTCTTCCGATTCATACTCCACCGTCGTCCGCTCGATCAGGCGGCCGTTTTCGTATACGGAATAGGCGTATTCCTTTTCTTCCTCGCTCTCGTTTCCTTCGGTCTCGCTTTCAGACTCCTGCTCTACTTCGATATACGAATTTTCGCCCGTGTATGCCTTGAAATACAGTTCGCTGCCCGTTTCGCTCTCGCCGCCGCCCGATTCGGTCTCCGTCTCGTAATTGCCCTTTACGGGGTACTCCGCGCCGCCCGCCAGCAAAACGCCTACGATCGCGTAATTTTCTTCTTGTTCGCCGCCGTCCGTCTCGCTTCCGCGGAAAATTTTGTCGTAATACATCGTGTACGATACGGGCGCGCCCAAAAGGTCGGTGTACGTCACGGTCATGCCGAATTCGTAGTCGCCGTTGCCGCCGATCGCGGTCTCCGTGATGCCGCCCTCGCCGAGCAGGCCCTCGACAAGCGTCATATATCGGCTGAGAAGTTCGATCTGTGCCTCGTCAGACGCGCCGTCTGCCTGTGCAGCCGTCTGAGTGCGCGTCCTCGACAAAGACTTCGAAACGGAGCCTGTCGCCGCCTGAGCGCCGTTTTCCGAGCTCAAAAGAGACCCGACGGATGCCGCGCCGTAGGCGTAAAAGGAATCGGCGCCCGTGATCTGTTCGAATTTGTTGCCGATGGTAAGGCTTCCGTTCCCTCTGTTCAGAAACAGCGGTAAAAAAATGCTCAGAAACAGCACTGCTGCGACGAGCGCCGCGCACGCCGCGATCAGCGGGGTGCGGCTTTTCTTATTTGCTGCCGCCTCGCCGCTGTGCGCATAGGCGATCGCGCTCTCCGTTTCGGTGATGCCCAGCTCTTTTCGGATGTTTTCCTTTACTTTGGCGTCGGGCAGAACGGATTTGCCTTCTTCCGCCAGCATTTTTTTGATGTCTTTCACGGTCTGCCCTCCTTTTCGAGAATTTTTTTCAACTTTTTCAACGCCTGATTGTTTTTCCAGGTCACCGTCGCGATCGGCATGCCCAGCATCGCCGCGACTTCCCGCCGCTTATATCCCGACACCTGACAGAGCATCACGATCTGATATTCGTCTTCGGGCAATATTTTTGCCGCCAGGTCGAACAGGTACGGAAGCTCGGTCTCCTGCACGCCGTACTTGTAAGAATCCTCGTCGAAGTCGGTCGCCACTTCCCGCCTGTATTTTTTCAGGTGGTTGAGCGCGAGCGAGCGGGCGATCGCGTTCAGCCACGCATAAAAATTGGTGCCCGCGCGGTATTGCCCGATCGAAGAGACCGCCTTGACAAACGTCTCTTGCAAGACGTCTTCGGCGTGCATCTTGTCGCGCACGATATATAAGATCGTGAAGTAAGCACGCTTGTGTGTCTGTTCGTAAATGTAGTCGAACGCACCCGCGTCACCCGTGCGCAGCGCCTCGACATACCGCTCCAACTTTTCGTCTTTCATTCCTCTTCCATACTATAAACAATCCGAAAGGTGCGGATTGTTGGCAAAAGTATATTTTTTTTCTTAATTAAGATAATAACAGGAAAGAGCCCGTTCGTCAAGGGGCGTACCGAACGCGCATCGAAAAAATTCAAAATTTTTTTATTTTCTTCCAACAAAAAGGATAGTTCGGGTTGTTCTATAAGTGAGACGGGAAAATTCCGGATGCTCCCGTGAAAAAACAGAGTACAAGGAGAGTACGACGATGAAAAAATTGTTAACGGCACTGGTTCTGACACTGGCACTGGCGCTCGCGCTGGGGATCGCCGCTTGCTCCTCGGATAAAGGCGGCAACGGCAAATTCGATGACCTCGATTCCACCGAATCCGTTTACGGGTTCAGCGCCGCTTCGGCGGGTATGATCATTTCTTCCATGAACGGCGGCGAGGCGGCTGCGCTCGCGGCGTCTAAGGGCTTTGCGGAAACGTTCGAAGATACGTCCGCCGAAAACGACGAATTTGCCGAATTGGACAGGTACATGGCGCTCGTGGAGAGCCTTCTCAGCGACGGCGGCTTCGGCGTGACCGAGTCTGCATCGGACAGAGAGGGGTACGCGCATAAAATGACTATATCTTACCGCGACATACAGGGCAATACCTTGCAGTATGTGATGCATTACAATCAGACGGCGATTCCTGACGACGATCATGACGATGACGACGATGACGACTGGTTCGATTTTGACGACGAACGGGAGGAAAATTACGCGATCGAAGGGATTCTGACGGTCGAAGGTACCGATTATGCGGTGCGCGGCGAGCGCAATTTCGAGACGGAAGGGAACGAATCGGAAAGCGAGACGGAGTTTGCCGTCACCCTCGGCGAAAACCGTTATATGCTCGTCGAGCAGGGGCAGGAGAGCGAAGGGGGCGAGTTCGAAGAGGAATACAGTTACTCCGTTTACGAGAACAGGCAGCTTGTAGAGCGCAGCGCGTTCTCTTACGAAACGGAAAGGGGCGAGACGGAACTGAAGATGGTTTCGTATAAAAACGGCGTTTCGGAGAGCTTCTACTTCGAGCGCGAAACGGTGCGCGGCGAGGAGGTCATCCGCCTTCGCGTCGGCAGCGGGCAGAAAGCTCAATGCTACATCGTTCGTACGGTGACGGGCGAAAACGGCGAGACCGATTACGTGTACGAGCCGTATAGCGGGCGCTCATAAATGAACGCAGGACGGACGGGAAAGTATGAAAATAAATGCACGGGCAGCGGCCGTAAAGACCGCTGCCCGTGCTGTTTGTTGTTCCGTTAAGAAAGTCTGAAAGGAGCAAAAAGAAAAACCATGATACACGGCAGTTTTGATCGAAAATCTACCGATATATCATGGTTTTTTGGTGCCGCTGACCGGACTCGGACCGGTACGGTTTTTACGCCGAGGGATTTTCGCGCTACTCTATGTTGCCATAGCCGTCAAGTTCCGACGTTGTAGTCCGGACTTTATCTTTGCCATGACCGAACGGTTTTAGGCACGCGCCGTAAAGTCTCTACACGTTCCCGAAACGGGCTTCGCTCGGTATTGTCCCGAAATAGGGGAGTTCCACCGAATTTGACGCGATTCATGCGGAAAGTTTCCTGTCCCGATGCTCAAATCTAAGTCCCTTGTGTCTGCCAATTCCACCACAGCGGCATGAATTGAATATGAAATTTTCAATTCGGATCAAAAATTCTTTTTCTGCGGGGCAAAAATCTTTCCGCGCCATGCTCTTCGGTCATTTGCCGCCGCGCTCGGTGCAATATACAAGATGCGGCATATCCATGCCGTAATAGTGTTTCACGATTTTTCCGCATAAATGCATCCCGTTGCGTTTGGCAACGCTTTGCGAGGCGTAATTATTGTCGCGGATGATCGAATAAACCTTTTCCGATCCCAAAACGTTGAAGGCGTATTCCTTGCAGGCGATTGCCGCTTCGGTCGCGTATCCTTTATGCCAATGGGCTCTTTCGAACAGGTACCCCACCTCTACGACGCGGGTTTCATCCACATTTTGCCAGGTCAGCCCGCATTGGCCGATAATTTCGCCGCTTTCTTTTAACACGGCGGCCCAAAGTCCGAATCCGTCTTCGCGGTAACGCCGAAGCTGATTGTTCAGCCACGCCGCCGCTTCCTCGTCCGAAAAGGCGTGTTCGTAAGCGTACATTGTTTCCCTGTCCTGCAAAACGCGGCAAATGGCGGGGAGATCGCTCGGAGTCATTTCGCGCAAAGACAGGCGGTCGGTTTCTAAAATGATCTTCATGGCGACACTTTTCAGGAATTACTTGACCAAGGCAGGGGATACGGTTCCCGCTCTCGCGGGGAGCGTTCTGTCGTATAAGGCCCGCCCGGATCGGGCCGATATAAAAAATTCCGCTCTGCGCCCGGGCGCAAAGCGGAAACGGTTTGGAGGCGCCACCCGGATTTGAACCGGGGAGTCAGGGTTTTGCAGACCCTTGCCTTACCACTTGGCTATGGCGCCAAAAAATAAGTGCGGAATTTTTTTGGAGCGGGAAACGAGATTCGAACTCGCGACATTCACCTTGGCAAGGTGACGCTCTACCCCTGAGCCATTCCCGCATATTCATTCCGCACTGTATTTATCGATGTAATTGAAAACGAAAGTTGGTGGAAGTTATAGGGCTCGAACCTATGACCCCCTGCTTGTAAGGCAGATGCTCTCCCAACTGAGCTAAACTTCCGTTCGAACGCTTAAATACTATATCAAAATTTTTGGGAAAAGGCAAGCGTTTTTTGCAATAATTTTAAATTTTTTTCTCCTTAATTTTTTACGGCGGATCATGCCATGCAAACGGCCTTTTTTTGATATTTTTGCGCGAAGCGGCACAAAATTGCCCGAAAAGGTATATAATAGTAATCGGAAAAGGCCCGAGGGCTGTTTTCGGGGAGAAAAATTTATATGCCGTCGTCTTATACGCATCAGCTGATCGCTGAAAAAATATATGAAGGGCTTTCGGCCGAGTGCCGCGCCGCAGTCTCGCCGCGTGCCGATTATTTCCTCGGCGCACAGGGCGGGGACGTATTTTACTTTTATAACATGACGGGCGGAAGAAAAAATATCGGCAAGTATTTTCACCGCCGGAACGTTTACGGCGTTTTCAATTCTTTCGCGCAGAGCGTCCGCGAAGGGGCGGAGGAGGCTGCCGTTTCTTATATCGCGGGATATGTTACGCATTATGCCGCGGATACCGTCTTTCATCCTTACGTTTATTGGTTTACGGCGCGCGAAAAGGAACGTACGGGCAGGCGGCGCGATAATTTTCACGCTCTGATCGAAAGCGACCTCGATTCTTATTTCGTGCAGAAAGAGGGCAAAGGATTGGCGGGATACCGCTTGCCGACGAGCGCCGATCTGGCGCATCCGAAAGCGATCTTTCCCGCCGTCGAGCGGGCGGTAGCGGCGGGAGACGGAGAAGTAAAGCTGAAAGAACGCGCCTTCGAGCGCGCGATCGATCGTTTTTTTCGTTTTCAGGACGCGTTTGAAGATCCGGACGGCACGCGCCGCCGCAGACTGTACGGCACGGAAAAAACGATGCGGCTTCCTCATTTCTTTTCAGGATTGTATCGCAGGACGGCGCCCGACGTGCGCTATCTCAACCGCGAGCACGCCGAGTGGTATTATCCCGCGGAACCTTCCGTCCGTTCGCGCGAGAGCGCGGACGACCTCTTTTCCCGCAGCGTGCAGGAGGGGATCCGCCTGACGGAATCTTTTTTCCGCGCGGCGCGGGAGGGGTCGGTGCTGGACGGGACGGACTTTTCCAAGCATTTTCTGACGGGGCTGCCCGCTCTTTGATATTTTTTCGCCGCATGTTTAAATTCCGCGCCGCCGCCGGAACTCGGCGGCGGCGCGGAATGCTGTGCGCGGTCACGTCCGCGCACTTTGCGATAAAACGCTGAGAGTCAGTTCGAAAAGTTTGTTGTGCGCCATGGCGCGGCGGAGCGTTTCGGCGGTGATCACGGTGTCTTTTTTCACCACGATGTCGCCTCGGGCGTCGCGGACGTCTTCGGGCACGCGTTTGCCCGTAAGGAGCGCACTGCCCGCTTTGGGAGCTGCCTGCGGCGCGGGGATTTGTCTTGCCGGCGCGTTCGGTCCTGTTGTTTCTGCGCGGCGGGCCGCCGTCCGCGTACGCGATGTCTTTGCGGGGCGCACGGGGAGGGGAGAACTTAGGTCGGCGATCAGCGCGTCGCCGATGCTGACGACGCGCGCCGTTTCGATCTCTCTGCCGCTCGTAAGGACGAGGCCTGTCACTTCTCCGCCGTTTAATCCGAAGTCGCACACGTTGCCCAGGTTTTCCCCCGTTTCGGAATAGGCGGCGACGCCGAACGGGGCAGGAACGGCGTCTTTGTACCGTCGTTCGGCAAGCGACCGGACGATGAGCGCGTCTTCCGCGGAAACGACGGAAGACAAGGGGACGGTGTGTTCGTCTTCCTGATCGTCGAAGTATTCGAAGGCGCGCAGTATCCGCAAATTTTTGGCCAAAAGTGCGTTTTTGACCGTTCCCGCCAGTTCGCCGGTGCGCGTAAAAAGGGGCTTGCCTATCAGTTCGCTTAATTTTTGCATGGTCTTACCTCTTGCAATGGGATTATTATATTGTATAGGGGCGGAGAAAGGAAAAGAACGGCGCATTTTCGCTTTTTTCGTCGGAAGCGGTCGCAAACGGCGCACGGTTGACATTTTTTTCTCCGGGCAGTATAATAAAAAGAAAACGGCAAAGGGGGATTTATGCAGAAACTTACGTTTACGGAGACCAAAGATTATGAAACGCTCGCGGCGATGGCGCGCGACAGTTGGCACTCCGCTTACGATTTATTGTTGGGCGCGGCGCAGGTGGATTACATGCTGAACAAATTCCAGAGCGCCGCCGCGCTCAAAGTGCAGACGGAAAGGCAGGGATATACTTATTATTTTTTGTCCCTTGGGGAAGAACGGGTCGGTTATTGCGGGTTGCAGGATCAGAAGCAGGATCTTTTCTTGTCCAAGGTCTATCTCGGGGAAGAATACCGCAGCCGCGGGCTGGGGCAGGAGGCGCTCGCTTTTGCCGTCGCGGAAGGGAAAAGACGGGGCAAAAAGCGGGTTTACCTTACCGTGAACAAACACAATGCCCGTGCGATCCGCGCGTATGAAAAGTTCGGCTTTATCCGCGAGGGGGAAGAATGCGCCGCCATAGGCGAAGGATATTATATGGACGATTATATCTACGGTTACAGGTTGTGAATGACAGGGGACAGAATACGGAAAAACCCGCGCGGCAAGCCGCGCGGGTTAAATTTTACGATCAATTATTCAGTTTTGAGAGGCTTGATAAGATATTATCCGTAACCATCTATCGGATCGCAGACGTCCTCGGCCTGCAGAGCGCTCGAAAGTCTGCAAAAATCGGATTGAGTCTTATTTTACTGCCCCTTGTGCAAAGTTGTACATCGGACCGTACCCCCGTTAAGCAAGTTTCCTTAAATCGGATCTGTACATAACAGTACCTCCTTGCTCTTCCGGCATGAACGGGGTCCGCCTTATGACTTTCGGTCGATCTTTTCCGATGGCGAACGTGTGATGAAAGCTTTTCCGCCGTTCCGCAGCGTCCTCCCGAACCGAACTTCTCCTTTTTTTGACCCTGCGACCCGAATCCTCAGCGCTGATTTCCGGAAACGGACGCGCGTCGCAAAACAGGAGGAGCCTGCGTGCCTTCCGCGCTTGGTAGTACCGAGGGAAAAGATTGATTTTTTCCCTTTGGTCACCTCTATTATATCATCTTTCTGCAGTTTGTCAATAGTTTCTGAAAAATTTTTTCAAAAAATTTTAATTATTCACATTTTAAAGGCGGCGCGTTATTTGGCGCTCGTAAAGCGTATATCGAATTTTATTTCCGCTTCCTGCAGGATGGTATCCTTAAACGCGGCATATTGTCCGTAGCAAAAACGATAAAGTTTTTGTTTCAGTCCGAACAGATCGCAGCCGGTTTCCGCCGTTTTTTCGCATACGGAAAGAAGGCGCTCACGGAATTTTTCTTCCGCCGCGCGCAGGATGGTCTCTTTGACGATCTGCGTCTTTGCGACGTCCAGAATAGGCGAGGCCCTGTCTGCGTCGACCACGCGCGCATTCGCGCGGATGCGGAAAGAAAAGACAGGTTTTCCCTCTTGAAAGGTCAGCTTTTGTTTTTTTTGATCGATTTTCATTTTCAGGTCGTAAGTTACGTCCTGTCCGTCTTCGTTCACCGTCACGTTGCCGTATGCAAAGTCTGTCTTTGCCTCGGCCAGGTTAAAGGCGAGCGTCTCTTCGGGCGCGAGGATCGCGGCGCGTCTGCCGCGGTAAAAGAGCATGGTTTCCGATGCCTGAAAAATATCTGCGTTCCGGTCGCTTTTTTGCCCGTTGCCCGAACTGTTTTTCGAATCGGCGGCGGCAGCCGTGAGCGGCAGGGGATTCATTTTCCATCGCCAGCGTTTATTCCGCTTGATAAAAGGGGAAAAGCATTCGGCAAAAGTCTGCGTTTCTCCGCCGTCGCCGCCCTGGCTGTCGGCTTCGCTTTTTGCGGTGATATAGGGTAAAAAGCTGCTTTCGCTCACCGAATAATAGCCCTGTGCAAAATTTTTCAGGATGTTGACGGAGACGAGCCCCGTTTTCTGCGCCTGAGAGGAGAGGACTTTCGTGATGGCCGAGGCGGAGATGTCTTTGATGGGCGATTGTGCGCGGAACGTTTCGTCCGCACGCCCCGAACATACGGCGACGAGGCAGGAATCTTCCACCGAATCGTTGCGAAAGAAATAATCGAGGATGTTGAAGACGTCTTCGTTTGCCGTCTCTTCGCCGAGCAAAACGAGCTTGCAATGCACGAGGGTCGGATACCATCCCGTTTCCTGATTCATGACGGCAACGGCGTCTCCGACCGTCGCCGCGTTTCTTACGGTTACGTTTCCGGCGGAGTTTTTGCCCGATGCCGCCGGAACGGCGATCTGCGCGGTCACGTCGTAACCTTCTCCGTCGTCGGGCATATCGATGCCGATCGCGACCACGATCGCCGTTTCCTGTATGCCGATAAGGCCGAAATCGTTGGAAAAAAACAGAAGCAGCGCCATGGCCGCCAGAATCAAAAAAATGCGCGTCCACAGTTTATTCATGTCGTTTTCTCCTTTTCAGCAGCAGTGCCGCGGCGGGCGCCAGATAAGCGAACGCGGCGAGCACAAACCAGAGCTTTTGCGTGAACAGAGTCTGCAATTCGAGAAAGGAGTAATTGAAAAAAATCGTCAGCAGCAAGAGCAGCGCGTTGACCGCGGCCGAAGGGAAAAAAGGTTTGCATCCGATCGCTTTGCAGATACAATGCACGCATATCTGCACGGGTACGCAGAGGCGGAAGATCATGACGAGGACAAGCATGAAGATGAAAAACAGGTCCACCCGTCCCAGCGACGTAAAAGAAGTCGTGTATTTGGAGATCTGTGCGACGGCGTTCTGCTGTCGCACGGCAATGTCCGAAAATACCCCGTAAAAGACGGCCAAAAACAGCAGCACGGCAAGGCATCCCGCCGCGTACGCGGAGAGCGTTTTGACCGCCGCTCCCTTTTCGTATTTGAAATGGCCGAGAAAAAAGAGCAGAAACGCGCAGTCGGTATACCAATTCAGGCTGTAAAGGCTGCCTTTAAGCACTTCTTTGAGCGGAACGCCCCGCACGGGCAGAAGCGACGTAAAGTCGGTATGCGGCAGGGCGAGCAGGATAAGCACGATAAAACTCAGCGCGAAGACGGGCATTGCGATGTCCGCAAGCCTGCCGATGCTCTTGAACCCCTTTACGCAGGCGTAAAAGCAGACAAGGAAAAAAGGCGCAAAGGAGATGAGGGACGGCACGTTTTCGTACAGCACCTGCAAGACAAAGTTTTTCTGTTCCATCAGCGGCAGCAGCGCCGTGGCGAAGAAAAACAGGGCGAAAACGGAATACACAATGCGCGCGGCGATCTTGCCGAAGGTGTTTTCGAGCAGTTCGAACAGAGAAGATTTTGTCTTTTTGGCGAGCAGCAAGACGAGAGCGATCGCCAGCCCCTCAAACAAACAGTTGACGAGCGCGGAAAGGACAAGGTCGTTGCGCGATCGGTATACGAGCGTCGTCGGATAAACGAGCATTTTGGAAACGGGCGCGAGCGCCGCAAAATAAAAACATATTTGTCTGATTTTAATCCTGTCCATGGTCCACCTCGTCGCCGCGGATTTTCATGCGCGTTTCGTTTTCGGAGCCGAACGTTTTCGGCCGTTTGTCCAGGTCGAACATCGGCGCTTTGAAGAGGGAGTCCTTCAGATCTCTTTTCACGAGCGGCGAAAAGGGCGCGAGCATCGGGCAGCCATACGCGTCGGAAGAAACGAGATAGTATAAGAGCAGCGCCGTGAGGAGCAGTACGCCGAACGTGCCGATGCTGCCCGCCACTACGATGAACATCAGCCGCAGCAGGGAGACCGTGCCGACGAGATCGGGTACCGTATAGGCGGAGATGCCGCTGAGTGCCATGATAATGATGGCGGAAGAGGACACGAGTCCCGCTTTGACCGCCGTGTCTCCGAGGACGAGCGCACCGATGACCGATAGGGCAAGCGCAACGTATTTGGGCATGCGGATGCTCGCTTCGATCAGAATTTCGAGAACGAGCAGCAGAAAAAACAGTTCCAGACCCGGTGAAAGGGGGATGCCCTGTATGCTCCCCGCAATGGTCAGAAGAAAGCTGAAAGGAAGGATCTGCAATTTAAAAAGCTGCGCCGCCACGTAAAAGGCGGGCAGATAAAGGGAGATCAGCACACCGAAAAAACGCACCGCGCGAGAAACGCCGGCGCGGTAAGGCGAAGAAAAGTAGTCCTGTGCGCCCTGAAAATCCTCCGTCAGAAGGTAGGGCAGGGTGAGCGCGATGGGGGAGCCGTCCACAAAGACCGCAACTCTTCCTTCGGCGAGTTTGGCGGCCAAAACGTCCGGCTTTTCCGTCGTCCCCGCGGGTTTGAAGAGTGAGAGCGGGCGTTCCGCCAAGAATTTTGCGACATAAGACGAATCGAGGATCGCGTCCGTATCGATCTGTTCGATCTTGGTGCAGATCTTTTCGACGATCTCGGCGTTTGCGATGCCTTCCAGGAACCCAACGGCGATCGCCGTGCCGCTCTGCCTGCCCGCTTTCAGCATTTTGAATTGCAGCTTGGGCGTGCGCAGGCGGTTGCGCACGAGCGACATGTTGGTCTTTATGTCTTCGATGAATCCTTCCCTCGGGCCTTTGACGGCAAACGCGCCGGGAGGTTCCATGATCGCGCGCATGGTCAGTTTTTTCAGCCCTGCCGCAAGTGCCCCGCGCATTCCGTCTATCACGATCACGGGGTTGCCGGCAAGGATTTCTTCGGCGGCGCCTTCGGGCGAATCGACCGCTTTTGTTTCGGGCGAGAGGAGCATCCCTGCCGCCTCTTGTATGCTTTTCGGGGAGGGGGAAGAGAGGAGGGGACGGGCGACCTGCTCCCCGAGCAGGGCCTTGTCCGTCAATCCGTCCGTATATACGGCGGCGCATGCCGCGCCGTCGCCCGATTTGAACCGATAGACGAGAATGTCTTCGGAAGTCAGGATGGATTTGATCGCTTTTACGTTTTCTTCACAATTTTTTCCGAGTGCTTTCATGACACCGTGAGTATATGCAAAGGGTAAAAAAATATCCGCGGGCTTTTGCCCGCGGATACCTTTGGGGAAGTTACATCCCTTTCAGTGCGCCGATCACAAATTCCGCCGCCGCGTCGGGCGCTCCCTCGCAGAGGGACAAGATGAGCTTTTCGGCGCCCTCTTCGTCCGTTTCCGCAAGGTCCGCGACAGACGCCGCCTCCTCGTCGGAGAGCAGGGCGTAGGGCGAAAGCAGTTCCTTCACGCACGCCGCGCGCACCGCGCTCCTGTCCGCAGATTTGCCCTTGGTCAGAAACTGCGAGACGATCACCTTCGCCGCCGTCGCGAACGACCCGCAGGAAAACCCGCTGCGGATATACAGCCCGGCGTTTTCCTCCATATGTCCCAAAAACGCCGCACCGTACGCAAGGTAGAGCGCCGCGCCCAGGGCGAAGGGCAGAAAAACGGCAAGATTTGCGCTGAGCCTGTCTTTCAGCAGCTTTTTGAGGACGAAATCGAGTGCCGCGACCAGCGCACCGACGATCACGACGTCGACGCTGTACTGCTCGAGATAACCGAGAAATTGCAAAAGATCCAACCTGGTACCGCCTTTCAGGAGGCGAAGAGACTTTTCACCGCCTCGAATACGGCGTCTTTTGCGTCACGGAATCTCAGATGAAACGCAAACGGCTGCATCCGTTCACCTCCTGTCTGTCAATTTCCCCGCCGCATTCCCATTGTAACGCGCCCGGAAGCAAAAATCCAGCGTGCCTGCCGCTTTTTTCAGGAGTTTTGCCCGAATAAAAACAGCCGCACGGCCACGGCGGTCATGTCGTCGCGCGCGGAGCCGCCTTCCCGCCGCAGCCCCTCTTCGATCAGCGCGTCGGCGAGCGACTGCGGGTTTCTGGGGGAGAGCGTTTCCAGAAATTCCGCGATGTCCGCGCTCGAACCGAACGCGTCCGTCACGCCGTCGCTGATAAAGAGGATCGCGTCGCCGTCGCTCAGTTTTTTGCGCATGGTGGTCGGCCGCACGCCGTCAAGGATGCCGAGGGGGAGGGATTCGCTCTCCAGAATCTCGATTTTGTTTTCGGAGAGGATAAATCCGAGGGGGGATCCGATCTTCACGATGTCGGCAAACCCTTCGTCCAGGTCTACCGTCGCGATGTCCACGCAGGCGAAGCTCTCTTCTCGGTTGAAAGAAAGCAGCCTGTTCACCGTTTCGAGGATGAGAGCGGACGGCATCTTTGCGCGGTAAAAGCTCTCGATCAGCGAGACGGTCGTCTCGCTGATGCGCCGCGCGTATTCGCCGCTGCCCATGCCGTCGGAAAGCGCCATCAGAAAAGTGCGTTCGTCTATTTTCAGGACGGAATGGGTGTCCCCGCAGGCGCTTTCGCCTTCCTTTTTCGCGTGCGCCGTGCCGAACGCCGCGTCGAAGGCGGGGCGCTTTCTGAACTCATACCAGAATTTGTCAGCCGCTAAGGCGCGCTTTTTCGAGAGGACGGCGGGGGAAAGCACCCCTTCCACGGCGGCGAGGATCTTGCGCGTTTCGTATTTTCCCGCCGCGGTCAGCATGACGCTCTCTTCCGTCACCATCGCTTCCTGACAGACGACGCCCGCCTTTGCAAGCGCGGTTTTGAGAGCACGCTCCCGCTCGGCGCACGCGCCGAGCGGGCGGGAGGTTTCCACGGCAAGTTCTTTGAGCATTTCGCTCACGCACCGCGCCTGATCGGCCAAAAGCTGCCGCCCGAGCGCCGCGTTTTCCATGTCCAGGGCGTGTTTTCTGTATTCGGCGAGCAGTTTATTCAGGCAAAAGAGCACGCCCGATGGATTGATGCATTCAGCGGAGAGCTTGCCCGGCATGTCGATCAGGCTGACTTTACCCTTGCCCGCGCCCACGCCGACCAGCCGCCCGAGCGCCGCGCCCACGCCCGTCTCCGCGCATTTGTCGCGGTTGGGGCATTCTCCGCAGACGGACGCGTACAGCGAGTCTTCCATCGTCTTGACCGCCTCTTCCGTGTTCTCCGACGCGCCGTCGAGTGAGAGAAAGGCGCTTTCGATCTCGCGGAACACGGCGGCGATCTCGAACAGCCGCTCCGATTCCAGCGACCGCCCGGTGTCGATCGCAAGCCTCGTCAGCTGTTTTTCCCCGTATTTTTTCAGTTTGTCCGACCAGCGCGAGAGCAGTTTTTCGGGCAGGAGCGCAAAGAAAAAGCAGGGGATGAAGGGCACGAGCAGCGTGAGATAAAATTCGCTTCCCGGCACGCTGCCCAGGTATCCCGTCACGTACCGCGCGATCACGTCCGTCAGGAATACGGCAAGGGCGGCGGGAAGTTTGCCCGCCCGCAAAAAGGCGAGCCCCGCCGCGGCGTACAGTGCGAAGATTGCGAGCGCGTCGGGTACGGTCTGCCCCGTGCGCACGCTCTCTACGATCGCCTCCGGCAGGGCCAGAACCAGCGCACAGGCGATCGCGTTGGCGTTTTTCAGCGTTCCCGCGCAGAAAAGGATGAGGAGGATGCAAACTGCCTCATAGGCGTAATTTCCCGCCGACTTGTAGAGGCCGATCCCGACGGCGGCTGCCGCCGCCGCGCAGAACACGAGTTCCTCCGCCGTCAGGCGGCACCTGCCTGCGCGGTAAAGCGCACAGCGCAGCGCGCCCGAAAATACAAAGCAGAGTATGTAGATCGCCCCGCCCATGACGAGTGCGCGGATGTAGTCTCCGTATACGAATCTGCCGTAAAGCCCGACGAACAGGGCGGCCGCGGCCAGCAGCCAAAGGGCGATCTCCGCGCGCATCGCCCGCTTTGCGCGCGCGTAACAAAAAAATACGCCGAAGAGAAAGGCTCCTGTCCCCGCGTATACGAGAAAGGGCGTCCAGCCCGCCGAAAGGGAGAACGCGCCCGCCAGGACGTACAGCCCCGCCGAGGCGTACAGATTCAGCCCGCAGCAGAGCATCGCCGCAAACAGGGGCAGGGAAAAGGGCTCGAACGCGTCCGCCGTAAAGTTCAGCGTCAGCATCCCGAAAAAGAGTGCCGCGTAAAAGAGGACGGCGGCGTAATTGTATTTAAGGCGGAATTTTGGCATCGTCTGATTCCCCGCATAAAAAGATCGCCGGAAGCGTTCTTCGGGCGTCTATCCCATTATACCCCGCGGGGGTGTGCGTTTTTTGTCTTATCCTGCCGATTATGAAGGAATAAAGGGGACTTCCTCCCTCTCTTTTTGTGCGCGGCGGGGCGGGGAAAGATTGACAGGCGCGCCGCGATATTGTATAATTTATCGGAAAGAAACTTGGAAACTGCGCGGCGGTTTTGGCGGGGCGGTCCCCGCTTTTCCGGGCGTGAGGAGAGAGCCATGAAACTTTACAACACTCTTACAAGGCGCACAGAGGACTTTGTCCCGCACGAGGCGGGCAAGGTGAAAATGTATACGTGCGGGCCGACGGTGTATAATTTCGCACACATCGGCAATCTGCGCACGTATATGATGGAAGACGTGCTGGAAAAGACGCTGCGCTATGCGGGGTACGACGTGACGCGCGTCATGAACATCACCGACATCGGCCACCTTTCTTCCGACGCGGACAGCGGGGAAGATAAGATGCTGCTCGGGGCAAAGCGCGAACATAAAACGGTCTTAGAACTCGCAAAGTTCTACACCGACGCCTTTTTTGCAGACTGTGAAAAGCTGCATATCAAAAAGCCGGACGTCGTACAGCCCGCCACGGGATGCGTGGAAGATTTTATCCGCGTCATTTCTTCCCTCATCGAAAAGGGATATGCCTATCTTGCGGGCGGCAACGTTTACTTCGATACGTCCAAGCTCAAAGAGTACCACGTCTTTTTCAATTTCAAGGAAGACGACCTCGAAGTGGGCGTGCGCGAAGGGGTGGACGAAGACGGCAACAAGCGCAACAAAAACGATTTCGTCCTCTGGTTCACGAAGTCGAAATTCGAAGATCAGGCGCTCAAATGGGACAGCCCGTGGGGCGTAGGATACCCCGGCTGGCACATCGAATGCTCGTGCATCGCGATGAAATATCTCGGCGAATACGTCGACATCCACTGCGGCGGCATCGACAACGTGTTCCCGCACCACACCAACGAGATCGCGCAGAGCGAGGCGTATCTCGGGCATAAATGGTGCAATTATTGGTTCCACGTCCTGCACCTGAACACGGCGGGCGGCAAGATGAGCAAATCCTCGGGCGGTTTTCTCACTCTCAAAAAGCTGGAAGAAGACGGGTTCACTCCCATGGAATACCGCTTTTTCTGCCTTCTGTCCCATTACCGCAAATCGCTCATCTATTCGGAAGACAACCTTGCCAACGCCGCAAACGCTTACAAAAAGCTCAAAGCCAGGGTCCTTTCCCTTCCCGAAGAGGGAGAAGCGGACGAGGCGGCGTTCGCCCGCTATAAAAAGCCGTTTGCCGACGCGCTGCAAAACGATCTGAACACGTCGCTCGCGATCACGGCGCTGTACGACGTCGTCAAGGCGAAAGACATAAACGGCAACACGGCGCGCGCGCTCGTAAAAGATTTCGAAAAAGTGCTCTCCTTGGGCCTTTTCGAAAAGGAAGAGGAGAAAAAGAGCGCGGGGATCTCTTCCGAAGAGATTGAAAAGCTGATCGCCGACCGCGCCGCCGCGAAAAAGGCGAAAAACTATACCGAGGCGGACAGGATCCGTGCCTATCTTGCCGAACAGGGCGTCACCCTTACCGACACGCCGCAGGGCACCACCTATAAAATCGGTTAAATCGCAAAAGAATAAAAAGCGCGCAGCCGCAAGGAATCTTGCGGCTGCGCGCTTTTTTGCCGATTATCCGGCGGGCATAAATTCGATCGTCGGAAAAAAGTTGCTTTTTCTGCGCAAGCATATGCCGAAAGTTTTTGAGCGGATGTTATCGTGTTTTTTTTTGTTTTTTCAGTAAAGTATATGATTTTCCTGCAAAATTTTCGGCAGGGGCTTTACAAACGGGCGGCGGTGGGATATAATTCTGAATAGAGAAAAAAAGGATGCCGCAATATTTTGCGGCGGCAAGGAGAATCTTACTCTATGAAATTAAGCGCTTTTCCTCTTCAATCGGTCGAGATCGGGGATGCATATTCCCTCAACGCGTACCAAAAAGAGCGCGCGTACCTGCTTTCGCTGGAAGAGGGCAAATTCCTTGCAGGGTTTTACGAAAACGCGGGGCTGAAAACCCCGTACACGCGTTACGGCGGGTGGGAGAATTCCCTCATCGCGGGGCACACGCTCGGTCATTATATGACCGCCGTCGCGCAGGCGTACGCCAATCCCGCCACGCCCGAGGGCGAGCGGGCGCTTTTCTATAAAAAGGCACAGAACATCGCCGAAGGGCTTTACGAATGCCAGCAAAACACCAAGGGAAAAGAAGGATTTGTATGGGGCGCCCTTCCCGCGGAAGGGGGCGTTGAGGCGCAGTTCGACAACGTGGAACAGGGCAGGACCAATATCGTGCGCGAAGCGTGGGTCCCCTGGTACACCATGCACAAACTCATCGCGGGACTGTGCGATCTGTACCTTCTGGCGGGCGTTGCCCGCGCAAAAGAGGTCGCCTCCGCGCTCGGCGACTGGGTATTCGGCCGCGTCAGCCGCTGGGACGGCGAAACACAGAAACGCGTCCTCGCCGTCGAATACGGCGGCATGAACGACTGCCTGTACACCCTCTTTGCGATCACGGGGAAACCCGAACACGCGCTGGCGGCGCACGCTTTCGACGAGGAGGAGCTGTTCGACGTCATCCTCTCCGAGGTGAAGGACGGCTTGAAGGACAAGCACGCCAACACCACCATCCCCAAAGTGCTGGGCGCGCTGAACAGGTATCTCACGCTGGACGGCGAGACGTTCGGCGGGGAAAGGGTGGACGCCTCCCGCTATCTGAAAGTGGCGGAGATCTTCTGGAAGACGGTCATCGAGCGCCACACTTACGTCACGGGCGGCAATTCCGAATGGGAGCATTTCGGCCCCGATTACGTGCTCGATAAAGAGCGCACAAACTGCAACTGCGAAACGTGCAACGCCTATAACATGCTCAAACTCTCCCGCCTGCTCTTTTCGGTGACGGGGGATAAAAAGTACACCGATTTTTACGAAAACACTTATATCAACTCCATTTTGTCTTCGCAAAACCCCGAAACGGGCATGACGACCTATTTTCAGCCCATGGCGAGCGGCTTTTTCAAAGTGTACGGAGAGCCGTTCACAAAATTCTGGTGCTGTACGGGCAGCGGCATGGAGAGTTTTACAAAACTCGGAGACAGCGTCTATTACGGAGGGGAAGACAGTCTGTATATAGAGCTGTATTTTTCTTCCCGCATCCGCACGGACGCGTTCGAAGGGGAGCTGGACGCGGATTTCCCCTTCTCCGATACGGCGGAATTTACCCTTTTTCGCACGGACAAGCCGCTGAAAGTTTATTTCCGCGTGCCTTCTTGGGCAAAAGGGGGCGCTCGCGTCAATAAAAACGAACAGGCATACGCCGCCGCGTCAAGCGGCGGGCATATCATGGTCGAAATGCGCGGGGGGGATAAGGTAAAGATCCGTCTGCCCGAGCGCATCGCCGCCGTAAGTTTGCCCGACGCGCCCGACTGCTACGCGTTCCGTTACGGTCCCGCGGTGCTTTCCGCAGACCTCGGGACGAAGGACATGGCCGAGACGGTCACGGGCGTGGACGTCACCATTCCCGAAAAGAAGATCGTTTCGACCGAACGGCTGTATTTTCCGTCCGTCAAGGCGTTTCTGGAAGACCCTTCCGCGTTTTTCCGCAAAGAGGGGGAGAGCTTTGTCTTAACGGGCGCGGACATTGAACTGACCTTTTCTCCCCATTTTATGCGGTATAAAGAGCGTTACGGCATATATTGGTATCTCGAAGAGGGCGAACGCCGCGCCGAAACGTACGACGCGCGCGAGACTGCGGATACCGTTCAGCCGGGATACGGACAGTATGAAAACGACGCGCTGCACGCCCTGCGCGAAGAAAAGACGCAGGGGGTTACGGACGACGGCACCTACCGTTTTGCGCGGGCGGGCGGATATTTCGCCTACGACATGGCGGTTTTGCCCGGCAAAAAGAACGCGCTCTGCGTGCAGCTTCGCGCAGAGGACAACGGCAGGCCTTTGAAGATCGCCGTCGGAGGGGAAACCCTTTTTGAAGAGCGGCTGCTGTATACGCAGGGAGAGCGGGAATATTTCCGCGAGATCGAGATCCCCGCGCACGTTTTGGAAAAGGCGCGCGGCAAGATCGTCGGCGGCAGGGCGTATTCGGTGCTCACGGTGCGTTTCGAAGGGGGAAAGGACGAGCCTTCCGCGCGCGTGTGCGGGTTTATCCGCATCCTTGCCGAATAGCGTTCGCCGCAAAACAAAGTATCGAACAGCGAAAAAAAGAGCGGAAACCGGAGTTTCCGCTCTTTTCATTTGTGTTTTAAGGACAGGTAAACCATCAGGACGGCTATGTCTGCGGGATTCACGCCCGAAATGCGGCCCGCCTGCCCGAGGTTTTCGGGGCGGATCTTGTTGAGCTTTTGCCGCGCTTCCAGCCGCAGGCCGTCTATTTTTTCGTAATCGATGTCGGCGGGCAGTTTTTTGTCTTCCAGTGCCTTTGCCTTTTCGATCTGTTCCAGCCCGCGTTTGAGATATCCCTCGTATTTCACGTCGATGACGGCGGTCTCGATGTCGGCGCGCCGTTTGCCTTTGAGAATGCCGAAGGTTTCGACGATGTCTTTCGGCTCGATCGCGCGCCTGATCATGTCGGCATAGCTGACGCCGCCGTATAAATTTTCGAAGCCGTGTGTCCGCATGAAGTCTCCCGCCTCTTTGGGGGAAACGCGTTCGTCCAGCACGGTGCGGATCTTTTCCACATTTTTTCTGCGCCTGAGCATGCGGTCATACCGTTTTTTGTCCGCAAGCCCCGCCAGATAGCCGAGTTCGGTCAGCCGGAAGTCGGCGTTGTCCTGCCTGAGCTGAATGCGGTGTTCCGCGCGCGAGGTCATCATGCGGTAGGGCTCGTTCGTGCCTTTCGTCACCAGGTCGTCGATGAGGACCCCGATATACGCCTGATCGCGCCGCAGGATGAGCGGCTCTTTGCCGCGCAGTCTGAGCGACGCGTTCAGCCCCGCGATCAGTCCCTGCGCCGCCGCTTCCTCGTAACCGCTCGTGCCGTTGATCTGTCCCGCCGTATACAGCCCTTCGATCTTTTTGAATTCGAGGGTGGGGTATACGTCCAGCGTGTCGATGCAGTCGTATTCGATCGCGTAGGCATAGCGCATGATCTTCACGTTTTCCAGTCCTTCGACGGAGCGGTACATCTCCCGCTGCACGTCGTGCGGCAGGGAAGAGGACATGCCCTGCACGTACACCTCGTTCGAGTCGGCGCATTCGGGTTCGAGGAAGATCTGATGCCGCTCTTTGTCCGCAAACCGCACGACTTTGTCCTCGATGGAGGGGCAGTAGCGCGGTCCCGTCCCCTTGATGATGCCCGAATAGAGGGGGGAACGGTGCAGGTTCGCGCGGATGATGTCGTGCGTCCTTTCGTTGGTATAGGTCAGGTAGCACGGCTTTTGTGTCTGCGGCACGCGCGCGGAGAGGAAGGAGAAGGGATAGATGTCCGTTTCGCCTTCCTGCACTTCGAGTCTGGAATAGTCGATCGTGCGCCCGTCCACGCGCGCGGGTGTGCCCGTCTTGAAACGGCGCACGCTGAATCCGAGGTCGATGAGATTTTCGGTCAGAAGGTTCGCGGGGGCGAATCCGTTGGGGCCGGAACTTTGCTTGTATTCTCCCGCGATGACTTCGCCTTTCAGATACACGCCCGTGGCGAGGATGACCGCCCGCGCCTCGATGACCTCGCCGAAAGAGGTCTTAACGCCCGCAACGCGCCCGCCTTTTACGAGGATCTCCGCCGCCTCGCCCTGTAAGATGGAAAGATTGTCCGTATTTTCCAGCGTCTGTTTCATGCGGGCGTGATAGGCGTGTTTGTCCGATTGCGAGCGCAGGCTCTGCACCGCGGCGCCCTTGCCCCTGTTGAGCATGCGGATCTGCAGCGCGGTCTTGTCCGCGTTGATCCCCATCTCTCCGCCGAGCGCGTCGATTTCGCGCACGAGGTGCCCCTTTGCCGTCCCGCCGATGGAGGGGTTGCACGCCATAAAGGCGATGCTGTCCAGATTCAGCGTCAGCATCGCCGTTTTAATGCCCGTACGCGCGAGCGCGAGTGCGGCTTCGCAGCCGGCATGCCCCGCGCCGACGACTACGGCGTCGTATCCCGTTGTATAAAAAGTGTTTGCGATCATAGTCATATAAAGCGCCCCGCATGAGGGGCGGAAAAAAGAAGGCGCCGCGCTTTGCAGAGCGGCGGCGCGCATTTGCCGCCCGCACGAGCGCGGGCGAAAGTTTTATTGTTTGAGGATCATGTTGCGGATGTCTTCCACTTCCTTCGCGATGCGGTCGTTTACCTTGACGAGGTTGGAGATCTTTTCGCGCGAATGGATGATGGTCGTGTGGTCGCGTCCGCCCATCGCCTCTCCGATGGAGACGAGGGGGATATTCATGATTTCGCACATCAGGTACGCGCAGATCTGGCGCGGCTGCACCAGTTCTTTTTTCTTGCTCTTGCCGAGCAGGTTTTCCTTCGAAATCTTATAAAAAGAGCAAACGCTGCCGATGATCTTGTCGGAAGTGACCGTCTCATGCTCTTCGCTCACCGCTTCCCGCAGGGCGGTCGCGGCGAGTTCCATCGTCACGGGCCGTTCGTGCAGTTTGCTCGCAAAAATGACTTTGGTCAGCCGCCCTTCCAGCGTCCTGACGTCCGTGCCCGAGTCTCGCGCTAAAAATTCGAGCACGTCAGCGGGGATGACCGCCTTGCGTTCGAAAGCTTTCTGCTTTAAGATCGCGATTTTCGTCTCCGCGTCGGGCGGCTGGATGTCCGCGATCAGTCCGCCTTCGAAACGCGTCCTCAGCCGCTCTTCGAGGGTGGCGATCTCCTTGGGGGGAACGTCAGAGGTGAGGACGACCTGTTTGTTCTCCGCCTGAAGGGCGTTGAAGGTGTGGAACAGCTCTTCCTGCACGGCCTGTTTTTTGGCGAGGAACTGCACGTCGTCGATAAGGAGCACGTCTACGTTGCGGTAACGGTTGCGGAAACGCGCCTGCAGGTCGCGGCTGCTCGCCCCCTTGTTGAGATAGATCGAGTCGATCAGCTCGTTGATGAACTTTTCGCAGGTCGTATACAGCACGCGAAGCGAGGGTTTGTGCAAATTGATATAGTTTGCGATCGATTGCAGAAGGTGCGTCTTGCCGAGGCCGGATGCGCCGTAGATATAAAGGGGATTGAAGTTGGCGCCCGGGTTTTTCGCCACCGACTGTGCCGCCGCGAACACGAATTCGTTGCTCTTGCCCGCCACGAACGATTCGAATGTGAAGCGCGGGTCGACGGCGACGGGGGTATAATCCTCGTCGAATTCTTCCTCTGCGGGGCGGTAATAGGGTTCGTCGCTGCCCGCCACCATCAGAACGAAATCGGTGATGCCCGTATCCGCCTTCGCGATCGCCGCCTTGATCTTGTCTTTCAGCTGGTGCACGATCGTTTTGGCGAAAAACTCCGTTTCCGTTTTCAGCACGATGCGCGTACCGTCTACGTCCACGGGGGTCAGTCCGGAAATGTAAGTCGTAAACGTGATGTGCGCGAGCGTCTGTTCCAGGCACTCCCGTATCGGTTTCCATAAAATTTCATACTGACTGTTTTCGGACATAATTACCTCTGAACACTTTATCTTTTCGTGTAAATTTGATATAATGAGGATAAAAAATCGGAGCGCCGCGCGGCGGCCCCCTTAAAACTCTCTCCTTCCATTATAATATAATTCGCCGAGAAAATCAAATCAAAAACGAGAAAGATGAGAATAAAAAATCTGTACCTGAAAAATTTCAGAAATTACGCCGAAGAGACCTTTTCCTTCGAAGAGGGACTGAACGTGCTTTACGGGAAAAACGCGCAGGGCAAGACCAATTGCGCCGAGGCGGTCTTTTATCTTTGCACGGGCACGTCGCCCCGCGCGAAGAAGGATAAACAGCTCATCCGCGCGGGCGAGGACGCGGCGTTCATCCGCGCCGACGCGGAGAGCCGTTTCGGTTCGGTGCGCATCGAGGCGGATATTTACGAAAACAAGCGGGAGATCCGCGTGAACGGCATAAAAATCGGGAAAAACGCCGATCTTCTCGGCAACATCAACGGCGTATTTTTCAGCCCGTCGGAACTCCGCCTCGTGCAGGACGGCCCGGACGAGCGCAGGCGTTTTCTCAACGTGTCCATCTCGCAGCTGTCGAGAAACTACTATACCGCTCTCATCCGGTACAACAAAATTCTGGAACAGCGCAACGCCCTTCTCAAAAACCGCGACCTCGAACTGGTATTCGAAACGCTGCCCGTCTGGGACGGGCAATTGTGCCGCTATGCCGCCGAGATCGCTTTCCGCCGACGCGAATTCATCTCCGAGCTTGCGCCCGTTGCGGCCGAACGGCACCGTTATCTCACGGACGGTGCGGAGGAACTGGAAATTTATTCGGAAAAACAGTATCCCGAAACGCGGGAAGAGATCGAGAAAAAACTTTCCGAAGAGTTTGCCGCAAATTACGAGCGCGACATCCGCCTCGGGTTTACCGCATCCGGCCCGCACAGGGACGATCTGAAAATTCTCATCGGCGGGGAAGAGGCGCGCGTATACGGTTCGCAGGGGCAGGCGCGCACGGCGGCGCTCTCTATCAAGCTTGCCGAGGTGGAAATTTTCAGGCGCAATTCGGGGGAATATCCCGTGCTGATCCTCGACGACGTGATGAGCGAACTCGACCTTGCGCGCCGCAGAAAACTGCTCGCCTGCCTCGACGGCGTGCAGACGGTGCTCACCTGCACGCATACCGAAAAGGTGCTCTTCGGTAAAAGCGTGAACAAGATCCGCATTTCGGGCGGCAGGATCCGCCGCTGACACCGCGCTTTGCCCGTGCGTATCCGCCCCGTGCGCTCTTGTCATGGCAGGCGCCGCGTTTCGGGCGGCAAAGGCGGCGTGACCGTATTTTGCGCGGAGCGCCAAAAACTGTCTGCCAAAAGCGCGGTTGCCATGCCCCCGATCTGCGCATACTGCGCATGAGGTCATACCATGGGCAAAAAAAAGATGAAGTACGTTTTGATGCTCGCGGCGCTCGCGGGCATCTTTTTTGTTCTATGCGGCGCAGGCGGCGCGCGCATGCCCGCGGGCGCGCGCGTGGACGGGGTCGACGTCTCCGGCCTTTCGCTCCCCGCCGCGGAGAAAAAGATCAGGCTGTCGCTGCGCGAACAGCTTTCCGAAAAGGCGCTCGTCATCGTCGCGGACGGAAAGAGATATGTGTTCCGTTATCCCGAGATCGGCGTGCGCACCGATCTGAACGAGGCACTCAAAAAGGCGCAGAAAAGAGGGGACGTCCCTCTCAAAAAGCGTTATTTTCTCACGGCGAAGGAGCGCGTCCTGCGCGGGATCTGCGACGATTTTTACCGCAAAAGCCAAAACGCGTCGCTGCGCTTCGACCCGGACGCGGACGAACCCTTCTCCTTTGAAGCGGAGCGCAGCGGCAGATATCTGGACGGGGCGGTCCTCTCGCGGGCGGTAGAGGAATCGCTGGCGGGGGATTTTGCCGAGGTCAGGGTCTCGTCCGTGCGCGTTTCCGCCCGCGTGACGGTTTTAAAACTGAGAGAGAGCGTCGCGCTTTTGTCCCGCTTTTCGACCAAGTTCAATCCGTCGGCGGCGGGCCGCGCCCGCAACATCGAGCTCGCCGCCGAAAAGATCAACGGCGCCGTCGTCGCGCCGGGCGAGACGTTTTCTTTCAATGCGTGCGTGGGCGAACGCACCCGCGCGAACGGCTTTTGCGAAGCGCCGATCATCTTCGAAGGCGATTTTGTTGCCGGCGTGGGGGGAGGCGTGTGCCAGGTGAGCACTACGCTGTATAACGCCGCGCTGCTTTCGGGTATGAAAATAGAAGAATACCACCCGCACAGCCTTTCCGTGGGCTATGTCGAGCCGTCGTTCGATGCGATGGTCAGCGGAAAAAACGCAGATCTTCGTTTTACCAACGAGACAGGAATGCCCGTCTATATCCTGTGCCGTGCGGGCGGCGGGCGCATAGAAATTTCCGTTTACGGCAGGAAAAGCGCCTTTTCTTTTCGCAGGGAAAGCGTCGTGACGGGCAGGATCGAGCCGCCGGAGCCGGTCTATGCGGAGAGCGAAAACGCAAAACTCCGTTCTGCCAAGGACGGCATTCTCAGCGCGGGCTATCTCGTCAAGCTGAAAAACGGTGTGCCCGTCGAAAAAAAACTTCTGCGCCGAGACCGCTATGCAGCCGTGGGCGCCGTTCTCGCAAAGCCCGCCGAGGAGCAGGTTTTTCCGGGCGCGCCTGCGGGAACATCTTTCAGATTTCTTAACGGAACGTGATCTCTTTTTTGAAAACGCTCGCTTAAAATGAAAGAACGATTGGCGGGATTTTCCTGCTTTGCCATATAAATTGTAAAGAAAATTTGACAAACGATTGCAAAATTCGACACAACGTGATAAAATGTGACAAGGAATACCGCAGCGGACGCCGAATCGCGTCAGCGCTCAGAGAGGTCACCGTATGATAACGATCAAAGAAGTTACGAATAAAAAAGGGATGCGCATTTTTGCCGATTATCCTTTCCGTTTGTATAAAAATTGTCCGCATTATGTCCCGTCTTTCCGCTCGGACGAAGAAAATATCATGGACCCGAAAAAGAATCCGTATTTGGACGACGCCGAGATTCGATGTTTTCTCGCGTACAGGGACGGCGAGCTTGTCGGGCGCGTCGCAAGCATTTTGCAAAAGAAGTATAACCGCGTGTCGGGCAGAAAGTGCATGCGCTTTTCCCGTTTCGACTGCGTCGACGACGAGGAGGTCGCCTCGGCGCTCATCGGCGCGGTGGAAAAATACGCACGGGAAGAGGGAATGGATACCGTGCACGGTCCCTGGGGGTTCAACGATCAGGACAGGGAAGGGCTTCTGACTTACGGTTTTGACCGCCGCGCTACATATTGCACCAACTATAACTACCCGTATTACGAAAAGCTGATCAGGGGCCTCGGATATGAGGACGAAAGCGAGTGGCTGGAATACGACTTCGAAATCCCCGATAAGGTGGACGAGCGCATTTCGCGTATAGCCGAGCGCCTTAAGGATAAGTTCAAGGTGCGCGAGGTTTCGGGAACGATTCCCATGAATAAGCTGATCGCCCGCTACGGCAGGAAAGCGATCGGCTTGGTCAACGAAGCATATGCGTCGCTCGATTGTTATGTTGCCGTCGAGGGGCGGTCCGTTACGAAAGTGCTGGATCAGTTCGCGACTGTCATCAACCCCCGCTATTTTTCCATGCTGGTGGATGAGAAGGAAGACGTCGTGGGCATGGCGGTCATGCTCCCTTCCCTCTGCGAGGCGATCAAAAAGAGCGACGGCAGGCTGTTCCCTTTCGGCTTTGTCCGCGTTCTGAAAGCGATCAAACACCCCAAAGAACTGGAAATGGCGCTCATCGCCGTCCGCCCCGATTATCAGAAGACGGGCATCAATTCGCTCATGATCTCCCGCATCATGAAAAACCTTTTGGAGGACAAGATCGAAAAGGTGGAATCCAATCCCGAGCTTGTCACCAATACGGCGGTGCAGTCGCAGTGGACTTCGCTGGAAAAGCACGTGGTCAAAAAACGCAAATGCTTTATCAAGCGCATCGCCGCGTCCGAAACGGAAGCGGAGGCGGAAGCCGCCGCGGCGGATGCGGAAAATTGAAGAGACTTTTCTTTCGGGCGGGCGCACCATTCGGTGCGCCCGCCCGTTTTTCGTTTTTCCTCTTTCCGGCGTCTCGCCGCCGGAAAGAGGAAAATGTTTCACGGCCCAAAAGGCGTATTTGCGGTTTTTGCCTTTTCGACAAAATATACTTGATATTTTCGCTCGGATTTGCTACAATAAGACGAAATAAAATATGTCCGGGGACGGAAAGTTCGGAGAATAAACATGAAGAGGACAACGGTCAAACAGATCTATGCGGCGCCGCAGGAATTCGGCGGCAAAAAAACGGTCGTCTGCGGCTGGGTGAAAACGCTCAGAGACGGCAAGGCATTCGGTTTTATCGAGCTGAACGACGGCAGCTGTTTCAAGAGCGTGCAGGTCGTATTCGAGCGGGAGAACCTTGCCGACTACGACGAGATCGCCCGCCAGAACGTGGGCGCGAGCCTCGTCGTCGAGGGTACGGTCGTCCTGACGCCCGAAAACAAGCAGCCGTTCGAGATCAAGGCGGACAAGATTTCCGTCATGGGCACGTCTTCGCCCGATTACCCGTTGCAGAAAAAGAGGCATTCCCTCGAATTTCTGCGCGAGATCGCGCATCTTCGCCCGCGCACCAACACGTTCAGCGCGGTGTTCCGCATCCGCAGCGAGGCGGCGTTCGCCATCCATAAATTTTTCAACGAGCGCGGGTTCGTCTACGTGCATACGCCCATCGTCACGGGCAGCGACTGCGAGGGCGCCGGCGCGATGTTCCAGGTCACGACGCTCGATCTCGACAAGATCAAGGGCGACGTCGACTACAAAAAGGACTTTTTCGGCAAAAAGGCGAGCCTGACCGTTTCGGGCCAGCTCAACGTCGAAACGTACGCCATGGCCTTTTCCGACGTGTATACGTTCGGCCCGACCTTCCGCGCCGAGCGTTCGAACACCACCCGCCACGCGGCGGAATTCTGGATGATCGAGCCGGAAATGTCTTTCTGCGACCTCGAAGGGGATATGGACGTTGCGGAGGCGATGGTCAAATACATCATCGACTACGTCATGGAAAAATGCCCCGCAGAGATCGAATTTCTGAACAACTTTGTGGACAAGGGGCTCATCGAGCGGCTGAAAAACGTTTCGGAAAACGAGTTCGTGCGCCTGCCGTACACGAAAGCGATCGAAATTCTGGAAAAGGTCAAAGACAAATTCGAATTCCCCGTCTATTGGGGGTGCGATTTGCAGAGCGAACACGAGCGGTACCTGACCGAACAGGTCTACCGCAAACCCGTCTTCCTCACCGACTATCCCAAGGAGATCAAAGCGTTCTACATGCGTCTCAACGACGACGGGAAAACGGTTGCGGCGGCAGACCTTCTCGTGCCCGGCATCGGCGAGCTGATCGGCGGTTCGCAGAGGGAAGAGCGCGAAGACGTGCTGCTTGCGCGCATGAAGGAGATGAACCTGAAACCCGAGGATTACAAGTGGTACCTCGACCTGCGCAGATACGGCGGCACGGTGCATTCGGGCTACGGGCTCGGTTTCGAGCGCATGATCATGTATCTTACGGGCATTTCCAACATCCGCGACGTGATCCCGTTCCCGAGGACGGTCGGCAATCTCGAATACTGACGCGCGGTGCGCGATGCAATAAAACGAAAAAAAAGGGGATCTTATGACAAAAATCATTTTAGACGCGATGGGAGGGGACAACGCTCCCGAAGAGATCGTAAAGGGCGCCGTTCTCGCCCTGTCGCAGGATAAAGACCTGAAAGTCGTCCTGACGGGCGACGAAAAGAAGATCGGTGCCGTCCTCGCGGGGCTTTCGTACGATCGCGCCCGCCTCGAGGTCGTCAACTGCACCGAGGTCATCACCAACGACGACGTTCCCACTGCCGCGATCAGGCAGAAAAAGGATTCGTCCCTCGTCGTGGCGCTGAAAATGCTCAAAGAGGACGAGGACGCGAAGGGTTTCGTGTCCGCGGGCTCCACGGGCGCGGTGCTTACGGGCGCTCTCCTTCGCGTCGGGCGCATCCGCGGCATTTCCCGCCCTGCGGTCTGCCCCGCTCTTCCCACCGCAAAAGAGGGAAAGGTGTACATCATCGACGCGGGCGCGAACGCGGAGTGCAAACCCCTCAACCTGTGCCATTTTGCCATCATGGGCACGGCGTATGCGCGCGCCTCGGGCGTCAAAGAGCCGCGCGTGGGGCTCGTGACCAACGGGACCGAAGACCATAAAGGGGATCCTCTGCACCAGGAGGCGCACGAACTCCTCAAAAAACTGCCCGGCATCAACTTTGTCGGCAACGTGGAGGGACGCGACATCATGAGCGGCGACATCGACGTCGCCGTCTGCGACGGTTTTTCGGGCAACATCGCGCTGAAAACGACCGAAGGCACTGCGATGGCGGTCATGAAGATCATCAAAAAGTACATTTCTTCTTCGTTCATGGCAAAGATCGGCTACGCCCTGTTCATGCGCGGCACCTTCAAAAAGATCAAAAAGGTCATGGACTACAACAAATACGGCGGGGCGGTGCTGCTCGGCATCGACAAAGTCGTCGTAAAATCGCACGGGTCGAGCAAGGCCGATTCCATCGCGGCGTCCCTTTTGCAGGCGAAAGAGGCGGCGGACAACAACATCATCGGCAGCATCAAAGAGATGCTTTCCGAGGCGGATCTGGAGGCGGCAGGTGCTGCCGAGTGACGCCGTAAAAGAGATCGAGCGCCGGATCGGCTACACGTTTTCGGACAAATCGCTCCTCACCGCCTGTTTTACCCATTCCTCTTACGCGAACGAACACGGCACCGAAAGCAACGAGCGGCTGGAATTTCTGGGCGACGCGCTCCTCGGATTTTTCGCGGCGGAAAAACTGTACGGTGAGGGCGGCGACGAAGGGCAGATGACTTTCCGCCGTCAGGAGCTGGTTTCCGAGCGCCCGCTGCGGGAGTGTATCGAACGCGCGGGACTGGACGGCTTTTTACTGCACGCGGGGAAAGAAGTGCCCGGCGGCAAAGCGGTATCCAGCCTGTTCGAGGCGCTCGTCGCGGGCATTTATCTGGACGGCGGCATCGAAAAGGCGCGCGCCTTTGCGGAGAAGATGCTGGGCCCGGTTTCGCAGGATGCGGGCGACGTCCGCAATTATAAAGGCGAATTACAGGAATTTTTGCAGGCGCGCGGGCTTGAAAAGGCGGTATACCGCGTAGCCCTGCGCGAGGGCGCACCGCACATGCCGACTTTTACGGTAGAGGCGTCGGCGGCGGGGCAAAGTGCGCTCGGCAGGGGCGGCAGCAAGGCGGCGGCGGAAAAACAGGCGGCCAAGGCACTCCTTATCCGATTACAACAAGCGGGGGAATTCTGATTTGAATTTTAAAAAAGTCGAACTCAACGGTTTCAAGTCCTTTGCGGACAAGACCGAAATCAAATTCGATAACGGCGTCACCTGCATCGTGGGGCCGAACGGCTGCGGCAAGAGCAACGTGGCGGATTCCATCCGCTGGGTATTCGGCGAGCAGTCCGCAAGGACCATGCGCGGTTCAAACATGCAGGACGTCATTTTCGGCGGCACGCAGCAGAGGAAGAGCCAGTCTTTCTGCGAGGTCACGCTCACTTTCGACAATTCGACCAGGATGTTTGCCGACCTCGAATACGACGAAGTGGCGATGACGCGCCGCCTGTTCCGCAGCGGCGAGAGCGAATATCTCATCAACAAACAGCCCTGCCGCATGAAAGACATCGTGGACAGGCTGCACAGCGTCGGCCTCGGCAAAGAGGGGTATTCCATCATCGGACAGGGCAAGATCGAGCAGATCATGAACGCCAAGCCCGAGGACAGGCGCGCCATTTTCGAGGAGGCGACGGGCATCATCGTCTTCAAATCGAGAAAGCAGGACATCGAGCGCCGCCTTTCCAACTCTTACAACAACCTCAACATCTTTTTGCAGCGCATAGGCGAGGTGGAACACATGCTCACCCCGCTCGCGCGCCAGGCGGAAAAGACCAAGCGGTATAACGAACTGTATTCTCAGCTGAAAAATGCCGAGATCAATCTCTACATCTACAAACACGACAACGCCGCCGAGGCGCGCGCCGCCATCAACGCCGTGCTGTCTTCTCTGCAGGGCGAAACGGACGCCGTGCGCCGCGAGACCGAACAGCTGGAAGAAAAGTACGCGGGCGACAGGCGCAGGGTCGCCGAGAGCGACGCACTCTTGCAGCAGCTCAACGAACAGATCTTAAAATATACGGTCGACCTCGAGAAAAAAGAGGGCGACGTGAAAGTCATCCGCGAGCGCATCGGCTTTTTCAAAGAACAGCGCGACAGCAGCGAAAAATTTATCCGCGAGGGGCGCGAACGCCTTTCGGCGATCGGAAAAGAGATCGAAGATGCGGAAAAGAGCGCGCGCGAATATGCGGATAAGATCGCCGATTCGGAAAAGGAGATCTCCGTGCTGAACGGCGAAGTTTCCGAATACAATGAAAAACTTTCCGAATACGAAAAGCTCAACGATCGCTCGCACAAGAGCGTCATCGACACCATCGAAAACCTCTCCGAGATCCGTCAGAACATCGGCACGCTCTCCGCGAAGAAAGAGGCGGTCGAAGAGCGCATCGCCGAGATCGCGGGGGATGCGGAAAAGACGAAACAGGAGCTTGCCGCCGACAGAAAGGCGCTCGCCGAGTGCGAGGACTGGCACGCGGAGCTTATCGAGTACGTCTCCCGCGAAAAGGAGACAAAATCTGCGAAGGAAGAGGAGATCATCGGGCTGAACGCCGCGTCGGACGCGGTGTCTGAAAAGATCTTCAACGCCAACGCGCGCATTTCCGCGCTGGGGGACAGGAAGCGCTTTTACCTCAACGTCAAGGAAGAGTTCGAGGGGTATAAATTTTCCGTCAAAAAGCTGATGGGGGACAGCCGCCGCAACGCGGACATCGCGCGGCGCATCAAGGGCGTCATCGCCGACATCGTAAAGTGCGACGAGGCGTACGAGGTCGCCATCGAAACGGCGTTCGGCGGCGCGATGCAGAACATCGTCACCGCGACGAGCGACGACGCGCGCTGGCTCATCGAATACCTCAAACGCACGAAAGGCGGGTCGGTCACCTTCCTGCCCGTCGCGTCGCTGCGCCCCCATTACGAGACCGATTACACCCGCCGCGCGCTCAAAGAAAAGGGCGCCGTGGGGCTTGCGAACGAGCTGGTGCGCTACGACAAGTATTACGACAACGTGATCTATAACCTGATCGGCAATACGCTGATCGCGGACAACATCGCAAACGCCAACGAGATCGCAAAAAAATATCCGCACGCGTTCCGCATCGTCACGTTAGACGGCGACGTGATCTCCACGTCCGGGTCGATGACGGGCGGCTCTCGCCGCGCGGACAGCGGCAATCTGCTTGCCAACGAGCGGAAGATCGAAGAGACGTCCAAAGAGATCGAAAAGGCGGAAGCGGAAGTCGCAAAGCTGACGGCCGAGCGAGCCGCTTTCGAAGAGAAGAAAAATAAGGCCGCCGCCGAGATGGAGACGCTGAGAGAAAGTTTCCAGGAGGCGCGCGCGAAGATCGCCGCGCTCGAAGAGAAAAGGCAGTCTCTTGCCCGCAAGATCGAAGAGGAAGAATCTTCGCTCAAAGGGCAGGAGGGGGCGCTCGCCGTTCTCTATGAACGCATGAAGGGGATCGATACGGAGTTTTCGACGTCCTCCGAGGGCGAGGAAAAATTCAGCCGCATGAAGAGCGCCGCCGACGAAGAGACGGAGCGCCGCAAGGCGGAGTACGACAAGCTCCGCTCCGAACTCGGGGAGCGCAATCTGCGCCTCAACGTGCTGCAAGTCTACATAGCGCAGTACCGCGCCGCGGGGGAGAACGCCCGCGCGGATGCGGAGAGGCTTTGCCGCGAGCGGGAAGAGCTGGAAGGAAAGATCGCCGATTCCGCCGCCAACATCGAAAATATCGGCGCGACGATCGCAGATCTCGAAGAGATGGCGGAAAAGACGGCGCTCACGCCCGAGCAGAGGGACGAACTCAATGCCTTGCGCGAGAAGAGGGAAGAGGTCGGCCGCGAAAAGGACGAGATCAACCGCGAACTCGAAAACGTGATGGCGAAGAGCCGCGCCGCCCAGGCGCGTATCGAAGAGCTGTCCGAAAAGAGCCACCGCCAGGAGATCGAGCTGACCAAGATCGATTCGGAGCTTGAAAATTTACAGGCGCGTATCGACGAGGAATATCAGGAAACGTACGAGAGCTGTCTCGCGTATAAAGACGAGAATTTCGACCCGAAAGAGGGGCAGACGCTCGTCAACAGGCTCAAACGCGAGATCAATTCGCTCGGCCCCATCAACCACAACGCGCTCGAAGAATACGAGGCGCTTTCCGCGCAGTACGAAGAAATGGCCGCCCAGCGCGACGACGTGCAGAAGGGGATCGACGATACGAGCGCGGCACTGGAAGAACTCAAACGCGAAATGCAGAAGCAGTTCGACGAGGGGTTCGATCAGATCAATGAAAACTTCAAAAAGCTCTTCAAAGAGCTGTTCGGCGGCGGCAGGGCGGAATTGCAGATGGATTATTCCGAGACGGACGACCCGCTTTCCGCGGGCGTCGAGATCGTGGCGTGCCCGCCGGGCAAAAAGCTGACGAAGATCTCCCTTCTTTCGGGCGGCGAGCGCGCGCTCACCGCGATCGCGATCCTGTTCGCGATCCTGATGCTGCGCCCCATGCCTTTCTGCGTACTCGACGAGATCGAGGCGGCGCTGGACGAGGCGAACGTGGATAAATTCGCCCAGTTTTTGAAAAAATTTGCGAAGGAGACGCAGTTCATCGTGATCACTCACAGAAAACCGACCATGGAAAAGGCGGATTGCCTGTTCGGCGTGACGATGGAAGAAAAGGGCGTTTCCAAGATCGTTTCCGTCAAACTTTCCGAGGTGGAGAGCAAGCTCGGCGGAGACACGGTGGCATGACGGGCGCTCTGAAAGAGAGCGCCTCGCGCGAAGAGAAAATCCGAGAGAAATTATGGCAAAGGGAAAAGGGATACGGAACAGAACGATCGATACCGACTTTGCGGACGGCGCGGCATATCTGGCGCGCTGTGTGCGGCCTTCCGCGCTCGCAGACGGTTTTGCGCCCGATCAGACTGTGATCGGGGACACCTTTTCCGTCATGCCCCTTTTGCCGCGCGCCTTTGCGGACCTGATCATCGCGGACCCGCCGTATAACCTGACCAAAGATTTCGGCGAATCGTTCGGGAAAAAGAGCGCCGCCGAGTACGAGGCGTATACGCGGGAGTGGCTTTCTTTGGCTGCGCCCCTTCTCAAAGAGGGCGGCTCGATCTACGTCTGCTGCGACTGGGAGAGCGGGCTGATCGTCGGCAGGGTGCTGGGAGAGTTTTTTACCGTGCGCAGCCGCATTACCTGGCAGCGCGAAAAGGGCAGGGGCGCCAGGGCGAACTGGAAAAACGGGATGGAAGACATCTGGTTCGCGACAAAGGGCGGCAACTATACTTTCAACCTCGGCGCGGTCAAAATGCGGCGTCGCGTTCTTGCCCCTTACCGCGAAAACGGTGCGCCCAAAGATTGGCAGGAAACGGCGGAAGGGAATTTCCGCGATACCTGCCCGTCCAATTTCTGGGACGACATTACGGTGCCATTCTGGTCCATGCCCGAAAACACGGCGCATCCCACGCAGAAGCCGGAAAAACTGTACGCCAAGCTGATTCTTGCGAGCTCGAACGAAGGGGAGATCGTGTTCGATCCGTTTCTGGGCTCCGGCACGGCGAGCGTCGTCGCGAAAAAGCTGGGCAGGCATTATTTCGGCATCGAGCGCAACGAGCGCTACTGCATTTGGGCGCAGCAGCGGCTGGAACGGGCGGAAACGGACAAACGCATTCAGGGGTTTGACGGCAAAGTTTTTTACGAGCGGAACACGGCCCCGCAAAAATGACGGCTCAGAATCCACGAAAAATAATTTGTGCAGACATATCACGAAAATCTCGGCGAACTGTCGCCTGCGATTCTCGTGAACGCAAACAATTCATTTGCGTTTCCGCAAACCACGGCTTTTCGCACTGCCTTTGCACGAGAAAAGTGTGTATATAAGGAGGTTTTATGGGACTTTTCGGCAAGATCATCGGCGCGCTCAAAAAGACGAGGGACAACATTTCCTCCAAATTGTCCGCGCTGTTTGCCAAAAATAAATTGGGCGACGAATTTTACGACGAGCTGGAAGAGATTCTGATCTCTGCGGATATTTCCGTGACGACGGCGGAGGACATCATCGACCAGATCCGTGCCGAGGCAAAGGCGGAAAAACTCAAAGACAGAGAGTTCGTCGTCAATCTTCTGAAAGACGTCATTGAAGACACCCTCTGCGAGGCTGAAGTGCCCGAGATCGAGTATCCCGCCGCCATCATGCTCGTGGGCGTGAACGGAGTGGGCAAGACCACGACCATCGGAAAGCTCGCCAATTATTTCGTCAGGGAGAAAAAGAGCGTCACGGTTGCGGCGGCGGACACTTTCCGCGCGGCGGCGGCCGACCAGCTCACCGTCTGGGCGGACAGGGCGAAGGTTCGCATCGTCAAGCACGAGGAGGGGAGCGATCCTTCCGCCGTCGTATACGACGCCGTGTCTTCCGCCAAGGCGAAAAAGACGGACGTCGTCATCGTCGACACGGCCGGGCGGCTGCACGTCAAGGCAAACCTGATGGAAGAGCTGAAAAAGATGAACCGCGTCGTCGAGCGGGACTATCCCGAGGCGCATTTTTATAAACTTCTCGTACTGGACGCAACGACGGGGCAGAACGCCATGTCGCAGGCGCGCCTTTTCAACGAGGCGGTCGATCTCGACGGGATCGTTCTGACCAAGCTTGACGGCACGGCGAAGGGCGGCTTTGTCGTATCGCTGTGCGGAGAATTGAAGATCCCCGTCCTCTTTGTCGGCACGGGAGAAAAGATCGACGATCTGCAGCTTTTCGACGCGGAAGAATTTACCGAAGGCATTATTTGAGAGAGTGACCCGCCGTGCTGTTTTTCCGACTCGTATTTCTGTTTATGGCAGGATCTGTCGGGGGATGGATCATCGAACTTTTTTTCCGCCGCTTTTTCAGTGCAAAAAAGTGGATCAACCCCGGCTTTCTCAACGGTCCGTATCTTCCCATGTACGGTTTCGGCACGCTGTTGCTGTACGGGGCGTGCTTTATCCCTCTTCCGAGGTGGGTGCTCGTGCTCTTGCTGATCGTCGCGCTGACGCTGCTCGAATACGTTACGGGGCTCATCTTTATCAAGGGGCTGAAGATCAAACTGTGGGATTATTCCGCAAGGTGGGGAAACGTGCAGGGGATCATCTGCCCGCTCTTTTCTCTGCTTTGGGGCTGTATCGCGGCGGCGTTCGTGTATTTGCTCTTCGATCCGCTGCACGCCGCGGCGGTCTGGGCGGCGGAAAACGTCTGGATGATTTTCCTGATCGGCGCTTTTATAGGCGTGTTCATTGCCGATCTTTGCGTCAGTTTCGAGGTCTCACTCAAAATCCGCAAGGCCGCCGCGCAGTTTAAGGCTGCCGTGCATTACGAAGAACTCAAAGCCGCGCTCAACGAGCGGAGGGCGGAATGGCGGCAAAAACGCAGATTTTTGTTCCCCTTTGCGGGCGCGTCTCTCTCCGATACCGTGCGCGATTTGCTGGAGCGCGGGCGCGAACGGATCCGCTCCGTGCGCGGACGCGGCAGGAATGATAAAAAGCCTCGCGGCGGGACCGACGGGAAAAACGATTCCGAGAAGGGCGGAGAGGAATAAATTCGACCTCTTTTTTGAAAACCGCCCCCTGATTTCCGAAAATCCGTGATTGCGCCGGGAGGGCTGAAACTCTGCGAGGCTCCCCGAGAGGTAGCTGTATGAAAGATTTGAAATATCTGCCGCTGTTCGACGCTTATGCGCCTTTATTGACCGAACATCAGCGCGAAGTGTGCGACCTGTATTATATGTGCGATCTGTCCCTTACAGAGATCGCCGAGCAGAAGGGGATCTCCAAACAGAGCGTTTCGGACACCCTCGCCAAAAGCCGTCAGCTTTTGGACGAATATGAGCAGAAACTGCACGCCGTACAGGCGAAACGACGGAACGCCGTCGCCGCCGGGCTTGCGGAGGCGTTCAAGACCGCGCATCCCGAATATTCCTCCGAAATGGACGGGATTTTGGCGGCGCTGAACGAAGAGAACGCGTTGGACGAAGAACACGCGTCGGAGAAATAATTTTCAGGCAAAACCGCTGCAAGGAGTTTATCTATGGCTTTGTTTTCATCTCTCTCCGAGAGGCTGAACCACATTTTTTCAAAACTTACAAAACACGGAAAACTGACCGAGCTGGAAATCAAGGGCGCCATGCGCGAGGTGCGCGTCGCCCTGTTGGAGGCGGACGTCAATATTTTCGTCGCGAAAAAGTTCATCGCCGACGTGTCCGAAAAGGCGGTGGGACAGGAGATCTTGAAGAGCCTCAATCCGACCCAGCAGGTCATCAAGATCGTCAACGAAGAGCTGTGCGCGCTGATGGGTTCGACCAACGCCAAGCTCGAAGTTGCCGACAAGCCGCCCACGGTCATCATGATGTGCGGCTTGCAGGGCGCGGGCAAAACGACGCTGTGCGGAAAGCTGGCAGTCCTTCTCAAAAAACAGGGCAAAAAGCCGCTCCTCGTCGCGGGCGACATCTACCGTCCCGCCGCGATCAATCAGCTGCAGGTGGTCGGCGGCAAGGCGGGGGCGGAGGTGTTCGAAAAAGGCACGCAAAACCCCGTTAAAACGGCAAAACAGGGCATCGAGTACGCCCGTTCGATGGGTTACGACACGGTGATCATCGATACGGCGGGCCGCCTGCATATCGACGACGCGCTCATGCAGGAGCTGGAAAACATCAAAAACGAGGTGCATCCGAACGAGATCCTCCTCACCGTCGACTCCATGACGGGGCAGGACGCGGTCAATGTGGCGGAGACCTTCAACAAGCGCCTCGACGTGACGGGCGTCATCCTCACCAAGCTCGACGGCGACACCCGCGGCGGCGCCTGCCTTTCCATCAAGGCGGTCACGGGCAAGCCCATCAAATTCATCGGCGTGGGAGAAAAGCTCACCGACCTCGAGCCGTTTTATCCCGACCGCATGGCGTCGCGCATTCTGGGCATGGGCGACGTCCTGTCCCTCATCGAAAAGGCGCAGGAAGCCGTCTCGGAAGAACAGGCCAAAAAGCTGGAAAAGAAGATGCGCGAGGCGTCTTTCACGCTGGAAGATTATCTCGAACAGTTCGAATCCCTCAAAAAAATGGGCGGCGCGGCGCAGGTCCTCGGCATGATGCCCGGCATGAGCAAACTCAAAGTCAAAGAGAGCGATTTCGACGAAAAGAAGATGGAGCGCGTCAAGGCGATCATCCTGTCCATGACCAAAAAAGAGCGCGAAAAACCCGAAATCATCAACTCCTCCCGCAAAAAGCGCATCGCGGCGGGCTCGGGCACCAGCGTGCAGGACGTCAATCAGCTCTTAAAACAGTTCGAACAGACAAAACTCATGATGAAACAGCTCAAAAACGGCAAACGTCTGCCGTTCATGCGGTAAAAAATTACGTCTGTCAAGTAAAAATGCTTGACAGGCGTTTTTTGTTCGGGTATAATGGGGCGGTAAACGCGAAGAGCGAAAAAAAATTTCATTTTTTATAGAAAGGAGCAACTACCATGGCAGTCAAAATGAGACTTACGAGATTGGGCGACAAAAAGTCCCCCTTCTATCGCATCGTCGTCGTAGACGCGAGAAAGGCGCGCGACGGGGAATACATCGACAAGATCGGTCATTATAACCCGACCAGCCAGCCCGAAGAGATCGTCATCGACGAGGCGAAGGCGAAAGACTGGCTCTCCAAAGGTGTTCAGCCCACCGAAACGGTCAAGACCCTTCTCGTGCGTCAGGGCGTGATCGAAAAGAGCGAAAAACTTTCCGCGCCCCGCACCAAGACGAGAAAGAAAAAGTAATCCTGACAGGGGGAACGGAATATGCTGGAACTTGTAAAGTACATCGTCGAGCAGTTTGCCGAGCATAAAGACGAGATCGAATATCAGGTAGAAGAGAGCGAGAAAGGGGTGGAGATCACCGTTTCTCTCGAAGAATCGGATATGGGCAAAGTCATCGGCAAGCAGGGCAAGATCGCAAAGGCGCTCCGCACGCTCGTGCGCTGCGCGTCCGCCAAAGAAGGCAAAAAGTACAATATCGAGATCAAAGAAAAGGCAAAAGCGGAATAAATTTCCGCTTCTTTTCTTATAGGGAGAAATCAATATGCCCGACACCATCGTCATCGGCGAAGTTTTAAAACCGCAGGGCATCCGCGGCGAAGTCAAGGTCAAACCGCTTCTGGACGACGCGGCGGACATGCGCCATTTCAAAAGAGTGTATATTGCGGGAAAGGAGTATAAGGTGCTTTCCTGCCGCACGGACGCGCAGGCGGCGTACCTCGCCCTTTCGGGGATCGCCGACAGGGACGCGGCGGAGCTTTTGCGCGGCAAAGAGGTGGAAGCGCTCCGCGCCGACGCGCCCGCGCTCGAAGAGGGAAGGTATTACATCGTCGACATCGTCGGCTGTACCGTGGTCACGGAAAAGGGCGAGCGTCTCGGGGAAATTGCGGACGTTCTTCCCGCGCATACCGATATTTTCGTGATGAAACAGGGCGACAGAGAATACATGTTCCCCGCGGCCGAAGGCGTCATCCTCGGCGCGGACACGGAAAAAAAGATCGTCACCGTCAGCGAAAAGCGCATCGGCGAGGTATTGGTGGAGCAGGGCGCATGAAGATCGATATTTTGACGCTGTTTCCCGAGATGTTCGCGCCCATGCGCGAGAGTATCCTGGGGCGTGCGCAGAAGGAAAAGAAGATCGAGATCAACGTCGTCAATATCCGCGACTACACCGAGGACAAGCATTTAAAGTGCGACGATTACCCCTTCGGCGGCGGCGCGGGCATGGTGATGACGGCGCAGCCCATCGGTTCCGCCATCGAGGCGCTCGATCCCGAACACAAGGCGCGGCGCATCTACATGTCGCCAAAGGGGGAAACGTTCCGCCAGCAGAAAGTGTTCGAGCTTTTGGGATATGGACATCTCATTCTGCTCTGCGGGCATTACGAGGGGGTAGACCAGCGCGCCATCGATCTGTTTATCGACGAGGAGATCAGCATCGGCGATTATGTTCTCACGGGCGGAGAACTGCCCGCCATGGTGGTCGCCGACTGCGTCGCTCGGTATGTGGACGGGGTGATCAACACCTCGTCGCTCGTGCAGGAAAGTTTTTCGGAAAATCGGCTGGAATACCCGCAGTACACCCGTCCCGTGGAGTACCGGGGCCTGACGGTGCCCGAGGTCCTGCGCAGCGGCAATCATGCGGAGATCGACAAGTGGCGGCGGGAGCAGTCGGAAAAACTCACGCGCGAAAAACGCCCCGACCTGATGGACTCACAAAATTGAATCGAGCGTAAAATTTTTTGAAGGATCCGCGCGAAGGTGAAATAATTACTCGCGCAAGCAAAACGACGCTTTTGCGCAGCGTAACTCTGTTTGCAAACACTTTTGCTTATGCAGGAAAGGTGAGTCGCGCAATTTTAATAATAAGCGTGCGCTGAAATATTGCGCGGCGAGGAAAACTCCGATTGTTCCGAGCAAAGCGAGGGCAATGGGGTTTGCCTCAAAATCGCAGCATTTTGTTTTGACAGCTCAAAACAAAATGGGCGAGAAAGACAGAGGTTTTATGAAACACATCCAATGGTTCCCCGGGCACATGACCAAGGCGATGCGCATGATGGAAGAGTGCGTTCCGCTCGTGGACGGGGTGATGGTCGTGCTCGACGCGCGCGCGCCGGCGGCGACGTTCAATAAAAAACTCAAAAAGTTATTCGGCGCAAAGCCCGTATTATATCTGTTGAATAAGAGCGACCTTGCCGATCCCGCAAAGACGGACGCGTTTATCGCGGAGATCGCAAAGGGCGGCGCACTCGCGCTGGCCTGTTCGGCGGCAAACGCCTCGGCGGCGGCAAAGAGGATCGCCGCGAAGGCAAACGAACTCATGCGCGAAAAGCGGGAAAAGGACGCCGTCAAGGGTATCGTCAGGCCCCTTCGTTTTATGGTGGCGGGCATCCCGAACACGGGCAAGAGCACGATCATCAACGCGTTGGCGGGCGGTAAGCGCACGGTCACGGGCAACAAGGCGGGAGTCACGCGCGGCAAGCAGTGGATCCGCTTGCAGGGATTCGAACTTCTGGACACGCCCGGAACCATGCCGCCCGCGTTCGAAGATCAGGCGCTGGCGCGGCACCTTGCGTACATCGGCAGCATCAACGACGATATCCTCAATCTCTACGAGATCGCAGAGGCGCTCCTTGGCGAACTCTCTGCGGCGTATCCGTCTTTTCTTTCGGAGCGGTACGGGCTGGAAGACCTGTCTTCTCCCCACGCCATGCTCGAAGGGATCTGCCGCCGCCGCGGCTTTGTCCTGCGCGGGGGAGAGTCCGATCTCGACCGCGCGGCGCGGGCGCTCGTAGACGATTTCAGAAAGGGCCGCATCGGCAGGATCACGCTGGAAAACGCGGCGGATTTTGCGGGATTTTTCGGCTGAAAACGGAGATATGCGAATGAAAAAACAGTGGGATGCCGAAAAGAAACTTTCCGTCGAGCGCGAACTTCTCGCGGGCGGTGCACGCTATATCGCGGGCGCCGACGAGGTGGGGCGCGGCCCGCTGGCTGGGCCCGTGGTCTGCGCGGCGGTCATCATGCCGCTCGGCGAGGGCGATCTCATAGAGGGGATCGACGACAGCAAAAAGATCAGAGAGGGCGAACGGGAGCGGCTTGCGGCGCTTATCCGCGAACGCGCGGTCGCCTGCCGCGTGGAGGAAATTTCAAACGAAGAGATCGATCGCCTCAACATTTTGGAGGCGACGCGCCTTTGCATGAAACGCGCGGTCGAAAGGTTGCCCGTCTCGCCGGACGTTCTCATCACGGACGGAAATTTCAGGCTGGACGTTTCGATCCCGCAGCACAACATCGTCGGGGGAGACGCCCTGTCGTATACGATCGGCGCGGCGAGCATCCTCGCGAAAGTCTACCGCGACGCGCTGATGCGTGAATATGACAAACTTTATCCGCAGTACGGGTTTGCCGTGCATAAAGGATACGGCACCGCCGCGCATATGCAGGCGATTCGGGAGTACGGTTTATGCGAAATTCACCGCAGGACTTTCACAAAAAAGTTTTGGGCAAAGCCGGGGAAAAGAGGGGAGTAAAATACCTGAAAAAGCTCGGCTACCGGATCTTGAAGACGAATTATGTGACGCCGTTCGGCGAGGCGGACATCGTCGCGCGGGACGGAGACACGGTCGTTTTCTGCGAGGTCAAGACCCGCTTGACGGAGACTTTCGGTACGCCCGCGGAGGCGGTCGGGTATAAAAAGGAACAGCGGTACATCCGCATCGCCGAATACTTTCTCATGTGCGCGGGGGAAGAGCTGCCCGTCCGTTTCGACGTTCTGGAAATATTCGAAGGCGAGGTGCGCCATATCGTAGCCGCATTCACGGCGTAGGCGGATAAAAAAACAAAAAAAATGGGCAATCCGGCCGAAAAACGGTTGCCATGCCCATAAAAATATGGTAAAATAGCAAAAGACTTCGGGCGGTCCTCTGGCAATACGGCCACGAACGCTTAGTAACAATGGAGGTAAAGTCGATGAAAGGATTGATCGAAGCTATCGAGAAAGAGAATCTCAAAGACAGCGTTCCCGCTTTCAACGTAGGCGACACCGTAAAAGTGAGCGTGAAGGTCGTCGAGGGCACGCGCGAGAGATTGCAGGCGTTCGAAGGCGTCGTGATAGCGAAGAAAAACGGCGGCATCAGAGAGACGTTCACCGTGAGAAGGCTTTCTTACGGCGTAGGCGTCGAGAGGACGTTCCCCGTCCACTCTCCCAAGATCGCAGACATCACCGTGATCAGAAAGGGCAAGGTCCGCAGGGCGAAACTGTACTACCTTAGGGGCCGTACGGGCAAAGCCGCCAAGATCAAGGAAGTCAGATAAGGTTTCCGGTTCAGGGCAAAGAGAGCGCACTCCGTTAAGGAGTGCGTTTTTTTGTTAAAAGAGAGAAATGCCTGCTTTTGCGAAAAAACGATTTACTTATCCGCTTTTTTGCGCTATAATGGAATATACGAAACTTTATCGGTGGAAACAATATGGCTGACAAAGCGAACAAAAGCAAAATAAAGGCATTGTGGACGAACGCGTCGAAATTCGCGCGGGCGGCTTTTCTTGTTGTGCTCGTGTTTCTCATAGCGGGGCTGTGTACGATCGGCAGCGTTTCGTCTACGGGCAGGGCATACCGCGCTTTTCCCGAACAGGAGGCGGTGTTTTATCTCGATTACCAGGGCGGCAACCGCCTGGACGAGATCTGGATCAACGTCGGGTCCGTCTATACCGAGATCGGAGAGGACGCCACGCTGACCATGAATTATGCCACGGTGCCTTCCTCTTCCGCTTCTTCTATCAGCTGGACGGGAACGAGCCGCCTCGGCGATTTTGTTTTCGGGAATATCTATTCCGCGAGCGGCGACGGCTTTTCGGGTGCGAATTATAATTGGGTGCGGGTCGCCGATCTGGCAAACGAGGAGGCGGGCACCAGCGCGCCGTCCCCTTCTTACAGCCTCATCCGTATTCGAACGGAAGAAGAAATGCTCATCAACGAGGTGGCGTTCATCGATACGGAGAGCAACAGGATCCCCGCATACGTCACGGTCGAGGACGTGAGCGAGGCTTACAGCAATTGGAGCAGCAGCACGGCGCTGCGCGACGCGATCCGCAACAACCCGGACGATCTTGTTTATGCCTCCGACAGCCGGTTTATGCCTAGGCAAGGCGATTCCGTCCGGTCGCGGTTCACCGAAGACGAGATGTATTCCCTCATGCAGATCGACAACGTGTTCCTCGGCGGGCAGGTGTTCGAGGGGAGCGTTTATAACATCGATTCCGATTCAGGGCCGCTTTCGGCGCTCATCCTGTCTCTGGGCGTGCTGATTTTCGGCGTCAGTCCTTTCGGGCTGCGCTTTATGCCCCTTCTGTTTACGGCGGCGCTCGTGGCGTTCGCGTACTTCTTCGGCAAAGACGTGTTCAAAAGCGACGCGTTCGGCCTTCTGTTTGCGGCGCTGTTCGCTTCCGGAGGCCTTGCGCTCACGGTGGGGCGGCTGGGGCTCTCTCTTTCCGTTTCGGCATTCTTTGTCGTCCTTTCCTTCTTTTTCATGTATAAATTCTATGCGCGAGGCGTCTCTTCGGAGCGGCCCGTGCATACGGGATTGTCCGTTCTCTTTTCGGGCCTGGCGTTCGCTTTTGCCTTCGCCGTCGATCCCAAAATGCTGTTCGCGGGGCTTGCCGTTCTCGCGCTGTTCATACTCGGCGCCGTGCGCCACCACAGGGCGGTCGCCTATGAAAAGCGCAAACTGCGCAAGGCCATGAGCGACGCGAACGCCGTCGCGGAGACGGAGGCCGAGATGCAGGAAAACCTTGACCGCTACGAGCGCGACGAGGCCGCACTGACTGCGGAGTCGGGGTATCGCACCAAACTCATCTACGCGTTCTTTTTCGTGTCGTTCATCATCGGCACGGTGCTTGCGGTCATGCTCTCTTCCCTCGCTTCCTATTACAGTTATGTTCGCTATTATGAGGCCGACCCCGAAAATCCGGCGCTCGGCATCCTGAACCTGATCGGCAGGGCGGTCGCGGACTGCTTTACCGTCGGGAATATGACTTCTTATACCGCCGCGAACGCGTCCAACGCGTTCGGCTGGCTGATCGGGCTGAAAGGGGCAACGCTCCTGTCCGCGTCGGAGGGGAATCGGTATCTCGCGCTCAATGTGCAGATGAATCCGCTCATGACGCTGACGGCGTTGCTCGGGCTTTTGTTCATGACCGTCTACGCCGTTCTGTACGCCGCGACGGGCGGCAAAAAGGGCGCGTACGCCTCCAAATACGCGCCGCGCATCATGCGCGTCTACGCGGTGTTTGCGCTCGGCCTGTTGGCATCGCTTTTGTCCTTCGCTTTTTCCCCGAACGCGGGCGCGGCGCACGGTATGCTCTTTTCGGCCTTCTACATCGGTTTTATTCCGCTCGCGTTTTATACCGTGTACGTCCACGACAGGAGCGGCAAAACCAAGGTGCTCGGCATCGGGATGAATGCGACGGTCAAAGTGCTTGCCGCGCTTCTCGTGCTGTATGCCGTCGTGTTTATCCTCATGCTCCCCATGACGTACGGGTTCCCGACGACCGTTTCGGCGGCGCGGTACTGCTTCGGCTGGACGAGTTTTCTCAACAACGGTTTTTACAGGATCTGATCAGAAGGAAATTCCGCGTACCGCGGAATTTCCTTTTTCAAACGGGAGAGAAATATGTTATCGAAAGTAATGAGTTTTGCGCTCGTGGGGCTGGACGGCGTGCCCGTGGTGGCGGAAACGGACATCAACAACGGCATTCCGTCGTATGAGCTGGTCGGCCTGCCCGACGCCGCCGTCAAAGAGAGCCGCGAGCGCGTCCGCTCCGCGCTCAAAAACAGCGGGCGGAAATTTCCGCTCTCCAAGATCACCGTCAACCTCGCGCCCGCCGACATTAAAAAGGAGGGGTCGGCGTTCGACCTCGCCATCGCCGTCGGCATCCTGAAAGCGACCGAGCAGCTTACCGCCGACTGCGGCGGCATCGTATTCTTGGGCGAACTCGCCCTCGACGGCGCACTGCGCCCCGTCACGGGCATTCTGCCCCTTCTCATCTCGGCAAAGGCGGCGGGGTATACGAAATTTATCATCCCTTCCGCCAATCAAGAGGAGGCGTCTTACCTTTCGGGCGTGGAGACGTATGCGGCGGACAGCCTTTCGGCGGTCGTCGACCATCTCAGCGGCCTGAATCCCATTCCGCCTCTTCCCGTCAAAGCGTATCGGAGCGGCGGGGAAAGGGAATACAAGTTTGACCTCGCATACGTCAAGGGCCAGGCGACGGCAAAGCGCGCGCTCGAAGTCGCCGTCAGCGGCGGGCACAACATTCTGCTGGTGGGGCCTCCCGGTACGGGCAAGACCATGCTCGCGCGCTGCATTCCCGCCATCATGCCCGATATGACCTTCGAAGAGGCGCTCGAAGTCACCAAGATCCATTCGGTCGCGGGCGTTCTCGGCGCGGAGGGGATCGTGGACATGCGTCCTTTCCGTTCGCCCCATCATACGGCGACCACCGTCGCGATGTGCGGGGGCGGTTCGCGCACGGTCAAGCCGGGGGAGATCAGCCTCGCGCACCACGGCGTTTTGTTTCTGGACGAAATGCCCGAATATCACCGTTCAACGCTCGAAGCGCTCCGCCAGCCCCTCGAAGACGGCGTGATCACCGTCACCCGCGCGGGCGGCGCGGTCACGTTCCCCGCCAATTTCATGCTCTGCGCGAGCATGAATCCCTGCCCGTGCGGCAATTACGGTTCGGCGGACAAGGTCTGCACCTGCACGCCCGCCGCCATCCGCAAATACCGCTCGCGCGTGAGCGGGCCGCTGCTCGACCGCATCGACATTCAGGTCGAAGTGGATTCGGTCAGATACGACGACCTTGCGGGCGGTGAACTGGAAGAGCGCAGCGCCGAGGTGAAAAAGAGGGTGGAGGCCGCGCGCGAAGTGCAGCGCGGGCGCTTCGGCGGCGCACGTTCCAACGCGGACATGGGCGAAAAAGAGATCAAAGAATACTGCCCGCTCGACGGGGAGTGCGAAGACATTTTGCGGATGTCGTTCGAAAGCCTGCGCCTTTCGGCAAGGGCGCGCTCTCGCATCATCAAGGTTGCCCGCACGATCGCAGACATGGCCGGCTCCGAGCGCATCCGCCCCGAGCATATTTTAGAGGCGGTCTCTTACCGCAAATACGATAACATGGCGTAAAAAGGAGAAGAGATGGGTTACGGCAAGGAAGAAAAGGCGCTGATCTGGCTGGACAGCTTTTCTCTCGATTATGCGAAAAAGGCTGCCGCGCTCTCGCATGCGCGCGACCCGTACGCGCTCGTGGCCCGTTTTTCGGAGGACAAAGCGCTCTCCGGGATCCTGGGAGAAGAGAAATATGCCGAAATGCGCCTGACTCTTTCGGACGGCGGGTATCTTCGCGGCCTTTTGGCCTCTTACGAAAAGAAGGGCATCGTCTGCGTGACCTGCCTTTCCGCGCTGTACCCCGAAGAGCTGCGGGCCATTCCCGACCCGCCTTTCGTGCTTTACTGCCGCGGCAGGACGGAGCTTTTGCGGGAGCGGCGCTTCGCGATCGTGGGGTCGCGCCGCACCCTGCCGCAGGTCATGCGGCGCACGGAAGAGTTTTCCGAACGGCTCGGCGAATATTTTGCGATCGTCACGGGGCTTGCCGACGGCGGCGATTCCGCCGCTGCGGAAGGCGCGCTGAAAAAGGGCAGGGTCATTTCCGTTTTGGCGTACGGGCTGGACCACGTTTATCCCGAATGCAACCGAGATCTCCTTCGCAGGGTGGAAAAAAGCGGCCTTGCCGTCAGCGAATATATCCCGTCCCAGCCGCCCAAAAAGTACCTGTTCCCCGCGCGGAACCGCATCATCGCGGGGCTGTCGGAGGGCGTTCTCGTCGTGTCGGGCGGGCTGAAAAGCGGCACGCGCATCACGGCGGAATGCGCCTATTCGTACGGGCGCGACGTGTTCGCGTTCCCTTACGGCATCGGCGTAAAATCGGGCGAAGGGTGTAACCGGCTCATCAAGGAATACGCAAAATTGACGGACGATTTAGTTGACATTTCCGCCGTTTTTGGTATAAACTTGACCGAGAAAGAGGAGGAATCGCTCCCGCCTGCGGAGAAAAAGATCGTCGATTTTCTTTCCGAAGGTGCGGCGCACGTGTCGGAGATCGCGCGGGCCGCGGGCATGAAAGAGAGCGAACTTGCCCCTCTTCTCGTCCTTTTACAGATGAAAAAACGCGTCGTTTCCTGCGGAGGGAACCGCTGGGCAAAGGCCTGAGCGCGGCCGCGCGGAAAAAGGGCGGGCGTACGCCTCTCTGACGGGGCGCCTGCTATGAAATATTTCTGCGCCGCATGGCGCAAGGACTGATTTCTCGGCAAAGGAGAATTTTTTATGGATCTCATCATCGTTGAATCGCCTTCCAAGGCGAAAACGATCGCAAAATACCTGAAAGGGAAATACAAGGTCGACGCCTCGGGCGGACATGTGCGCGATCTGCCGGAAAAGAGGCTGGGCGTGGACATCGAGCACAATTTCGAGCCGACCTACGTCGTCACGCCCGATAAAAAGGCGGTCATCAAGCGCCTTTCCGAAGAGGCTGCCAAGGCGGACAACGTGTACCTTGCGACCGACCCGGACCGCGAGGGCGAAGCCATTTCCTGGCATTTGAAAAACGTGCTCAAGCTCAAAGACGGCAAAAACCGTATCGAATTCAACGAGATCTCTCCCAAGGCCGTCAACAGTGCGCTCGAACACCCGCGCGAGATCGACTACAATCTCGTGGACGCGCAGCAGGCGCGCCGCGTGCTCGACAGGTTGGTCGGTTATAAACTTTCGCCGCTCCTTTGCAAGCGCATCCGGTCGGGGCTTTCGGCAGGGCGCGTGCAGTCGGTCGCGCTCCGCCTCATCGTAGACAGGGAGCGCGAAATTCAGGCGTTCGTGCCCGAAGAGTACTGGAACGTCAACGCAGAACTGCAGGATAAGCCCAAGGCGTTTTCTCCCTTCAAGGCGCTTCTGTCCGAAAAGAACGGCAAAAAGTATAAGCCGTCGGGCAAAGAGGAGACGGACGCTCTCCTTGCCGCCATCGAAGGGAAGCCGTATATCGTAAAAGAGGTCAAAAAGGCGCTGGCAAAGTCGCACGCGCCCGCGCCGTTCACCACGTCTACCCTCCAGCAGGACGCATCCAACAAATTCGGCATGACTTCGCCCGAGGTCATGCTCGTGGCGCAGCATCTGTACGAGGGCGTCGACACGGAAAAGGAGGGGCACATCGCGCTCGTCACGTATATCCGTACCGACTCGGTGCGGGTCTCCGCGGAGGCGCAGCAGCGCGCCCGCGATTACATCGCGGAAAAATACGGAAAAGAGTATATCCCCGTCAAGCCCAATTTCTATAAGTCCAAAAAGGACGCGCAGGACGCGCACGAATGTATCCGTCCCATCGACATCACCCGCACGCCCGAGAGCATGAAAGGGGTGCTGGATAAAAAACACTATAACGTCTACAAGATCATTTACGAGCGTTTCATCGCGTCGCAGATGAGCGAGGCGGTCTACAACAGCGTGCAGATCAAAGTGGACAACAGCGGCTATACGTTCAAAGCGAGCGGCAAAACCCTGCAATTTGCGGGCTTTACCGCCGTCTATCAGGACGTTTCCAAAAAGGACGACGACGAGGCGGAAACGTCGAAGCTCCTGCCCGATCTTAAAGAGGGGGAAGAGGTCGACCTCGTCCGTCTTCTGCCCGAACAGAAATTCACCAAGCCGCCTCTGCGCTATACCGACGCGTCTTTGGTCAAGGCGATGGAAGACAAGGGCATCGGCCGCCCGTCCACGTACGCGTCCATCATTTCCGTACTCAACCGTCGCAAATACGTCACGAAAGACGGAAAATACATGGTCCCCACCGAGGTCGCCTATAAGATCACCGATCTTCTCATGAAGTATTTTACCGACATCATGGACGTCGGGTTTACGGCGAAGATGGAGGACAGCCTCGACCGCATCGAAGACGGCGGCGCGGACTGGCACAGGATCATCTCCGATTTTTATCCGCCGTTCGCGGAAAAACTTCTGTTCGCCGCCAACGACGGCGCCGAGCCGACGGATATCCTCTGCGAAAAGTGCGGGCATCCCATGGTCAGAAAGACGGGGCGCTACGGCAGTTATCTCGCCTGTTCCAATTATCCCGCCTGCTCCAACATTAAAAGCGAGGGCGCCGAGGTCTCCGAGACCAAGTGCCCCAAATGCGGTGCGAACATGGTCGTCAAGAGCGGCAAATACGGCAAATTCCTCGCCTGCCCCAATTATCCGGAGTGTTCCACCATTCTGCCTTACGAGAGCGAAGTGTCCGACGTTCTCTGCCCCAAATGCGGGGAAAAGATGATCTACCGCACGGGAAAGTACGGAAAATATCTCAACTGTGTCAAATGCGGCACCAACAAGCGCATTTCGGAGCTTGCGGGCGTCTGCCCCGTGTGCGGTTCTCCCACCGAAAGGATGAAGAGCAAGGCGGGCAAGATCTATTACAGCTGCACCAAATATCCTTCCTGCAAATTTATGAGCTGGGATCTGCCTACGGGCGGAAAATGCCCCAAATGCGGCAAACATCTCGTCAAAAAGGGCAAACAGGTCAAATGTTCTTCCTGCGATTATACCGAAGAGACGGCAGAAGATCCGAAGGGGACGGAACAGGGCGGAGGATCGGCAGAATAAATTATTTTGATAAATTTTACGGCCGCCGCGCAAAATCCTTGACAGGAGCGCGGCGATGAACTATAATGTGTTAGCACTTATATTATTCGAGTGCTAACATTCGGCACGGTAAAGTGCCAAATGTTTGGAGGGCGAGAGCGTGGAAAAAGGCGCTGTACAGGTCATCGGGGCAGGGCTTGCCGGGTGCGAGGCGGCATATTGCCTGGCGCGGCACGGCATCCCGGTCGAGCTTGTCGAAATGAAACCGAAAAAATTCACGCCCGCGCATTCCGATCAGAATTTCTGCGAGCTTGTGTGCAGCAATTCTTTGAAGAGCAACGACGTGTACGGCAACGCCTGCGGCCTGCTTAAAGAGGAAATGCGCATCCTCGGGTCCCTCGTCATCGAGGCGGCGGACGCGACCAGGGTGCCGGCAGGCGGCGCACTGGCGGTCGACAGGTATGCCTTTGCGGAATACGTCACGGAGAAACTGCGCGGACTTGACAATATCCGCTTTGTCACGCGGGAACAGACGGAACTTCCCGCAAGGGACGCGATCGTGGCGACCGGCCCTCTCACCAGCGAGGCGCTCGCGGGGGAGCTGACCGAAAAATTCGGCAGCGACCTGTTCTTTTACGACGCGGCGGCGCCCATCGTATCGGCGGCGAGCATAGACCTTTCGCGCACGTTTACTGCCGACCGCTACGGAAAAGGGGACGGAGACTATCTCAACTGCCCCATGGACAAAGAAGAATACGAGGCGTTCGTAGGCGCGCTCGTTTCCGCCGAGCGGGTAATCGCGCGCGATTTTGAAAAGCGCGACGTGTTTGAAGGGTGCATGCCCGTCGAGATCATGGCGGCAAGGGGCAAAGACACACTCCGTTTCGGCATGTTGAAGCCGGTGGGGCTGTACGACGAAAACGGAAAGCGGCCCTACGCTGTTTTGCAGCTTCGTAAGGAAAATCGCGAAGGTACGGCGTACAATCTCGTCGGCTGTCAGACAAATCTGAAATTTCCTGAGCAAAAGCGGGTCTTTTCGCTGATCCCCGCGCTGAAAAACGCGGAATTTCTGCGTTACGGCGTCATGCACAGGAACACGTTTCTCAATTCGCCGAATATTTTGCAGGAGGATTACTCCCTCAAGGGAGCGGACACGGTGTTCTTTGCGGGGCAGATGACGGGCGTCGAGGGGTATGTCGAGAGCGCGGCGAGCGGGCTTGCGGCGGCATACAGCCTTGCCATGAAGCGCAAGGGCGAAGCTCCGTTTCCCGCAGACAGGCGCACGGTCATCGGTGCGCTGGCGGCGCACGTTTCGTCGCCCAATGCCGATTTCCAGCCCATGAACGCCAATTACGGCGTTTTGCAGCCGCTCGAAAAAGAAGTGCGCGACAAGGCGCTCAAAAAGAGGATGTTCGCCGAGCGGTCTTTGCAGATCGTGCGCGAAATGGCAAAACGCGCGGAAAGCGTGCTTGCGGGCAAATAGCGGACAGCGCGAAAAAAGCCGAAAGGGCGGCGGATGCGTTCGCGTTTCGGCACGGCGCTCTGAAATAAGCGCATTCTATCGTTATTTAAAGGAGGAAAGATCATGCCTGAATTCAGGGGTACAACGATATGTGCCGTCAAAAAAGACGGCAAAACGGCGATCGCCGGCGACGGACAGGTCACGATGGGCGAATCGGTCGTATTTAAAAACAACGCGGTCAAAGTGCGCCGCATTTACGGGGGCAAGGTCGTTTTGGGCTTTGCGGGTTCCGTTTCCGACGCGTTTTCTCTCTCCGAACGTTTCGAGGGGATGCTGAACAAATTTTCGGGCAATCTCATGCGCTCGGCGGTCGAACTTGCAGAACTTTGGCGCAACGACAAGATGGTCAGAAAGCTGGAGGCGATGATGATCGTCGCCGACAAAGATCAGCTGCTCATCGTCAGCGGCAACGGCGAGGTCATCGAGCCCGACGGCGGCGTCTGCGCGATCGGCAGCGGCGGAAATTATGCGCTGGCGGCGGCGCGCGCCCTCTCGCAGGAGACGGATTATCCCGCGGAGGAGATCGCGTATAAGGCGCTCAAGATCGCGAGCGAGATCTGCGTATTCACGAACGACCACATCACCGTGGAGACGGTGTAAAAAAGAGCCCGCCAATTTCTCGGCAAGCTGTTGCCTGCGAAATTGTGCGATTTTGAGGGAAAACCCGAACGGCTTTCCCCTCGCGTCGGCATATTTAAGGGCACGCATATCGTAGCAATGCCGCCGCTACACCCTTTCCGTAAGGCAAGGGATTGCCGAATTGGGGGAAAAAGCAAAAAGTGTCATTTTTGCTTTTTCGAGTAAGTGTTTTGCTCGCCAATTTCTCGGCAAGCTGTTGCTTGCGAAACACTGTAAATCTGAGGGGCCCCGGGCGGGCGCCCCGATCGTCACGGCGATTTGTTTTGACGGCTCAAAACGAATCGTGTGAAAGGAGGTTTCATTATGAGTTTATCACCCAAACAAATCGTAAACGAATTGGATAAATATATCATCGGACAGGATAAAGCGAAACGCGCTGTCGCGATCGCCCTTCGCAACCGTTACAGGCGCAGCAAACTGTCGGAAGCGGACAGAGAGGAGATCACGCCCAAAAACATCATCATGAAAGGACCTACGGGCGTCGGCAAAACGGAGATCGCAAGGCGGCTTGCCAAGCTCGTCAAGGCGCCCTTCATCAAGGTCGAGGCGACAAAGTATACCGAAGTCGGCTATGTCGGCAGGGATGTGGAGAGCATGATCCGCGACCTGGTCGAGTGTTCCATCCGCCTCGTCAAAGAGGAAAAGATGAAGGAAGTCGCCGTCAAAGCGGAGACCGTTGCGGAAAAGAAGATCGTATCCGTGCTGTCTGACCTGAAAAAAGCGGAGCGCGGCGAGATGTCCAAAGAGGTATTCGACGCGCGGCTTCTCGAAGATCTGCGCGCGGGCAAATTCAACGATACGCAGATCGAGATCGAAGTGGTCGACGCGCCCAAGAGCATGGAGATCGTGCCCGGCGGGGCGGAGATCAATATCGGCTCTATTTTCGGGGATATGCTTCCCAAAAAGAAGAAACGCCGCAAAATGACCGTCAGACAGGCGATGCAGCAGATCGTGAACGAAGAGTCGGAAAAGCTCATCGACGACGACAGCGTGACGGCAGAGGCGCTCTCCCGTGCGGAAGAGCAGGGCATCATCTTTATCGATGAGATCGATAAGATCGCGGGCAAGGCGAACCAGGGCGCCGACGTTTCGCGTGAGGGGGTGCAGCGCGACATCCTGCCCATCGTCGAAGGGTGCACGGTCATGACCAAGTACGGCGCGGTCAAAACAGATTTTATCCTCTTTATCGCGGCGGGCGCTTTCCACATTTCCAAGGTGGAAGACCTCATCCCCGAATTGCAGGGGCGTTTCCCCATCAACGTAGAGCTCGAGAGCCTTACCAAAGAGGATTTCGTAAAGATCCTCACCCAGCCGCAGAACGCCATTACGTCGCAGTACGGCAAACTTCTGGGCGTGGATAACATCGACCTGAAATTCACCGACGACGCGATCGAAGAGATCGCCTCCATTTCCGCCGACATGAACGCGACGAGCGAGGATATCGGCGCGAGGCGTCTGCATACAGTCATGGAGTATCTGCTCGAAGACATCTCTTTCAACGCGGGCGGAGATTACCCGACCGTGCAGGTGACGATCGACAAAAAATATGTCGACGAACACCTCGACACGATGATCAGAGACCGCGATCTGAAAAAATATGTGTTATAAAAGGTTTCGCAGAATTTGTTTCAAGCTGATGAAACAAATTCCAGCGATCTGATGGGAAACCCGAGCGGCTTTCCCCTCGCATCGGCATTTTTCAAGGCGCGCATATTGTTGCAATGCCGCCGCTTCACCCTTTTCGTGAGTCGCAGGTATGCGACAAATTGGGTGTAAGAGCAAAAGAGTGTTTTTTGCTCTTGCGAGAATTTATTTATAAATCACTCGCGCAAGGGAAATCGCAATTTTCCGCAGCGCACCCTTGTTTGCCAACGCTTTGGCTTACGGGAAGAGGGTGAATTTGCGCCCGTTAATAATAAGTGTGCCCGAAAAAGGGCGCAAAGAGGGAGAAAATGCCGCAGAAAACGCTGAAAGCGTTTTGACGGGCGGTGTCGCCCTAAAATCGGACGAAATCATTTTGTCAGCTCAAAATGATTTCGCCGAGCAGGAAAGGAAGGTTTTTATGATTTCAATTCCCAAAGGCACAAAAGACGTACTCCCCGCGGACGCCTATAAATGGCACTTCGTGGAGAACAATGCGCGCAGGATCGCGGCGCTGTACAACTTAAAAGAGATACGTACGCCCGTTTTTGAGCACACAGAGCTGTTTTTGCGCGGCGTCGGCGACACGACGGACATCGTCAACAAGGAGATGTACACTTTTCTCGATAAGGGGGAGCGCAGCATCACTTTAAAGCCGGAGGGGACGGCGGGCGTCGTCCGATCGTTTATCGAAAACGGGCTTGCAAGCGGCGTTCTGCCCCTCAAAATGTATTACATCACGCCCGTGTTCCGCTACGAGCGCCCGCAGGCGGGAAGGCTTCGCGAACATCACCAGTTCGGCGTGGAGATCTTCGGGGGAAAGGGCCCCGAAACGGACGCGGAGGTCATCCTCCTCGCCCGCGATTATATCGCCGCGCTCGGGGTGGAGAACGTGGAGCTCAATCTCAATTCGATCGGCTGCAAACACTGCCGCCCCAGATTCAACGAGGCGCTCAAAGAGTATCTGCGCCCGTACCTTCCGGAAATGTGCGATACCTGCCGTTCCCGCTTCGATAAAAATCCCCTCCGCATCCTCGACTGCAAGGAGGAGGCGTGCTCCAAAATCAACGAAAACGCGCCCAAAACGGTGGATTTCCTCTGCGACGAATGCCGCGAACATTTCGAAAAACTCAAAGAGATCCTCGATGCGTGCGGGGTGCAATATAAATTGAATCCGAAGCTCGTGCGCGGACTGGATTACTATTCCAAGACGGTCTTCGAATTCGTATCTACCGCCATCGGGTCGCAGGGTACGGTGCTCGGCGGCGGGCGGTACGATACCCTCATCGAAAATCTCGGCGGGCCGCAGGTGCCGGCGGTGGGGTTCGGCAGCGGCATCGAGAGGATGCTGCTCGTCCTCGAAAATACGGGTAAAAAGATCCCCGAAGAGGCGCCGCTCGGCGTTTACGTTGCGGGGCTGGACGAAGAGGGAAGAAAGGCGGCGTTCGCCCTTGCGGACAAGCTGAGAAAGGCGGGCGTGTCCGCCGAGTTCGATCATGCGGGCCGCTCGGTCAAGGCGCAGTTCAAATACGCGGGCAAGGCGGGGGCGCGCTTTGTCGTCGTCATCGGCTCGAACGAGCTGCAAAGCGGCGAATATACCGTCAAAGACATGTCCGACTCGTCTTCTGCCTGCGTAAAGGCGGAGAGCGTTTTGGCGTATCTGAAAGAGAGACTGCAATGAGGGAGCGGGCGCTGGTCGTGAAGGCGGCAGGAAAGATCGCCGTCCTGCAGATCGAAAAAAAGCCGGAATGCGACAGCTGCAAAGCCTGTGCGTTCCGCGCGGGCAAGAGCCGCGTCAAGGTCAAAGCGCTCAACACGGCGGGGGCAAACGCGGGGGATGAGGTGATCGTCGTCGCGGAAAAGGATCACCGCGCACTGGCATCCTTTATCGTCTATATCGTGCCCGTGCTTTTGGCGGGTGCGGGCGTGCTGATCGGCGCATTGTGGCTGAAAGAAGAGCTGTGGGCGGCGCTTTTGTGCATTGCGGGACTTCTGCTCGGTTTTGCGGCCGTCTTTTTGTTGGATAAAATTTTTTCCGGTTCCCGCGGCTTTGGTATGGAAGTCGTTGAAATATGCAATAAACAAAATAATGACAGCGAGGAGGAAAATCAAAATGGTACAGAAAATTGACAGCGCGGCTTTCAGGGCGGCGCTCGGTGAAGGCAAGACGCTCGTCGTAGATTTTTACGCGGACTGGTGCGGTCCCTGCCGCATGCTTGCGCCCGTCATGGAAAGGCTTTCCGACGGGTATGCGGGCAAGGCAGAGTTCTGCAAGATGGACGTGGACGACAATCCCGACATCGCCAGGGAATATTCCATCATGAGCATTCCCTGCGTCATGGTCTTCAAAAACGGTGCGCTTGCGGGCAAAAACGTCGGCTTTGTCCCGCAGGAAGCGATGAAGGATTTTATCGACAAAAATATCTGACGTGCGTGCGCCGCGGCGGAAAGCCGCGGCGCTTGCTTTTCGCCCCGCACTCTGTTATAATATACAAAAAAGAGAGGACGGAGACGGGAATGACCGAAGAAATGCCTGTGCGCGAGACCGTGGCGCAAAAGCGCGCCCCGCAAAAACAGAATCTCATTTACGGCTGTATCATTGCCGCGCTCGCCGTTTTTGCCGCGGCGTCGGCGGCGTTCAATGCAAAAAACGGGGCGGGGCTCGTCGTGTTCGGCATTTTGCTGGCTCTGTTGGCGGGCGGATTTTCCGCATATTGTTTTGCGCTGTATTTTGCTCAGAAAAAGCTGCCCGACGTTCTCATCTATGCGGAAGGGGACGTCCTGTTCTGTTATCGGCATAAAGAGAAGGATTACGAGCGCATTCCTCTTTCCGACATCGTGTCCGTCGAGGGCGGGATCACCGCGCGGGAAGTGCGCTCGGGGCTTTTGCGCATCCGTACGGCTGAGAAGAAGACGGAAATTTACGAGATCTTACAGCCGTTTGCCGCGCGTGAAAAAATCGCGGAACTTCGCATCGCGCAAAGGGAGCGCACGGGCGGCGGAAACGATGAAATGTGAACGGCGCCGAAACGGCCGCCCGCAAGAAAATCTTGCGGGCGGCACTCATTTTCTTGTAAAAAACATAAAATTGCGCTATAATAGAGATGAAAATAAAAATACAACGGAGAAAATGCAATGATCGATCTTTCTACAATCAAGAACGCCGATCCCGAAGTTTACGAGGCGATGGATCTCGAACTTTCCCGCCAGAGGAACAATATCGAGCTGATCGCCAGCGAAAACTTTGTTTCTCCCGCCGTCATGGCGGCGGTCGGGTCGCACCTGACCAACAAATATGCGGAGGGGCTTCCCGGGAAACGTTATTACGGCGGATGCCAGTATGTCGACATCGTCGAGAATCTCGCCATCGAACGCTGCAAACAGCTTTTCGGGTGCGATCATGCCAACGTGCAGCCGCACAGCGGCGCACAGGCGAATACCGCCGTGTATTTCGCGCTCCTGACCCCCGGCGATACCATCTTGGGCATGAATCTTTCGCACGGCGGGCACCTCACGCACGGTTCTCCCGTCAACATTTCGGGCAAATATTTCAAGATCGTGCCCTACGGCGTCTCCGAACAGGATGAGCGCATCGATTACGACGCGCTGGAAAAGATCGCCGTCGAAAACAAGCCGAAAATGATCGTCGCGGGCGCGTCGGCTTATCCCCGCATCATCGATTTCCCCCGCCTGCGCGAGATCGCTGATAAAGTCGGCGCGTATCTGATGGTCGACATCGCGCACATCGCAGGCCTCGTGGCGGCGGGGCTGCACCCTTCTCCCGTGCCGTATGCCGACATCGTCACGACGACCACGCACAAGACCCTGCGCGGGCCCCGCGGCGGCGTCATCATGTGTAAAGAAGAGTATGCCAAGGCCATCGACAAGGCGGTCTTCCCCGGCATGCAGGGCGGCCCGCTCATGCACGTGATCGCGGGGAAGGCAGTCGCTTTTAAAGAGGCGCTTTCGCCCGAGTTCAAAAAATATCAGGAGCAGGTCGTAAAGAATGCCGCGGCGATGGCGGACGAATTTACAAAGTGCGGCGTGCGCCTCGTTTCGGGCGGCACGGACAACCATCTCATGCTCGTTGATCTTCGCGACAAGGACATGACCGGCAAAGAGCTTGAAAAGATGCTCGACGAGGTGAACATCACCGTCAATAAGAACACCATTCCTTTCGAGACGACCAGCCCGTTCGTGACCAGCGGCATCCGCGTCGGCACGCCGAGCATCACCTCCCGCGGATTCAAAGAAGAGGACGCGCGCCTCGTCGCGCGCCTCATCGCAAAGATCATTGCGGAAAAGGAAGCGGCTTTCGACGCCGTCCGCGCGGAAGTCAAAAAACTGTGCGAAAAATATCCGCTGTATGCAAACGACGTGATGTAAAAACAAAAATCCTTTCCGAAGCCCTTCCCGCGGAATGCGGGAAGGGCTTTTGTGCGCCGGATTTATTTTTCGGGCAGGGCTTGCATTTTGCTGGCGCGGCTGATATAATGGAGACGGGGAGGGCGGCTATGAAAAAAGATTTTCGGCGCACGCTCGCGGCAAGCGGTTGGCTGGATATCGCGGTGCTGGTCGTCACGGTGGCGGTGATCGTCGCACTCAATCGCGCATGCGAGTCGGATATGATAGGAGAAATGCTGAATGCTTTTATGTCGAAAATACCGTCCGGTTCCGGAAACGATCCGAATTACGGCGGGTTTTTGATGGGATTTCTCAGTATATTCATCGTACTCGGCTGGATACTGTTGCTGCCCGTTATAGGGGTCGCCTGTGCGGGCTTGGGCATAAGTTTTATGATCGAATGCAAAAATGAAACAAAAATATCCCGCCTTGTCTTCCGCGCAAGCGGGAACATTGTGCCGGAGCTGGCCGCTTTCGTTCTGGATGCGGCGCTGCTCGCGTTTATGATCTGGCTGCTGTATGCGGGCTGGCTGCCCGTTGAACGGGCGGTCATGCTCGGGCTGTGTGCGGTTTTGCTTGGCTGTCCGATTGTATCGGCCGCGTTAAAGGGGATATTGCTTTCCCGCAGGAAAAAGCAAACAACGCCTTTGCCTGCCGATCCATTCGGTTGATCCGATCGGCAAAATAAGTCGGATAAAATTCTGCGGCATGCAAGATTCCCGTTGACAATTTCGGTGTCATATACTATAATATAGGCAAGATAAAACGATTCTTTGGGGCGGGGCGAAATTCCCCACCGGCAGTATAGTCTGCGAAAGGCGCAAGCCTCCGAACGGGTGAAATTCCCGTACCGACGGTATAGTCCGGACAGGAAAAGAATGTTTTTGAAAGTTTGCGCGCATTTTGCGCGCGGAAGTTTTCAAAAAACCGCCCCGTTCTTTCGAACGGGGCTATCCTTTTACCCCTTGGAAAATATATTTTTCGAGGTGTTTTTTTATGGAGGACAAAGTTTCCGCTTTGCAGGAACAAAAAGAGGCCGCCGATACGGCAAAGCCCGCCGGAGGCAAAGAAGGGCTCGTGCGCGAGAGACGGAAAAAGAAGTTTTTTTCCGCGTCCAACCTCGCCAAGATCGCCATGTTCGCGGCGCTGGCGACCGTTTTGCATCTCATCCGCATTCCGCTGCCCTTTATTTTCCCTTCCTTTCTCGAACTCAATCTATCCGACATCCCCGCCCTTATCGGCACGTTTGCCCTCGGGCCGGTGTCGGGCAGCATCATCGTCGTCGTGAAACTGCTCTTAAAGATCCTCATTCAGGGCACTTCTTCGGGGTTTGTGGGGGATCTTTCCGATCTCTTCTGCGGGCTTACGCTCGTAATCCCCGCGGGGCTCATTTACAAATACCGCCGCTCTTTCAAGGGCGCACTCGTCGCGCTTGCTGCGGGCACCCTCTGTTCGACGGGCATTTCCCTCCTTACCAACCGTTTCATCATCATCCCCGCCTATGCGGAGATGTTCGGAGGGATCGACGCGATCGCGGGTATGCTCATCGAGCTGTTCCCTGCCTGCACGGCGGAAAATTTTTACGCATACTACCTGCCGCTGTCCGTGCTTCCGTTCAATCTTTTGCGCTGTCTCATCGCGTCCGGCGTCACGCTGCTCTCGTATAAGAGAATTTCACGCCTTTTGAACAAGTTTTAATTGCAAAATCGTGCGTATTATATTATAATAAAGGAGGCATGCGAGTGCCTCCTTTATGATTTTTTCGGAGAAAATATGATCTCGAAGAGCGAACGCGAGACAATCGAATATGCCGCTTCGTATGCGAAGACCCTCAGCCCCGGGGACGTGGTGCTCCTCAGCGGCGAGATGGGGGCAGGCAAAACCGTGTTCGTAAAAGGCCTTGCAAAGGGCCTCGGCATCGAAGACGAGATCACCAGTCCCACTTACGCGTATATGAACGATTACGGCGGCGTCTTGTACCATTACGACTGCTACCGCCTGAAAAACGGGGCGCAGGCAGAGGCGCTCGGCCTTTGCGATTATTTTTATGCGGGCGGCGTGTGCGTCATCGAATGGTCGGAAAACATCGCGGACGTATTGCCCGAAAACTGCAAACGCGTCGCCATCCTCAAACGGGGAGAGTGCGAAAGGGAGATCTTGCTCGGATGAAAAACTATCTTGCCGTCGACACTTCCAATGAATATCTGACCGTGATCGCCTGCAAAGACGGCGTCGAGACGGTTGCGTTCGAGCCGCACTGCGGCATGCAGCACTCCGTGCGACTGATGGGCGCCGTCGAAGAGACGCTCTCCCGCGCGGGGCTTTCTCTCGAAGCGTGCGATTTTTTCTGTGCGGTCACGGGGCCGGGCTCTTTTACAGGCATCCGCATCGGCATTTCCTGCGCAAAAGGGTTGTCGGCGGCGCTTGCAAAGCCCGCCGTCGGGATAACATCCTTTCAGACCCTCGCATATAATGCAGAAGGCAAGCTGCTCGCGGCGGTACCCGCGGGCAGAGGCTTTTATTACCTCGCCGCCTTTGCGGAAGACAAGAGCCTTCTTTTCTCTCCCGTTCGCGCGGACGAAAAAGAGCTTTTCCGCCTGTCGGAGATATATCCCGTGTATTCGCGGTTCCCGCTCCCCGTGCCCTATACGGAGGCGGATCCCGCGGCGGGGCTTGCTGCCGCGCTCAGGTCGTCTGCGGGGAACGAGCTTTCCGCCTTTTACCTCAAAAAGAGCCAGGCGGAAGAGGAGCGCGAAAAGGGGCGCTGACGGCGCGGGGGCGGATATATGATTTACAGAAAGTGGGTATATGAAGATATTTTCCGCATCGCGCAGCTGGAAAAGGAGTGCTTTTCCGACCCGTGGACCTTCCGCATGCTGGCGGATACGTTTTTCAGCGAAAACACGGTCGCGATCGCGGCGGAAGAGGACGGAAAGGTGATAGGCTATGCGTTTGCGGTGCTTGCGGGAGAGGACGCCGATCTCGCCAACATTGCGGTGGACCCCGCATACAGGCGCCGCGGCGCCGCGCAGGCGCTTTTGGCCCGCACGGAGACCGAAGTGCGCGCCGCGGGCGCAAAGAGGATGTTTCTCGAAGTGCGCGTGTCCAATGCGCCCGCCATGTCGCTGTATCTGAAAGCGGGGTACGTAGGCCGTTACGCCCGCCCGCGCTATTACGGCAACGGCGAGGACGCGCTCGTCATGGAAAAGGCGCTGTAAGCCGCCGCGGCTGCCGCCGCACGGAGGGATCGGTATTTTATTCGAAGGGAAAGAAATTTCCGCCCTGCGGACGGGTGAGGGGGAAGACCTCGTTTTTTTTCACGGCTATCTGGCAAGCAAAGAGTGCTTTGCTTACCAGATCGGTTATTTTTCGCAGTTTTATCGCGTGACCGCGTTTGATTTTCCCGGATTCGGCAAGAGCGCACCGCTCGAAGATGCGTGGTCGGTCGGCGATTACGCCGCGCACGCGGCGCACCTTTTAGACGGCTGGGGCATACGCGGTGCGCGGCTCATCGCCCATTCTTTCGGCGGCAGGGTCGCGCTAAAACTGCTTTCCGAAAGGCGCGACTTGTTCCGCTCGGCGCTTTTGGTCGGGTGTGCGGGCGTGCCGCCCCGGCGCGGCGTCTCCTATCGGGCAAAGGTACGCGCTTACCGCATCGCAAAAAAGATCGCGCCCCGTTTTGCCGAGCGGCGGTTCGGCTCCCCCGAATACAGGAGCCTGTCTCCGCTCATGCGCGAGAGTTATAAAAAGATCGTCAACGAAGATCTCACGCCCTGTCTCGGCGGCATCGGCGCGCGCGTTCTGTACGTCGTCGGCGAAAGAGACACGGCGACCCCGCCGTATATGGCAAAGATCCTGTGCGCGGGCACAAAGGGCGCGGAATGCGCCGTGCTGCCCGGCCTCGGACATTTTTGTTTTACCGAAGATCCCGCGCGGTTCAACGCGGTCGCGCACGAATTTTTTCGTCAGAACCCTGATATATGAGGAAGGTGACATATGTTTACACTCGAAAAGATCGCGGAATATGCGTTTATATCCCTCGCGCTCGCTTTGCTGCTTTTGCCTTGCACCCTGAAAATGCTGGGCGCACTGCAACAGGCGGGCTATAACGGCAGGCGGTTCGCCGCGTGGACGGTGCGCAAGGGGAATATGGTCTATTCCCGCTTTATCCTGCTCGCCTTTCTCATCGCCCTGTCATCGGCGGTGCTGGCGGTCGTGTTTTCCTTTGCGGGAGATTGGGCGGCGTACATCGCGCTCATCCCGTTCCCGCTCTTTGCCGTACTTTATTGGATCGCGGATAAGCGGTCGCTCAAAGTGCCCCTCGTTTCCACGGCGCGCGCACAGCGGGTCTTGGCACTGACGGGCGTGTGCATTTTTTTGGCGGCGGCGGCATTTGCGGTGGGGGTGAACGCGGCCGCGTATTATGCGAAGATCGAACTCATTTCGCATCTGCGCTATCTTCCCCTTGCCGTTCTGCCCATTTTACTGCCCCTTCTCATGCGGGCGGGCAACGCGCTGGAAAAGCCCTTTTCTTCTTCGAAAAACAAAAAATATCTCGCCGCCGCGCGGGAGAAACTGCACGCCGCCGAATGCGTCAAGATCGGCATCACGGGCAGCTTCGGCAAGACGAGCGTCAAAAATTTTGCGGCGGCGCTCCTTTCCCGCAAATACAAAGTTTTCGCGACGCCCGAATCGTACAATACGCCGCTCGGTATCGCCAAAGCCATCGAGAACGTAGACCTCGGCGCGTACGACGTCTTTCTCGTGGAAATGGGCGCACGGCATAAGGGAGACATCGCGGAGCTTTGCGATTTGGTCGCGCCCGACCACTGCGTCGTCACGGGCATCTGCCCGCAGCACGTCGAGACTTTCGGCGGCATCGAGGCGGTCATAGCGGCAAAGGGCGAGATTTTATCGGGCACAAAGGCGGGCGGGTTCGCCTTTGTCGGCATGGACGAAAATACCGAAAAGCTGGATGCGTCCGCGGCAAAACTGGTCAAAGTCGGCGTGGGCGTACACGGCGAATGCGGCGCACACGACATAAAATGCACCGAAAACGGCACCGAGTTCAAGCTCGCTCTCGGGATCCTGCAAACGGAGATCCATACAAAGCTGCTCGGAGCGCATAACGCGCGCAACATCGCGCTGGCGGCGGCGATCGCCTATAAACTGGGCCTTTCCAAAGAGGAGATCGCAGAGGGTGCGGAGGCGCTCGATTACGTGCCGCATCGTTTGCAGCCTTACCGCGCGAACGGCGTGACCATTCTCGACGACGCCTATAACGCGAACATTGTAGGCGCAAAGGAGGCGGTGAACGTGCTGCGCCTGTTCGGCGGCAGAAAGTTTATCGTCACGCCCGGGCTCGTAGAACTCGGCATTCTGGAAGAGAGCGAAAACGCCGCCCTCGGCGAAAAACTGGCGGGGCTGGACAGGGTGATCCTGGTGGGGGCGACCCTCGTCACGGCGGTAAAGCGCGGGTATCTCGCGGCGGGGGGCGACGCGGAAAAGATCGTCGTCGTGCCCACGCTCGACAAGGCGGAAGAGCTTCTGGCCGAAGAACTCGCCCCGGGGGATGCGGTGCTGTTTCTGAACGATCTGCCGGATATTTATAATTAAAACCCCTTTGCCGTCCGCGTATCGGCGCGGGCGATCGGAAATTCAATAAAAAACAGCGGAAACACCAAAGCGGAAAAATTCTTGCGGAGGTGTTTTTTTATGCCTGAAAAGCGCAAAAATATCGCCGTCGTGTTCGGCGGCATGTCCTGCGAAAACGAGATCTCCGTCATCACGGGCGTACTTACAGCGAACGTTTTGGATCGTTCGCGCTATGTGCCGTATCCCGTCTATCTGTCGCAGAGCGGGAAAATGTACACGGGCAAGGCGCTTTCAGACGTTGCCTCTTTCCGCGGCGGGATAGAAGGAAAAGCGGAAGAGGCGCTTTTCCTCGGGGGGAAGCTGTATTCCGTCAAGGGGAAAAAGCACCGCGAGGTCGCAGGGATTGACTGCGGGATCAATTGCTGTCACGGTCTCGGCGGAGAAGACGGTCTGGTTTCCGCGCTGTTTGCGCTCAACCGTATCCCCGACGCGTCGCCGGGGATCGCCGCGTCCGCACTCTTTATGGATAAAGGGCTTACCAAGCTTGCGGCAAAGGCGCTCGGGGTCAGAAGCGCGCCGTATTTCCGCATCGGCGAGGCGGAATATGCAAAGCGCGGCGCCTTTGCGCTCAGGTGCGTGGAAGAGCGCGTCGGCTATCCCGCCGTCGTCAAGCCCGCAAGGCAGGGTTCGAGCATCGGCATTTCCGTCGCGAAAAACAGGGAAGAGCTGGTGCGGGCGATCGGCGCGGCGTTCGCTTACGACGGCACCGTCCTCGCGGAAACGTATCTTTCGGGCGCGCGTGAGATCAACTGCGCCGCCTATCGGCGGGGCGGAGAGATCGTCGTTTCCGAATGCGAAGAGCCGCTCACCGCCCACGAGATCCTGACGTTCGGCGACAAATATCTCGGCGGCGGCAAAAACCGCGCCCGCGCATTCCCCGCGGACATTCCCGTATCGGCAGCCGCCCGCGTGAAGGGGTATACCAAACTGTTGTACCGAAGGCTCGGCCTCCGCGGCGTCGTGCGGGCGGATTTTCTTCTCCTCGGCGAAGAGGTGTATTTCAACGAGATGAACACCGTGCCCGGTTCCCTGGCGTATTATCTCTTTTCGGAAAGCCTGGCGGGTTTTTCGCGCGTGCTGGACGAACTCATCGCGCAGGGCATTGCCGACGCCCGCGCGTCGGAGCGTAAAAAACTGATTCAAAACACGGGCGTGCTCACGTCCGTCCCCGCCAAGGGTGGCAAGCGCGGCGGGGGATGAAATGCGGCAGGGAAAACATGGCGGAGGATAAAAATTCAGGAGCGCCGCGGCGAAACAGTCTGTTTCGCCGCGGCGCTCCTTTGCAAACGCTTGTATTTTCGGGCAAAATCTGTTAAAATAAAGGAAAATTATTTTTCAGAGGGCAAACGCTATGAACAATAAGATCCTGATGAAAACGCCGATCGTGGAGATGGACGGCGACGAGATGACGCGCGTCCTGTGGCAGTGGATCAAAGAGATCCTCATCTGCCCCTTCGTCGATTTAAAGACGGAATATTACGATCTCGGCCTTGTCAACCGCGACAAGACGGACGACCGCGTGACCGTCGAGGCGGCGGAAGCGAATAAAAAATACGGCGTCGGCGTCAAGTGCGCCACCATCACCCCCAACGCGCAGCGCGTGGAGGAATATAAACTCAAACAGATGTGGAAGAGCCCGAACGGCACCATCCGCCGCATTCTGGACGGCACCGTGTTCCGCGCACCCATTCTCGCAAAGGGCATCACGCCCTACATCCCGGGGTGGAAAAAGCCCATCGTGCTTGCCCGTCATGCGTACGGCGATGTGTATTCGGGCGTGGAAACGAAGACGGCGCAGGGGGACAGGGCGTACCTCGTCGTCGAAGACGAAAAGGGCGGCGTGAAGGAAAAACTCCTCGTTCACGACTTTGCAAAGGGGGGCGGCATCGTGCAGTCGGTGCATAATACCGACGCGTCGATCTCGAGTTTTGCGCGCTCCTGTTTCAATTACGCGCTCGACGTGAAGATGCCGCTGTGGTTCGCCACGAAAGACACGATCTCGAAAAAATACGACCACAATTTCAAAGACATCTTTGCCGAGATCTACGAAAAGGAATATAAAGAAAAATTCGAGGCGGCGGGCATCGAATACATGTACACCCTCATCGACGACGCCGTGGCGCGCGTCATCCGTTCGGAAGGCGGCGTGCTGTGGGCATGCAAAAACTACGACGGCGACGTGATGAGCGACATGGTCGCGACGGCGTACGGTTCCCTCGGCATGATGACTTCCGTGCTCGTTTCCCCCGACGGGAATTATGAATACGAGGCGGCGCACGGCACCGTCACCCGCCACTATTACAAATATCTGAAAGGGGAAGAGACTTCGACCAACTCGGTCGCGACTATCTTCGCGTGGACGGGCGCGCTGGCAAAGCGCGGCGAACTGGACGGCATCCCCGCGCTCGTCGATTTTGCCAAAAAGCTGGAAAAGGCGACGGTCGGCGCGATCGAAGAGGGCAGCATGACGGGCGATCTTGTTTCGCTGTTCAGGGCGGAGGGCGTCACCCCGAAAAAACTCAATTCCAAAGAATTTCTCGAAGCGGTCGCGGCAAAGCTGTGAGCGTGAGAGAACGGACAAAATAGGCGCCGCACGGAAAATCCGTGCGGCGCCTGCCGTATTTACGGGCTATTTGTTTTCGTTCAGAATGAGCAGCGTCAGGGCTGCCTTGTTCAGGTGCAGCCTGTTTTCCGCCTGGTCGTAGACGACCGACTGCGGCCCGTCGACGACTTCCGCGGCAACTTCTTCGCCTCGATGCACGGGCATGCAGTGCATAAAAAGGGCGTCTTCTTTTGCGAGGGCCATCACTTCGGGCGTCACGCGGTATTTTGCAAGTTTGGCTTTCTTTTCGTCGTCGTTTTCTTCGCTCATCGAAATGAACACGTCGGTATAAACGATGTCTGCGCCTTTGACCGCCTCGGCGATGTCGTTTGTGATCAGTACGTCGCCGAATTGCATTCCGCGTTCTACGATGGAACGTTCGGGGCTGTATCCGCCGGGGCTTGCCACGGCGACGTTCATGCCGCATTTGGTGCAGCCGATGATGAGGGAGTTCGCCACGTTGTTGCCGTCGCCGATGTAGGCGATCTTCAGATCGGACAGTTTTCCCTTTTTCTCCCAGATCGTGAACAGGTCTGAGAGGACCTGCAGGGGATGAGAGGTGTCGGAAATGCCGTTGATGACGGGGATCTCGCAGTGCGAGGCGAATTCTTCTATTTCTGTGTCCGTGAACCCGCGCAGAACGAGCGCGGAGATGCCGAACCGCCCCAGCATGACGGCTGTGTCTTTTACGCTTTCGCCGCGGGAGAGCTGCGTCTCGCTTTTAGGGAGGAAGATGTAATCTCCGCCCATTTGGCGAATGCCGATCTCGAAAGAGACGCGCGTGCGCGTCGAAACGTTGCCGAACAGCAGGCCGACCGTTTTGCCGCGCAGGGCGGTCATCGCCTCGCCCACTTTATGCTTTTTTTTCATTGCTTTCGCCGCGTACAGGAGTTCGAAGATCTCTTCCATCGACAGATCGGCGATATGCAGGAGGTCTTTCGCTTTTATTTTAAATTTCGGCACATATTTGTTAACGTCCATGTTCTCTCCGCGAAAAGAGCGCTTGATTGGGCGGAAAGTCCGCCCGAGCTCCATCTTGTATTCTATAATATATTATAGCAGACTTGCGGTCAAAAAACAACCCCCGGAACGCAAAAATAGGCGTAAGTTCCCGCATTTTCCTTTCCGATCCGCCAAACGGCGGCGTGTTGGGCAAATTTAACACAATCGCTAAAATTATTTGTAATAAATGCCCATTGTGTTTTTTTCGGCAATGTTGTAAAATGTATATAGTAAAGTCAAAAAACTTGTAGGGAGGAAACTTTTTTATGGCAAGTCTTTTGTTGAAAGGGATTTACAAAGTCTATCCGTCCGGCGTTACGGCGGTTACCGACTTTAACCTGGATATCAAGGATAAAGAATTTATCGTGTTCGTCGGGCCTTCCGGCTGCGGAAAATCCACGACGCTCCGCATGATCGCGGGCCTCGAAGAAATTTCCAAGGGCGAACTTTATATCGACGGCAAACTCGTCAACGACGTCGTTCCGAAAGACAGGGACATCGCGATGGTGTTCCAGAACTACGCGCTGTATCCGCACATGAGCGTTTACGACAACATGGCGTTCGGTCTGAAACTGCGCAAAGTGCCCAAACAGATCATCGACGAAAGGGTCAAAGAAGCTGCTGCCATCCTCGGCATCACCGATTACCTCACGCGTAAGCCGAAGGCTCTCTCCGGCGGTCAGCGTCAGCGTGTCGCGCTCGGCCGTGCGATCGTCCGCGAACCGAAAGTCTTCCTTCTCGACGAACCTCTGTCCAACCTCGACGCGAAGCTCCGCGCCCAGATGAGAACGGAGATCTCCAAACTTCATGCAAGACTTGCCACGACTTTCATTTACGTCACGCACGACCAGGTCGAGGCGATGACGATGGGTACGCGCATCGTCGTCATGAAAGACGGCTTCATGCAGCAGGTCGACACCCCGCAGAACCTTTACGATTACCCGATCAACCAGTTCGTCGCGGGCTTTATCGGCACCCCTCAGATGAACTTCTTCCCCGCAGTCCTCACGCAGGAAAAGGGCAAGACGTACGTCGAATTCACCAATAACAACAAGATCCTTCTGCCCAAGACGGTAGAGGCGAGGATCAGGAATATCGAAGACTACGCGAATACGGGCAAACCCGTCGTTTTGGGTGTCCGTCCCGAAGATATTCACGATGAAGAGAACTTCATCGCGGCGTCTCCCGACACGGTCGTCAAAGCGTTCATCGAAGTCCTTGAAAAACTCGGCGCCGAGACGCAGATCTACTGCAAACTCGACTTCCAGGAAGGCGAGACGGTTGAAAATGCGACCGATTCTATCGCGGACGCTTCTTACATGGTCGCGAAGATCGATTCGCGCAGCCTCGTAAACCGCGGCGAAGTGGTCGAACTCGCGCTCGACGCGCGCCACATCCACCTCTTCGACGGAGCTACGGAAATGTCTATCCTCGCAAGGGATGAGGGCTATGAAGTGACGCCCGAAAACGAATCTTCTTCCAACTTTGTTCCTCTGACCCCGCAGGAAATGCAGGCGATCATCGAGAAGAACAGGGTCATCACCAAGGAAGAGAAGAAGGCTATGCGCCGCGAAGCGCACGCCGCTGCGAAGAAAGAAAGAGCCGAGCAGAAAGCCGCTGCCGAAGCACAGAGCGAAAACGGCGACGATACGGATAACACCGAAGAGTAATCTTCTTCATTCCGATACTTCAGAAAAAAGCCCTCCCGCGCGGGGGGCTTTTGCTTGCGCTTTTGCGCCGTTTGCGGTATAATTCTGAAATTCGATCGCAACCGACGGAATAAAGGAGGTACCGATGCTCGAAGAGATCATGGAAATCATTGCGGATGCGCTGTTGGACAGTTTAAAGGTATTTCCGTTCCTGTTTTTGATGTATGTGCTCATCGAATTTCTGGAAAACAGCACAAATATCACAAAAAATAAAAACATCCTCCGCGGCAGACTGGCTCCGCTTCTCGGCGCCGCGACGGGCATCATACCGCAGTGCGGCTTTTCAGTCATGGCGGCGAAGCTGTATGATAAAAAGATCATCCGCACGGGCACCGTTCTCGCCGTATTTTTGGCAACTTCCGACGAGGCGCTCATCATCCTTCTGTCAGAGGGGACGAAGGCGTTCGCCGTTATGCCGGTCATTGCCATAAAGTTTGTCGTGGCGGTCGCGGCAGGGTATCTGGTGAACGGACTTTACCGGAACGAAAACCTTTCGGAACTTTCCGAAAACGAAGCGATACGCGGCAACGCCTGCGGGCACGACCATGAAGAGGACAGCAAAGTGCGCCGCTATCTTCTGCATCCGCTCGTTCATTCTGTGCAGATCTTCGCGTACATCCTCGTTGTCAACCTGGCGTTCGGTTTTGCGATGCATTTTGCGGAGGTTCCGATCACAAATTTTTTGGAACAGGGCCTTTGGTTCCAGCCGCTGATCGCGGGGCTTGTGGGGCTGATCCCCAATTGCGCGTCCAGTGTGCTCGTCACGCAAAGCTATGTGCTCGGAGCGATTTCGTTCGGCGGGATGATGGCGGGCCTGTGCGCCAATGCGGGGCTCGGTTTCGTCATCCTTTTTAAAAACATCAGGGAGTGGAAACGCAATCTTTTGCTCGTTGCTGTGCTGTACGCGGTCAGCGTGGGCGTAGGCTATGCGACGCTCGGCGTCATGCACTTGTTCGGGATCTGATAAAAACCCGCCGCCGCGGTTCGCGGCGGCGGGTTTTTGTGTGCAAAGGCGTAAAAAAATCGGAAAACACCTTGAAAAAGCCCTTTTGATGTGGTATGATTATAGTAACATATCTGTCGGTTCGCATGTGAGGCGCTTTTCACCTTCCGACGGCGTGGGCGCATATGCGCGGCGGCGCAGACGAATTTTTTATCGGGAGACCAATATGACAATCAGAGACGTAGTCAAATTGTTGAACGCAGAGATCTTGTGCGGGGCGGAACATCTGGATACCGAGATCCATACTGCCTGCGGTTCGGATATGATGAGCGATGTACTGGCGTACGTAAAGGATCAGTCGGTGCTCTTGACGGGGCTTTTGAACCCGCAGGTCGTACGCACGGCGGAGATGATGGATATGCTCTGTATCGTCTTTGTGCGCGGCAAGCGGCCCGAGCAGCCCGTCATCGAGCTTGCGCGTGAGAAAGGGATCGTTCTTCTTACGACGGAAAAGCGCCTGTTCGTGGCGTGCGGCATCCTGTATACGAACGGACTCGGTGGTTGATATGGACTGCATACGGCTTGAATACGATGTGGACGGAGAGAATTTTTCTTCCGCAGGGAATGCGAGCGAAAGCGTGAAACGCACCCTGAAGCAGATGGGCGTGTCCGCCGCGTCGGTACGCCGCGTCGCCATCGCCATGTACGAGGGGGAGATCAATATGGTCATTCACGCCCACGGCGGCAGGGCAGAGGCGGAGATCTATCCCGATCGCATCGACATCTATCTCAAAGACAGCGGACCGGGCATCGCCGACATCGATCTTGCCATGAAAGCCGGTTATTCCACGGCGACGGAAAATATCCGGAGCCTTGGTTTCGGCGCGGGGATGGGCCTTCCCAACATGAAAAAGTACAGCGACGAGATGAGGATCGATTCGACGGTCGGCGTCGGCACGACCGTGTTTTTGCGCATCAATTTCTGAGCGCGCGCCTGCGGCGGCGCAGGGCGGCTCTTGGCGGCAACAGGGGAAATGGACATGAAAGAGACGGAAGTAACGCTGAAAACGGTCGTTCTCGACAGCGATAAATGCATCGGTTGCATCACCTGCATGCGCAGGTGCCCGACTGAGGCGATCCGCATCGTGAACGGCAAGGCGAAAATTTTATACGACAAGTGCATCAACTGCGGAGAGTGCGTCCGCAGCTGCAAGGGCGGGGCGAAACGGCCCGTTTACGACAGCTTTGACCTCGTGGAGAGTTACCGCTACAAGATCGCGCTGCCCTCACCCTCCCTTTTCGGGCAGTTCAACAACCTCGACGATCCGAATTACGTCATCGAGGGGCTTTTGGCGCTCGGATTCGACGAGGTGTTCGAGGTGGGGCTGGCGGCAGAACTTGTCACCGACTGCACGAAAAAACTGATGGAAAACAAAGATCTCGTGCGCCCCGTCATCAGCACGGCGTGCCCTGCGGTGGCGGAGCTGATCATGCTCAAATTTCATGAACTGGCAGATCACATGCTCCCCGTGTACGCGCCCGCAAAGATCGCGGCGAAACTTGCAAAAAAACAGGCGCTCGAAAAGGGGATCCCCGCGGATGACATCGGCATCTTTTTCATCTCGCCCTGCCCGGCCAAGGTGTATTCTCTGCACAGGGAAGAGGTCTCCAATCAAAAGTACATATCCGGCGTTCTCTCGCAGAGCGACATTTATTTCCGGCTCGTCGACAAAATGAACAAGATCACAAACCCGAGAAAGCTCGGCAAATGCGGCTATTCGGGCATCGGCTGGGGTTCTTCGGGCGGCGAGAGCAATTCTTTGGGCCTCGGCAATTACATCCATTGTTCGGGCACGCGCAACATTCTGGGGCTTTTAAAGGAGCTGAGCGACGGAAAGCTGGACGGCGGCGCGGATTTTGTGGAGATGAACATGTGTCCCGGCGGATGCGTCGGCGGGGTTCTGAACGTAGAAAATCCCTTTATCGCGCGCAACCGCATGCGTCAGCTGGCGGACAAGATGAAGATCCCGCCCGCCACCATGGAGGAGTACGGGCTGACGGAAGACTTCTTTATCTGGGATAAGGCGCCCGAGCCTTCCACTTCTTTCCAACTGGACAAAAACCGCTTCGTGGCGATGCAAAAGCTGATGAAGGTGGAGGAATATCTCAAAAAGCTCCCCGGCATCGACTGCGGCGCCTGCGGCGCGCCCACCTGCCGTTGTCATGCGGAAGACGTGGTGATGAGCGGCGGAAAGCTCGACTGCGTGAAAATGGAGGAGAAGGAATGAACGTAAAACGGCTTGCGGAAACGGCGGGTTATACCGTGTTTACCGAGGGAGAGGATCGCGAGATCGAGAGCGGTTACTGCGGCGATTTTTTGAGCAACATCATCTCCCGTGCGCCCGATTCCTGCGCGTGGCTGACGGTCATGAACAACGTCAACGTCGCGGCGGTCGCGACTCTCATCGACTGCGCCTGCATCATCCTCTGCGAAGGGGTGGAGCCGGACGGCCCGCTCAAAGCGCGCGCCGAGATGCAGGGGATCTGGATCCTCGGGGCTAAGCAGAACGTGTTCGAAGAGACAAAGCGTGTCGCCGCCGTCTGCGGGATATGAGGGGCGTTTTGCCGTTCGGGCGGTGCACGATATGATCTGACCGTTTTTGTTCGGATATGACTGTTTTTCGCGCGGAAAAAGTCCGCCGCATATGCGGCGGCGCGGGAGGCTGAACATGAAATTGTTTTACGATTTTCATATCCATTCCTGTCTCAGCCCGTGCGGAGACGAGGACAGCACGCCCAACAATATCGTCAACATGGCCCTTCTCAAAGGACTGAACGCCATTGCCCTTTCCGACCACAATACGGGCAAAAACTGTCCCGCGGCGATGGCTGTGGGCAAAAAAAACGGGCTTGTCGTTCTCCCCGCGATGGAACTGACCACCTGCGAAGACATCCATATTCTCTGTTTGTTCGAAAAGTACGAAGATCTGCAGAAGCTGGAAAATCACATACAGGATACCCGGTTGAAGATCAGAAACAGGCCCGAAGTGTTCGGGCGTCAGCTGATCATGAACGAAAACGACGAGGTGACGGGGGAAGAAGAGACCCTTCTCATCGTAAGTTCGGGCGTTTCCGTCGACGAGGCCGCGGCGCTCGTAAAGGGCTTCGGAGGCATTCCCGTCCCCGCGCACATCGATAAGCAGGCCAACGGCATCGTCGGCATTTTGGGCGCCTTCGATTACGGGCTGGGGTTCGACATCGTAGAATGTGCCGGGGACGCGGGCGTAAACCTGCCCAAAATCACCGATTCCGACGCGCATTATCTTTGGGACATTTCTGAAGCGGAACATTTTATCGAGGCGGAGACCTGTTCGGCGCACGGCGTGTTCGAAGCGCTGAAAAAATTGGCGGGCGGCGGCAAGGCGTGACGCACGGCTTTTTTCCGACAGAAAATTTCGGCCGTTTTCGAAGATTTTTTACATATTTATTACAAAAACGGTGTCATTTTATTGCAACTTTTCCGTATAATAGAGAGGAAGAAAGCGGTCAGGGGAAAAGAAAAGCGCTTTCTTATACCCGCGGACGGCGGGCCGACCTGCGGCGGGGAGGAAAATTCCGCGCAGGGTTATGAATATACAGGGCGGGCGCGAGCCCGCCTTTTTTGTCGGGAAAAGAGATATTTTGCCGGATTGAGGGCGGCGGGGCACAAAAACGCCCCGCCGCTTGACTTTTTGCCATAAAAAAGGTATGATAAACGTATCATCGAAGGGGATATACTTATGAAAAATTTTTTGAGCAAAACCGCGCGGGAAATTTCGCCCTATACGGCGGGCGAACAGCCTTCCGACAAAAAATACGTCAAGCTCAACACCAACGAGAACCCTTACCCGCCCAGCCCGAAAGCGCTGGAAGCGTATCGCGGCTTTGATTTTTCTTCCCTCAAACTGTATCCGCCCCTCCAAATGCGCGGGCTGAAAGACGCGATCGCGGCGGCGGAAGGGGTGACAAGCGACTGTATCTTCTGCGGCAACGGGAGCGACGAGATTCTGGCGCTCTGCTTTCCCGCGTTTTTCGACGAGGGAGGCAAGGGCGCGGCGTTTGCAGACGTCACCTATTCGTTTTATCCCGTTTTTGCCTCTTTTTTCAAAGTCCCCGCCCGCATCGTGCCTCTGAGGGAGGATTTTACGCTCGATCTTGCCGCGCTGACGGCGGCGCCTGCGCAGGGCGTGATCGTCGCCAATCCGAACGCCCCGACGGGCATCGGCATCCCTCTCGCGGAGATCGAAAAATTCGTCGCGGAAAACGACCGCATCGTCATTTTGGACGAGGCGTATATGGCGTTTTACGGTCAGAGCGCCGTACAGCTCATAAAAAAATATAAAAATCTCGTCGTCGTAAAGACGTTTTCCAAAAGCTACTCGCTGGCGGGCATGCGCTGCGGGTATGCCGTCGCGGATCCTTCGCTCATCGCGGGGCTGGAACGCTGCCGAGACTGTTTCAATTCTTATCCCGTAGACAGCGTTTGCCAGGCGGTCTGCGCGGCGGCGATTGCAGACAGTAAGTATTACGGGAAATGCACCGCGCGCATCGTTTCCGAACGGGAACGGGTCGGAAGGGAACTCGCCGCGCGCGGATTTACGATGTTGCCGAGCAGTGCGAACTTCGTGTTCGCAAAGCACGAGGCTCTGTCCGGCGGGGAGGTTTACGCGCGTTTGCGCGACCGCGGCGTGCTCGTTCGGCATTTTAAGGGGGAGCGGATCTCTGATTTCTGCCGTATCACGATCGGGTCATTCGAAGAGAACAACGCGCTCCTGGCCGCCGCAGACGACCTGCTGCGCTAGCCGGATACTTTGCACATAAGAGGACGATGACGTTGAGGAGCTTTTTATGTGCGAAGATGAATTGTCCGCCGCCGTGCGGCGGTGCGGATACCATACGCAATTGTATTTCGGGAGCGTCGCAGGGATCGCTGCCCGCGTGAAAGCGTTTGTTCCCGAGGGTAAAGTGCTTTTCATTGCGGATGAAGAATATTCGGAGAAGGTGTCGCATTTTCGTGCCGCTCTTTCGCCCTTCCGGCTCTTTTTCGTGCTGTACGGAAAGGGCGAACGCGCGGCGGGGCTGTTTTCTCTGCCCGACGACGTGCGCGCCGCCGTGGCGGTCGGGGCGAGGAGCATCGCCGCCGCCCGCTTTTTTTGCACCCTCCGCGGCGCGTACTGTATCGCCGTGCCCGCGGAACGGGGCGCGCGCGGGATTTTCGAGCCTTGTGCCGAGGGGTATCCGTCCGATCCGCCCGCCGCGGTGCTGTTCGACGAGTCTTTCGCTGCGGACAGGGCTGCGGAAAACAGGGCATGGGCGGCGATGTCCGCCGCGATGGCGGAGGATATAGACATAGACGCCGTATTTTCGGGGGAGCGGAAAGAGGCGGGGTATGCCGAACTGCGCCTTGCCGAAAAGTATGCCGAGGGGGATGCGCGGCAGGTGTTTGCCGCCGCGGCATTCCGGGCGCTTGGCGAGCGGCTCGCCCCCGCCTGTCCGAGCGCGGCGTTTGCCAGCGCGTTGGGTGCACGGGTGCAGGGGAGCGCCCTCCGCGCGCTCGTCTACGCGGCGGAACGCGTGCGGGATCTGTTCAGGGGCGGTCAGCCGCGCGAATATTTCGTGCCCGATTATGCGTCGCGAGCCGAGACGGCGCAAAAATTCGGCGGCAAAGAAGTTTTTCAAAACATCCGCGTGCCGACCGCGGCAGAGCTGAGCGCACGGGCGCGGCTGTTTGCGGAAAGCCGTGAACATTTCTGTGTTTCTGCGGAACTTCTGCTCGGTTATGCGCACAGGATCGCGGAAAAATTTTATGCCGACGGAGGAAAGGCGGCGCAGGTTCCCGAAGGGGCGCTCGCGGCGTGTTATTCGGTGAGCTGCGAACTGTCGCCCCTGCTGTCTGCCGCGGCCCTTGCGAGGGACTTCGGGCTGCTGCCGCATATGTGCGGCGGTGCATAGGACAAAAGAGAGAACGCTCCGCGCGAAAAACGCGCGGAATATGCGGAGAAAAACATATGAATGCAGATGAAAACAGGGCAAAACTTGCCGAAATCGTCCGCAATACGCGCGTCTTTTTATTGGATATGGACGGCACCGTTTACATCGAGGACGAACTGATCGGCGATATGAAAAATACCCTTTCGGCGTTGCGCCGCGCGGGGAAGAGGTTGGTCTACTGCACCAACAATTCTTCGAAAACGGCGGCGGAGTACCAAAAAAAGCTCGCGCGGCTGGGAATATGGTCGGAGGAGGATCTCGTCTATACTTCCGGCATCGCGACGGCGGAGTACCTGAAAGAGTTTTATCCCGGGAAACGTGTGTATCTTGTCGGTACAGACGCGCTGAAAGGCGAATTTTCGGATGCGGGCATCGCGCTTGCGGAAGAGGACGCCGACGTGGGCGTTCTCGCGTACGATACGACCCTCACTTTCGAAAAGCTTGTAAAGCTGAACCGCATGATCGTGAAAGGCAGGCCGTATATCGCCACCCATCCCGACGCGGTCTGCCCCGCAAAGGACGTTTTTCCGCCCGACGTAGGCTCGTTTATCGAACTTTTGCACTGTTCTTCGGGGAAATATCCCGACGTGATCTGCGGAAAGCCGTATAAAGTGATGGGGGAACGCATCGCCCGCCGCCTGGGCGTTGCGGCAAAAGAGATCTGCATGGTCGGCGACAGGCCGCACACCGACATCCGCTTTGCGAACAACAACGAGTTTGCGAGCGTACTCGTCCTGAGCGGCGAGACGGACGCAGAGACGGCGGAGCGCACGCCCGACCGTGCGGGAGCAGTCGCCGACAGTCTCAACAGCCTGACGGTCTTTTTATGACCCGCCGCACATATGTGCGGCGGCGCAAAGAGTGCGTTTTCCTTCGTGCGGGCCGAAAAGCGCGCACGCCCGCTTTTCGGCACATATGTTTTGCGGAAGCGCTTTTTTGCACCGATTGTTGACAAATACGACAAAATGAGGTAAAATACAGGCAGAAGGGCGGAAGTTTTCTCCGCTCGGCCAAGGAGGTATAAAATGTTCAAGAGTTTGGAAAAAGTGTTCGACATCATCGGCGAGATCCTCGCGGTCGTCATGGTCATCGTGTTTGCGCTTCTCTACATCAATGCAACCTTTGATTTTCTTCCCGATACGGTGCTGAAAGTGTTTTCGTATGTCCAGAACTACGGCTCGCTCGCCTTGATGGCGGTCGTGGGGTTGGAGGCGATGTCCAAACGCAATTTCGTGTTCCAGATTATTTTCCTGGCACTGCTTGCGGTCATCGTCATCTTCCTTTTCTTCCCGGGAACGTACGAAAATCTGATCGGACTTATCCCTACGAAGTAAATTTGTATCGGAACGGTCCCGCCGCATTGCGGCGGGGCTGTGTTTTTTTATTGGACAGGCGATCGCATTTCGACATTTTGACGCGGAAGAGTGATCTGTGTTGTTCCGTTTTATCGAAAACGCCGCAGCCGGACAGAAAACGATTTTCCGGGCTTTGCAAAAAGGAGAAACCATGACTTTAGAAGAAGCGGTTTTTGCGCGGCATTCCGTGCGCGCGTATGAGGAAAAAGCGCTGCCCGAAGAGATCGCTCGGGCACTGGAAGACGAGATAGCCCTCTGTAACCGGGAAGGGAAATTGAACATACGCCTTATCAGAGACGAGGCGGATGCGTTCCGCAGTTTTCTCGCAAGATACGGCAAATTTTCGGGCGTCCGCAATTATTTCGTGATCGCGGGCGAAAAGGGAAACGACCTGAACGAGCGGGCGGGATATTTCGGAGAACGGCTCGTTTTGCGGTCGCAGACGCTCGGGCTGAATACGTGCTGGGCGGCCCTGTCGTTCGGCAAGGGTGCGGCGAAAAAGGCTGCGGCCCTCGAAAAAGGCGAAAAACTGGTCTGCGTGATCGCGGTGGGGTACGGCAAGACGCAGGGTGCCGAGCGCAGGAGCAAGGCGTATGCCGACGTCGCCTCGCCCGAAAACGCGCCCGATTGGTTCAAAAGGGGCGTCGAATTCGCCCTTCGCGCACCGACGGCGGTCAATCAGCAGAAATTTTTCTTTACACTGACGGGCGAAAACAGAGTGCGCGCAGAGCGCCGCGGCGGATTTTACGGCGATATCGATCTCGGGATCGTAAAGTATCATTTCACGCTCGGCGCGAGGCAGGAAAATTTCATGTTCGAATAGCGCTTCGCTTTCAAAGGCGCAAAAGCGTCGCGGCGCGGGGCAGAAAGAACCGCGCAAGCGATCGCGGCATAAAGTAAACGGCGCGGGCGCCCGAAATTTTCGGGCGCCCGCGCCGTTTGTGATTCAGCGTTTTTTCAGTCTGCCGATCATTTTTTTCAGGTTTTCCTCGTTCTGCTCGTCGGAAAGGGTCGGATCTTTCGTAAACCGGCTGCAGGGCAGGTTTTCGCATCCGCCGCAGTCGCGGAGGCGCTTTTGCTCCGCACAGCATTCATACACGGGGCACTGCGTGCCGCCCGTAAATTCCAGCCAATAGACGCGCCCGCGTATCGTGCGGCACCCGCCGCACTGTTCGGGAAATCTTCCGCACTCCGCGCACACCGCGCCGCAGGGGGCGGGCAGGGCGTATTCGTCCTTCCAAAGCCACCATTTGCATTTTTTGCGGTCGGGATTTTCCGCGTTGACGAAGTATTCGACGGCGCGGAGCAGATAAAGCTGGCACCTGTCCAGCGTTTCCCCGCGCAAGGCGCACTCTTCGGCGTACAGTTCTTCCGCCCGTTTGCCTTTCAGGTCTTCCGCGCAGGAATATCCCATCGCCGCAAGGTCGCGTTCGGTCGCTTTGCCCACGTTGGGGATCGTTTTCAGGTCTGTCTTTTTCTTTCCTTCCATGCCATGAGTATATCACAGAACGGGGTGCGCCGCAACCCCTTTTCCGATTTTTACAGAACTTCCTCTTCGCCGTGGCGCGACGGGGTGACGAGTACGGTGCGGAAATCGGTGTAAATGACCGCGCCCGCCTTCGCTTTGGGCGGTTTTTTGACGAACCGCCGCTCGCAGTGGTCGACGGGGATCTTGTCGCCCGCTTTCGCGTCCGAAAAATACGCGCAGATCTCGGCTGCGGCGAGCAACACCTCTTCGGGCGCCTTTCTGCCCTCGGTTCGGATGATGACGTGCGAGCTGTGATATTTCTGCGTGTGCAGCCAAATGTCCGTCGGCGCGCTCTCGCGCAGGAGCCTGTCGTTCTGCACGTTGTTCCGCCCCGCGAACACGCTGAAATCCCCGATGCGGAAGGCGCGGAAGGGGACGGCGGGCGCCGCTTTTTTCTTTTTCGGGTCGGGCGGAAGAAGGCCGCACAGTTTCAGCTCTTCCTCGATCTCGGCAAGGTCGAGCATGTTTTCCGCCTTTGAAAGGGAAGAGAGAGCGCTCATCGTATAATCGAGGTCGCTCTCCGCTTCCCGCCGCTGCGGCTCTGCCGCGGCGAGCGTCCTCTTTTGTTTGTTGTATTTTTTGAAGTATTTCTGCGCGTTCTGCGAGGGGGTGAGCGCCCTGTCCAGCGGGATCTTCACCGTCTTCGCCTCTTCGTCGTAATAATTTACCGCCTCGCAGAAATCTGCCCCCTTGCGGACGGCGTACATGTTCGCCGTGATCAGCTCGCCGAAGATGCGGTTTTTTTCCATGTCGCCGCAGTCGCGCTCCCTCTCGAGCAGGATGCCGAGTTTCTTCTCCTCCTTTTTGCGGCGCGCGGCAAGGATGCTTTCCAGCTTTCTCTTTTTTTCCGAAAACGCCTTTTTCGCCTCGCGCTCGGTGTAATAGGCGTCTTCGGCGGCGTTCACGCTGCCGTAAGGTTCGCCCGCAAAGCGGGCGTGAAAATCCTTCGCCTCGCCGTCTGTGCGCTCGACGGCGGGGCGCTTTTCGTCCGAAAAGATATAGTCGTGCACGAATGTGGCGAGCCTGTCGCGGGGCACGCCCGCGGCGCCCTCGGCGATAAGGCGGCAGGTGGAATACGCCAGCCCCGACACGTGCGCAAACAGAAAATCGGCAAGATCTCCCGTGCGGGCGGCAAGGCATGCGGAAAGCGCCCCTTCGTCCGTCGGATCCGTTTTGTCCTGCGGGTCGGGGAAGGCGTACGGCACGCCGGGAAAGAGCACGCGCTTGAAGTTTTCCTGCAAAGAAGAGATTTTCAACGCGCCCGTCACCACGCCCTGTTCGGTCAGGACGAGGTTTGAATATTTGCCCATGATCTCCGCATAGAGCACGCGGCGCGCGCGGGAAAATTCTCCCGCGCAGTCGAATTCGAAGGCGAGGATGCGCTCGAACCCGATCTGGCGCACGCAAAGGAGCGCCGCCCCCGTCAGGTGCTTTCTGAGCAGCATGCAGAAGTTGGGCGCCACGTCGGGCGCGGTGCGCGGCGCCGCGGAGACGCATGCGCGCGCGAACGACGCGTTCGTATTCAGGATGAGTTTATGCGTCCTGCCGCCCGCGTAGAGGATGAGATCTACCTCGTCGCGGGAAGGCTGAATGATCTTGTTTACTTTTCCGCCCGCAAGCATGGCGTCCAGTTCTTTTGCGATATGGCGGAGCGTGAATGCGTCCTGAGGCATAAAATTCTCCTTGTAAATCGGTCAAAGGCGGCAGGCATCCCCGCCGCAGTGCGAAGGGGGGTGCGCCTTTTTTCATTATACCGCAAAGCGGCGGAAAAAGCAAACCGCAATCGGTTCTGTTTTTGCGCCGGAGGGGCGGAAAAGGGGAAAATTTCGGGCGTTCCGGCGCGCGCAGTAATTCTTTGAGTCAAAATTTTTTTGCAGAGATTGACATGGTTTTGGCTTTCGGCCTATAATGAAGGCGACAAAAATCGAGTGCAGGAGGCAATCATGCAGGGAGAAAATAAATTGGGAGAGAAAATCGCGTCGCTCAGGCGCAGCCGCGGCCTCACGCAGGCAGAGCTTGCCGAAAAGCTCATTTTACCCATCGGGCGGTCTAACCGGGAGCGCGGCGTTTCCGAGCCGGACACTTCCACGCTGATCAGGCTGTCCGGATATTTCGGCGTAACGACGGATGAACTTCCGGGTACCGAGGACGGTCAGCCTGCAGAGCCCGTGCCGCCCGCAAGGGAGGCCGTGCGCATTTCTCCCGCCCGCGCCAGGAACGACGCGTCCGATACGCTGACGCAGTATTTCAGACAGTATTGCGCTCTTGTTCGCGGAATCGGGGGACGCGGTTTTCGCCCTCGGATTGACCGTCCTGGCTGCGGGCGAAATTATTTTTCCGCGCCGCGTAAAAACGCTTTGCAAAACGCGCCGTTTGTGTTAAAATACTGTAACGTATAATAAAGACTATTGTTTTCAGGAGAACGATCATGAAGTACACGGTAGAACCTTCCGAAAAGAGCACGGTCAAAATCACGCTCACCTTCGATAAAGGGGAGTGGGACGGCGCCAACATGCAGGCGTATCAGAAGACCCGCGGCAGATATTTCGTCAACGGTTTCCGCAAGGGCAAGGCGCCCAAGCACGTCATCGAGCTCAATTACGGCAAGGGCGTATTCTACGAAGACGCGCTCAACGAGCTGTTCAACGAGCACTATTACGACGTTGTCGAAAAGGAAAAGGATAACTTTACCGCCGTCGGCCAGCCCGAACTTTCCGTGGGCGACATCAGCGACGAGGGTGCGGTCCTGATCGCGACGACGCCCGTCAAGCCCGACGTAAAGCTCGGCGCCTACAAGGGTATAAACATCGTCAAGGCGGAGTATAATGTAAAAGATGAGGATGTGGAAGCGGAGCTCAGAAGATTGCAGGAGCGCAACTCCCGCCTCGTAGCGGTGGAGGGCCGCGCGGCAGAAAACGGCGATACGGCGACCATCGACTTTTCGGGCAGCGTCGACGGCAAAAAATTTGAGGGCGGCACGAGCGAAAATTATCCCCTCGTCCTCGGCAGCGGCTCTTTTATCCCAGGATTTGAAGAGCAGGTCGTGGGCATGAACGTGGGCGAAGAGAAGGACGTCAACGTCAAATTCCCCGACGATTATCAGGCAGAAGAGCTGAAGGGCAAAGACGCGGTGTTCGCGGTCAAACTCAATAAGCTGGAAAAGAAAGAACTGCCCGAAGTGACCGACGAGTTCATCAAGGACGCGGCGGGCGCGGAGAGCGTGGAAGCCTATAAAAAGGAAACGCGCGAAAGGCTGGAAAAACAGGCGAAAGAAAAGGGCGATGCGGAGACGGAGAACAATATCCTCCGCGCGATCTCCGAAACGTCGGAAGTCGAGATCCCCGACGCCATGGTCGAAAATCAGATCGATATGATGGTGCGCAACGCCGAATACCGCCTCGGCATGCAGTACGGCGGCATGAAGCTCGCCGATTACCTCAAATATATGGGCGGCACGATGGAGGATTTCAGGAACGGTTACCGTGCGCAGGCGCTGGACACCGTCAAGAGCCAGCTCGTCGTGGATAAGATCATCCGCGAAGAGAACATCAAGGCGGAGGATGCGGAGATCGACGCAAAGCTCGAAGAGTTCGCAAAAGCCGCAAACAAGACGCTCGAAGAGTACAAAAAAGACGTGGACGACGCGCAGAGGGAATATATCGGCAACGATATCGTCATCAACAAGCTGTTTGACTTCCTCAAAGCGAACAACAATCTGACCGACAAGGCGGAAGAACCCGCCAAAAAGCCCGCTGCCAAAAAAACCGCCGCAAAGAAGACGACGGCGAAAAAGACCGCCGAAGCGGCAGAAGACGGCGCGGAAAAGAAGCCTGCCAGAAAAACTGCCGCCAAAAAGGCCGAGGCCGAAGGCGACGGCGCGGAAAAACCCGCCAAAAAGCCTGCCGCAAAGAAGACGACGGCGAAAAAGGCGGCGGAAAAACCCGAAGAGGGAAAAGCGGAGTAATCTCCGCACGCATTTTTAAGGAGTTGCAATGAAAGACAACATTTCTATGAACCTCATCCCGATGGTGGTGGAGCAGTCCAGCCGCGGCGAGCGTTCGTACGACATTTATTCCAGGCTTTTGGAAGACAGGATCATCTTCCTTTCGGGCGAGATCAACGACGGCATGGCGAATACCATCGTCGCGCAGCTCATTTACCTCGAAGCCAAGGACATGAACAAGGACATCAGCCTGTATATCAACAGCCCGGGCGGAAGCATTTCTGCGGGGCTTGCGATCTACGATACGATGCAGTATATCCATTGCGACGTTTCCACCATCTGCATCGGCATGGCGGCGAGCATGGGCGCTTTTCTTTTGGCAAGCGGCGCAAAGGGCAAGCGTTTTGCCCTGCCCAACAGCGAGATCATGATCCATCAGCCGCTCGGCGGTGCGCAGGGGCAGGCGAGCGACATCAAGATCCAGGCCGAGCATATCCTGAAAATCAAGGATAAGATGAACCGCATCCTCGCTGCAAATACAGGCAGGAGCATCGAGGAGATCGAGCGCGATACGGACAGGGACAATTACCTTTCCGCAGACGACGCGCTCCGTTACGGGCTCATCGATAAAGTGTTCCATACCAGATAAACTCTGCGGGGAAAACCCGTAAAATCAGGAAAGATCCGCGGCACAGAATCATTCGTGCCGCGAATGCTTTCTTTTGTGTTATTTTTTGAACCGCGCCGTCCGGCGCGTGGGAGGTTAGATCCATGAGAGACGAAGAACAGTTCTGTTCTTTTTGCGGAAAGAGCAAAAACCAGGTCAAGCGGCTGATCGCGGGACCGAACGGACTGAATATCTGCGACGAGTGCATCGAGATCTGCAACGAAGAGATCAAGTCCGTAACGAGTTCGCCTTCCGATAAGGTGGAGCTGAAAAAGCCCGCCGAGATCAAGGCGGAACTCGACAAATATATCGTCGGGCAGGACAAAGCCAAAAAAGTGCTGTCCGTCGCCGTATACAATCATTACAAGCGCATCAACAGCGAGATCTCCAAGTCTGACGACGACGTCGAGATCGAAAAGAGCAATATCCTGCTTCTCGGGCCTACGGGCTGCGGCAAGACCCTGCTCGCGCGCACCCTCGCGCGCATCCTGAACGTGCCGTTCGCGACGACCGATGCGACCACGCTGACCGAGGCGGGCTACGTCGGAGAGGACGTGGAGAACATTCTCCTCAAACTCATCCAGAACGCCGATTACGACATCGAAAAGGCGGAGCGCGGCATCATTTACATCGACGAGATCGACAAGATCGCCAGAAAGAGCGAGAACGTGTCCATCACGCGCGACGTTTCCGGCGAAGGCGTGCAGCAGGCTCTTTTGAAGATCATCGAAAGCACGGTCGCCAGCGTGCCGCCGCAGGGCGGCAGAAAGCACCCGCAGCAGGAGTGTATGCGCATCGACACGACCAACATCCTTTTCATCTGCGGCGGCGCGTTCGTAGGATTGGATAAGATCGTGGCAAAGCGCAAGGACGATACGTCCCTCGGCTTCGGCGGAAAGGTGCGTAACCCCGGCGACGAAATGGATTATGAAGCGCTCGAAGACGTCAAACCGCAGGATCTGACAAAATTCGGGCTGATCCCCGAGTTTGTCGGGCGCGTTCCCATCGTCGTGAGCTTAAAGCCCCTCGACGAAGAGGCGCTCGTCAAGATCCTTACCGAGCCGAAAAACGCCATCATCAAACAATATCAGAAACTTATCGGCATGGACGGGGTGAAACTTTCCTTCGACGCCGCCGCCGTGAGCGAGATCGCAAATACAGCCATCCGCCTGAAAACGGGCGCGAGGGGACTGCGTACCATCATCGAAAATCTGATGACCGACGTGATGTACGACATCCCCACGGCGGACAACATCAGCGAGGTGCGCATCACCCGCGAATGCGTTTTGGGGACGGCGAAACCCGAAGTGATCAAAAAGAGCGCATAAACTTAACGGTCCGTATTTTTGCGGGCCGTTTTCTTTTCGAATTAGATGTAATGCTTGACATTACAATAAAAGGCCGCTATAATATCGTAAAAGGAGGACAGAGGACATGAAGATCACATCCAGATTTACGGTGGCGGTGCATACGCTGCTGGTCATCTATTATTTTTCCGGAAAGGAGAAGACGACGTCGGATTTTATCGCGGCGAGCGTGAACGTCAATCCCGTCGTCATCCGCAGGACGCTTCTGAGCCTGAAAGGGGCGGGCATGATCGAAGTCAAGGCGGGCAGCGGCGGCGCGGATATCGTGAAGGACCTCAAAGAGATCACTTTATACGACGTGTACAGGGCTGTGGAATGCGTGGACGGAGACCTGTTTCATTTTCATGAAAATCCCAACCCGAGCTGTCCCGTGGGGCGCAGCATCCACTCCGTTTTGGATGTCCATCTGGCGGATGCGCAGGCGGCTCTGGAAAATTCGCTGCGCGGGGTGACGCTGGCGCAGATCGTGCAGGAATTCGAGGCGCACAGGGGCGCATAACAGCGGCCGCCGTATTTGCGGCGTACCCGTTGCGATCGGCGTAAAAACCGCACGCGGACAGCGTGCGGCCGCTTAAGGGGCGATACATTTTTTCGGAGGCTTTTATGCAGGAATGCGGAAAGGACCCGCAGGTCAGGCGGGGTGAGATCGATCTGTTAAAGGAGTGGCTGCGCTCGGCCGACGCGGTCGTCGTCGGCGCGGGGGCGGGGCTTTCGGCTGCCGCCGGATTTGCCTACGGCGGAGAACGGTTCAAAAAGTATTTTTCTGATTTCGAGCAGAAATACGGCTTTCACGATATGTATTCGGGCGGGTTTTACCCATTCTCCTCTTTGGAAGAGTTCTGGGGCTATTGGTCGCGCATGATCTATGTCAACCGCTATGACCAGCCCGCAGGCAAGCCGTACGAAGATCTTCTGCGCCTTCTGTCGGGCAAGGAGTACTTTGTGTTGACGACCAACGTCGACCATCGTTTTCAGGTCGCGGGGTTCGAAAAGGAGAGGCTGTTCTATACGCAGGGGGATTACGGGCTGTTCCAGTGCTCGCTTCCGTGCCGTCAGAAGACGTATGACAACGAGGCGGCGGTGCGCGAAATGCTCGAAAAGCAGAAGGACGGAAAGATCCCGCCGGAACTTGTACCCCGCTGTCCCGTCTGCGGCAGGCCGATGACGACCAATCTCCGCGCAGACGGTGCTTTCGTCGAGGATGAGGGGTGGCATGCGGCGCACGCGCGCTATCAGAAATTTTTGAAAGAGCACACAAAGGGAAAAACATTATATCTCGAACTGGGCGTAGGCATGAATACGCCGGGCATCATCAAATATCCGTTCTGGCAGCGCGTATATGCAGAAAAAGAGTCGCGTTATGCCTGCCTGAATCTCGAACTTGCGTATGCGCCCGAAGAGATCAAAGACCGCTCCGTCTGCATTGCGGGCGATTTGGGGGAAACACTGCAAAAATTATTGTGAAAAGCGGGAAAATCGAGCGGGGGTGCTTGACGCTGCGCGGCTTTCGGTGTTAAAATACAAATATCCCCCGTGGGGGGATAGGAGGCCGTTATGGATCGTCATGAAAATACGCAGGCCGTTCTGAACAGGCTGTCCCGTGCGGCGGGACATGTGAACGCCGTCAAAAGGATGGTGGAAGAGGGCAGGGATTGCAGCGACGTGCTCATCCAGATCGCCGCCGTGCGTTCGGAGCTGACCAACGTCGGAAAGATCATCCTCAAAGACCATATCGCGCACTGCATAGCGGAGGCCGTGCGGGAAAACGACAAGGCGGCGATTGAAAAGCTGAACGGCGCCATCGACAGTTTGCTATGAAGGGCGCGGGAACAGGGATATTTTTCGCGGTCCTTGCGGCGGCGCTGTACGCGATCAATTCTCCCGTTTCAAAGTTGCTTCTCGACTATCTGCCGCCCACGCTCATGGCGGGATTTTTATATGTCGGCGCGGGGTTGGGTATGGGCGCGGTCGCGCTTGTGCGCAAGGCGGCAAAAACCGGCCGCAACGAAACAAAACTTACTAGGGCAGAACTTCCCTTTACGCTCGCGATGATCGCGCTCGACATCGCCGCGCCCGTCTGTTTGATGTTCGGGCTCCGCACAACGTCGGCTGCAAATGCGTCGCTGATCAACAATTTCGAGATCGTTGCGACTGCGCTCATCGCGCTGTTTGTCTTTAAAGAAAAAATATCGGCGCGGCTCTGGGCGGGGATCGCGCTGGTCACGGCGGCCTGTATATTGCTGTCCGTCGAGGGCGCGGCGGCTTTCCGCTTTTCGCCAGGGGCGCTGTTCGTCTTGCTTGCGGCGGCGCTTTGGGGGCTGGAAAATAACTGCACGCGAAAAATATCTTCCAAAGATCCGATGCAGATCGTATTGCTCAAAGGGATCTTTTCGGGGCTCGGGTCGCTCGCGATCGGTTTTTGCATCGGAGAGAGGATCTCGGTCATATGGAGTGTGTTTGCCGCGCTCGGCGTCGGGTTGGTCGCTTACGGGCTGAGCATTTTTTTTATGTGCATGCGCAGAGGCTGTTGGGGGCCGCCAGGACGAGCGCCTATTATGCGGTCTCGCCGTTTATCGGGACGCTTTTATCTCTTGCGATCTTCCGTGAAATGCCGCATTATACTTATTTCATCGCGCTGGCGGTCATGGCGGCAGGGGCGTGGCTCTGCGCACGGGATAAGCCGCTCTTTAGGAGGAAAAAGAAATCCGATGCGGGCGCTGCGCAAGGCGGAGACGGGCCGCCGGAGGGTATCTTTCCGCCGCAGTGACGCGCATACAGACAAAGAGAGCGCCGCGCGGCCTTGGGCCGCGCGGCGTCCGAAATTTTTCTGTGAAGGCGTCAGTTTGTTTTGGGTTCGGGGAACAGGCGCCTGATCATCTGATTTACGTATTGCACGGGGACGAGCTGTATCTTGTCCTCGTATTTTTTTACGCTTTTAAAGTTTTTGGCGGGAAAGATTACCCGTTTGAATCCCATCTTCACGCATTCGTTCACCCGCTTTTCGGCAAAGGTCACGCCGCGCACCTCTCCCGTCAGGCCCACTTCGCCGAATACGGCGGTGTCCTTGTCGATCGGTTCGTTTTTGAATCCGCTCGCCAGCGCCGCGCATACGGCGAGGTCGACGGCGGGTTCGTTCAGGCGGATGCCGCCCATGGCGTTTAGGTACACGTCCTGATTGTAGAAGGGGAGCCCGTACCTTTTTTCAAGCACGGCGATGAGCAGCACCATTTTGTTGTAATCGATCCCGAGCGGCATTCTGCGGGGCAGTCCGTACGCCGTTTTGGCGAGAAGGGTCTGTATTTCCACCATCATGCAGCGATTGCCCGTCTCGGAGGGGGTCACGCAGCTGCCCGCGGCCTCTCCGCGGCTTTCGGAGAGGAAAATGCCCGAATAATCTGAAACGCCGTAAATGCCTTCGCCCGTCATCTCGAACACGCCCACTTCCTGCACCGAGCCGAAACGGTTTTTGTACGCGCGCAGGATCTTGAAATTCTCTTCCCGCTCCCCCTCGAAGTATAAAACGGTGTCCATGATGTGTTCGAGCACTTTCGGCCCCGCAAGCGCGCCTTCTTTGGTCACGTGCCCGACGATGAAAAAGGTGATGCCCCGTCCCTTGGCGATGCGCTGCAACTTTCCCGCACATTCGCGCACCTGCCCGACCGAGCCCGCCGCCGAAGAAAGTTCGCTCGTATACACCGCCTGAATGGAGTCGATGACCACAAATTTTTCGTCCATGATCGCCTCTTCGATGTCTTCGAGGCAAGTCTCGTTGAGAAGGAGCAGGTTGGAAGAGTCGAGTTTCAATCTGGAACAGCGCATTTTCACCTGCGAGCAGCTCTCTTCTGCGGAGACGTATAAAACTTTCTGCGTACGCGACAGGTGTGCGGAAACTTCGGTCAAAAGGGTGCTTTTGCCGATGCCCGGGTCGCCGCCGATGAGAACGAGCGAGCCCGGCACGATGCCCCCGCCGAGTACGGTGTCCAGTTCCGCAATGCCCGAAGAGACGCGCGCAAACCGCTCTTCTTTCACTTCGGACAGGGGGACGGGCCGCTTTGCGGAAACCGAGCGTTCCCGTTTGACGGCCTTTTGCGGCGCGGCGCTCTCGGTTATCTCCTCTACGAGGGTGCCGAATTTGCCGCAGCCGGGGCACCTCCCCAGCCATTGCGGGCTCTGTGTGCCGCATTCGGAGCATACGTATATCGATTTTGTTTTTGCCAATTTTTATTCTCCTTTGTCTGTTTTCTGTTCCGTTTGTGCGATTTCCGCCATGTTGCCGAGCAGGGGCGCGATGTCGGCGAGCACGCTCTCCTCGCTGTCGTAAAAACTGAGTTCATTGTCCGTTCCGCGCCACCAGTATTCTTGCTCGTATTCGTCGAAGGTCAGCGTCTGGTCGGTGTACGAATACGTTCCGTCCTTGCGGCGGTAAACGAAGATGCGCCTCTCCCTGTCCTCGCTGAAAAAGACGCGCACGATGTCCGCGCCGTCGGGCATGGAATACCAACGCCACAAAAGTTCGTCGGGGAATTTATATGGCTGCATAGTCGTCTCTTGTCTCCTTTTGCGGCCGCACGGTCTTTTTTTCCTGTGCGCCGCGTTGCGGCAAGGGCACGCTTTTCAGGCGGACGCTGCCGCCGTTTCCGTTTTTTCCAGGATGCGGAAACCGATCGTATGGCCTTCGATTTCGAGCGTGACTTTGACGAGGATGTCTTCCGTCGCCGCGGTGAAGGGGATCTCCGTTACTCCTTCGCCCTCCGCGATGAGATTTCCGCCGCCGTCAAAAACGGCAAAGGTCTTTTCGGTCGTATCGTATTCGTTTCCGGTACTCGACAGCACATATTCTCTGCCCGCTTCAAGGGTGAACGAAACTGTCAGATCGTTTTCAGCAGTACGTTCGCGATCACCGTGATGCCCTCGCCGCGGCCGAGGTAGCCTAAGCCCTCGTTCGTTCCCGCCGAAATGCCGACGGCGCGTTCGGGAATCTGCAATGCGTCCGCGATATTTTGTTTCATTTTTTGTATATGGGGGGCAAGGCGCGGGGTTTCCGCGACGATCGCCGCCGATACGTTCCCCACGGCAAAGCCCTCGCTTTCGATGAGACCGCGCACCTTTGCAAGCAGCGCCAGGCTGTCCGCGCCTTTATACTGCGGGTCGGTATCGGGAAAATAGTGTCCGATGTCGGCAAGCCCCGCCGCGGAGAGCAGGGCGTCCATCACCGCATGGCACAGCACGTCTCCGTCGCTGTGGGCGATAAGGCCGCGCGCCGAGGGGATCTTTGCGCCGCCGAGTACGATGTGATCTTTCTCTCCGCCGAAGGCATGCGTGTCGACGCCGATGCCCGTGCGCGTTTCGTTCATGGCAAAGTCCTCCGCGAAAGTCAGTTTGACGTTACGCTTATCGCCCGCAAACAGGAAGGGCGGCGCGACGTATTTCGCATACACACCCGAATCGTCGGTAAAACTGTCGGCGGGCGTTATTTTTCGGTATGCCGCCAGAAGCTCGGCGAAGGCAAACCCCTGCGGCGTCTGCAAAGTGAACGCCGTTTCGCGGTCGTAGCAGTCCTCGATCATGCCGCTTCTCGCCCGCACGAGGGTGTCGGTGCAGGGCAGGGCGCACACGGCGCTGCCGAACTGCCGCACGCAGGCGATGCAGTCGTCAATGATCCTGCGGGTCACGAACGGCCGCGCCGCGTCGTGGATGAGTACGTAGTCGGGCGGGTCGCCGAGCGCTGCCAGCATTTCCAGCGCGTTTTGCACCGATCCGGTGCGCGTTTTGCCCCCTTCGGCGAAAAACAGCCCCTTTACGCCCGAAAGTTCGCGGGCAATCTCGTCCTTTTCCGCGGGATTGACGATGACCGCGACGCCGCAGATAAGGGGATGGCCGGCAAAGGCGGAAACGGTGCGCGCCAGCACGGTCCTGCCGCCCGTCTTTTGCAGTATTTTGTTTTTTTCGAATCCCGCGCGGGAGCCTGTGCCCGCGGCGGGGATAACGGCAAATATTTTCATGATATCAAACGGTCAAAGAAGACATTCCAATTGTCGGTCGCACGGTTCTTTCTGTGCGTGTTCCTCGTTTATCTCCTCCGCGTCCGTACAGCCCATCGCTTTGTAAAACGCCTGGCTTTCCGATGCGGAGTGCGAAGAGATGTAAAGTTTTTCCGCTCCCTGCGACCGAGCCCAGGTTTTTGCGAGAAGAAAAAGCTGGCTGCCGATCCCTGAACGGCGCAGTTCTTCCGAAACGTGCAGGGAGGTCATGTCGCGGTAGCTGCCTCTTTTGCCGAGAGGGGTGCTCTCGACGGAGACGAACCCTTTGAGTTTTTCTCCGACGAACGCGCCGAATACGGCGCCGCCCGTGCGCACCGTGCGGCGCAGGCAGTCAATAAGATAAGCGTAATCGCTTTCGCTCCAATCGTCGATGAAGGGGGCTTCTTTTTCGACCCAGCAGTCTCCTTCTTTCCGAAGGCACGTGACAACTTTCTGCCTTCGGTGAAAGTTTAAGAACAGCTCTCGGCAGATTTCTCCCTCTTCAAGGGTGCGGAAGACGGGGTTATTCATGGACGATCTCGTACATCTTTGCGGCGTCTTCTTTTTTGACCGTCTCTTTCAGTTCGAGCACGCGGAATTTCAGGCTGCCCGCCGCGAACGCGAGTTCCACCACGTCGCCGACTTTCAGTTGGCAGGCGGGTTTCACGTCTTTGCCGTTCACGCTCACTTTTCCCGCTTTGCACGCATCTCCCGCGACGGTCCTGCGCTTTAAGATCCTTGAAACTTTCAGAAATTTGTCTATTCTCATATTGTCTGCCTCTCTTTTTTGCGTCATGTTTCGCCGACTGCGGAATAAAGAAAATCGCGCGGTATTCTCCGAATACCGCGCGGGATAGAACAAGTTTTGCCGTATTGCGTCGGAATTTGCCGAAATTTTCAAAAATAATTTTCAGCGTATCGAAAACCGTTTGACTTTTCTTTAAAAATTTTATATAATACTAAACTGTATCATTATGGAGTATAATGTGATTTTTACCCTTTTTCGTTTTCAAACGGGGGCAAAAAATCTCCGTTCGCCCGTTTTATATATAATATTGATATAAAACAGGGGGCGCATCCGCCGGCTTTTCCGCCGTTTTGGATATTATACCGTATTTTTTCTGATATGTAAAGGGTCAGAGCGAAAGTTGGCAAAAATTTTTTCCCGGCCCGAAAGCGCAGGCAACCTACGGAACGAATTTCAAAAGGAGCAAGTGAATGAATTTACCGATTCAAAAGTACGGCAAGACAGAGAGAAGGAAGTTCGGCAAGATCAACGAGGCGATCGAGATCCCCGATCTCGTCGAGATCCAGAAGAACTCGTACAGGACGTTCATCGAAGAGGGTATCGGCGAAGTGTTCGAGGATTTTTCTCCGATCACCGACTATTCCGATCACTTCGAATTGTATTTTCTCAGTCATGAATTCGGCACGAAGCCGAAGTACGACGAGAAAGAGTGCAGAAACCGCGACGCGACGTATGCGCTCCCTCTCAGGGTAAAGGTCCGCCTCGTCAACAAAGTCAAAGAAGAGGTCATCGATCAGGAAGTGTTCATGGGCGATTTCCCGCTCATGACGGATAACGGCTCCTTTATCATCAACGGCGCGGAGCGCGTCATCGTCTCCCAGCTCGTCCGTTCCCCCGGCGCGTACAACGAGTCGGAAAAGGACAAGTCGGGCCGCGAAATGTTCAAAACCACGGTCATCCCCAACCGCGGCGCCTGGCTGGAATTCGAGCAGGATTCTCAGGGCGTGATGTGGGTGCACGTCGACAGGAAACGCAAGATCTGCTCGACCGTCCTTCTGCGCGCCCTCGGGTTCGGGTCAGACGTCGCCATCACCGATATTTTCGGCGACGACAAGATGATCGCGGCGACCATCGAAAAGGACACCGCCAAGAGCGAGCAGGACGGCCTCATCGAGCTGTACCGCCGCCTGCGCCCCGGCGAAGTCCCGACGGACGAATCGGTGCGCCAGCACCTGCATAACCTGTTCTTCGATCCCCGCCGTTACGACGTGGTGAAAGTCGGCAGGTATAAATTCAACAAAAAGCTCAACATCGCCTACCGTCTCCCGGGATGCGTCTCCGCGGACGATATTTTCGACCCCGCTACGGGCGAGCTGATCGTCTCCAAAGGGGAAAAGATCTCTGAAAAGAAGGCGTTCGAGATCCAGGACGCAGGCATCAACGAGGTGTACGTCCTCGTCTCCGACGAGCGCGCGGGCGAAATGCGCCACAAAGTCATCGGCAACAACACGGTGAATTTTTCCGCCGTTTCGGACAAGAATCCGAAGAGCTTCGGGCTTTTGCCCACCATCTATTATCCGAATTTCAAGTTCTCCGAAGAGATCGCCGCGGCGATGGAAAATTCGGACGCGGAGACAGTCGCAGAGCAGTTCCGCGACCGCATCAATGCCGCGTATTTTACCGAAGAGACCAAAAAGACGGACGATGAAAAGCAGGAAGAGCGCAAAAACCGCGAAAAGCGCCGCGAGAACCGCATCAAATTCGTGGAGGCGTGCAAAAAGTTCCACGAGATTTTAAGGCGCCCGGAAGTTTCCGTCTCCGCCGAGGAGAAAAAGGTCATCCGCCCGCTCATCGACAAACTCAATCACCGCCACATCACCGTCGACGACGTGATCGCGGCTGTGTCCACCAACCTCGACCTGCGCTACGGCATCGGCACGGTCGACAACATCGACCACCTCGGCAACCGCCGCGTGCGCAGCGTGGGCGAACTTTTGCAGAACCAGCTGCGCGTGGGCATCGCGCGCCTCGAGCGCCTCATCAAAGAGCGCATGGCGACGCAGGACCCCAACGAAGTGACGCCCTCCGGCCTCATCAACGTGCGCCCCGTTTCGGCGGTCATCCGCGAATTTTTCGGCTCTTCGCAGCTGTCGCAGTTCATGGACCAGACCAACCCGATCGCGGAACTCACGCACAAGCGCAAGCTCTCCGCGCTCGGACCCGGCGGTCTCAACCGCGACCGCGCGACATTCGACGTCCGCGACGTGCACCACAGCCATTACGGCCGCATGTGCCCGATCGAGACGCCCGAAGGTCAGAACATCGGTCTGATCTCTTCGCTCGCGACTTTTGCGAAGGTCAACGAATACGGCTTTATCATGAGCCCTTACCGCAGGGTGCAGAAGGAGTATGACGAGAGCGGCAAATGCGTGCTCGTCCGCGTCACGAACGACGTCGATTATCTGACTGCGGACGAAGAGGACAAATATGTCGTCGCGCAGGCGAACGAACCGCTGAACGAGGACGGAACGTTCGTCAACGAGCGTATTTCCTGCCGTCGCCGCGCGGATATCACGCAGCTGCCGCAGGAGCGCATCGACTACATGGACGTGTCGCCCAAGCAGCTCGTTTCTGTCGCGACCGCGCTCATCCCGTTCCTGGAAAACGACGATACCAACCGTGCCCTCATGGGTTCGAACATGCAGCGCCAGGCGGTGCCCCTCCTCAAAACGGAGAGCGCCATCGTGGCGACGGGCATAGAAGCTGCGATCGCGCGCGACTCGGGCGTCATCGTCAAGGCGAAAAACGCGGGTACGGCGATCGGCGTCGCGTCCGACCTCATTCGCATCCGTCAGGACAACGGCATCGTAGACGAATATAAACTCAAAAAATTCGAGCGCTCCAACCAGGGTACCTGCCTCAACCAGCGCCCGATCATCAATACCGGAGACAGGGTAGAGGCGGGAGAGATCATCGCCGACGGCCCTTCGACCAACAACGGCGAGCTCGCGCTCGGCAAAAACATCCTCATCGGCTTCATGGAGTGGGAAGGCTATAACTACGAGGACGCTATCCTCATTTCCGAAAAGCTCGTCCGCGAAGACGTGTTCACGTCCGTGCATATCGAAGAGCACGAGACGGAGGCGCGCGACACGAAGCTCGGCGAAGAGGAGATCACCCGTGACATCCCGAACGTCGGCGACGACGCGCTGAAAGATCTCGACGAGGACGGCATCATCCGCATCGGCGCGGAAGTCAGCGCGGGCGACATCCTCGTCGGCAAAGTCACCCCGAAGGGTGAGACCGAGCTCACGCCCGAAGAGCGCCTGCTTCGCGCTATCTTCGGCGAAAAGGCGCGCGAAGTGCGCGACACCTCCCTGCGCGTGCCGCACGGCGAGGGCGGTATCGTCGTGGACGTCAAGATCTTCACGAGGGAGAATAAAGACGAACTGTCCCCCGGCGTGAACAAGCTGGTGCGCGTGTACATCGCGCAGAAGCGCAAGATCTCCGTCGGCGACAAGATGGCGGGCCGCCACGGCAACAAGGGCGTCATCTCGCGTATCCTGCCCGAGAGCGATATGCCTTTCATGGCGGACGGAACGCCCATGCAGATCGTTCTGAACCCCCTCGGCGTGCCTTCCCGAATGAACATCGGACAGGTGCTGGAAGTGCACCTCGGGCATGTCTGCAAACAGCTCGGCTGGAAGATCGCGACGCCCGTATTCGACGGCGCGACCGAAAAAGACATCAAAGAACTCTTTAAAGAAAACAACATCGTCAATCCCGACGGGGAAGTGGACGGCAAGATCCAGCTGTACGACGGGCGCACGGGCGAACCGTTCGAAAACCGCGTCACGGTCGGACAGATGTACATGATCAAGCTCATCCACCTCGTCGACGACAAGATCCATGCGCGTTCCATCGGGCCTTACTCCCTCGTCACGCAGCAGCCGCTCGGCGGCAAGGCGCAGTTCGGCGGCCAGCGTTTCGGTGAAATGGAGGTCTGGGCGCTCGAAGCGTACGGCGCGGCGCACATTTTGCAGGAGATCCTCACCGTCAAGTCGGACGATATCGTCGGCCGTGTCAAGACGTACGAGAGCATCGTAAAGGGCAACAACATCTCCGAGCCGGGCATTCCCGAGGCGTTCAAGGTCCTGTTCAAGGAATTGCAGTCCCTCGCGCTCGACGTCAAAGTGCTCACCGAGAACAAGGACGAGATCCAGCTCAAAGACTTCTCCGACGCGGATATGGACGACGAACCGGATACCCGCCGCGACGAAGAGACCGAGGAAATCGACTTCAACTTCGACGACGAGGATGAAGACGAGGACGAAGATGAGGGCGACGTCGGTTCCATTTTCGAAGAAGACGAGGATGAGGACGAAGATTTCACTTCTTCCGACCTCTTCGATGAAGATGACGAAGGCGAATTGGACGATCTGGACGACTGGGATGACGAAGACGACGCGGACGAACAGGCAGATCACGACGAAGAATAAACGAGCGGGAGGAATAGTATGTTCGAATTAAACGATTTTGACTCAATACAGATCGGAGTTGCGTCTCCCGAAAAGATCAGAGAATGGTCGTACGGCGAAGTGACGAAGCCCGAAACCATCAACTACCGCACGCAAAAACCCGAACGCGACGGCCTGTTCTGCGAAAAGATCTTCGGGCCGACCAAAGACTGGGAATGCCATTGCGGAAAATATAAGCGTATCCGCTATAAAGGGATCATCTGCGAAAAGTGCGGCGTAGAAGTCACCCGCGCAAAGGTGCGCCGCGAGCGCATGGGACACATCGAGCTCGCCGCGCCCGTATCGCACATCTGGTATTTCCGCGGCGTTCCTTCCCGCATCGGACTGCTCCTGGACATGGGGCCCAAGCAGCTCGAACAGGTCATCTATTTTGCCGCGTACGTCGTGCTCGATCCCGGCAAGATCCCCACGCTGACCTATAAGCAGGTCATCAACGACAAAGAACTTCGCGAGATCGAAGAGCAATACGGCGACGAGAGCGTCACGGGGCTGAAAGTCGGCATGGGCGCGGAGGCGATCCGCGAGCTTTTGCAGGCGGTCGACCTTGAAAAAGAGAGCAAAGAGACCAAAGAGATCATCGAAAACAACCAGAGCGGCGCAAAGCGCCTCAAAGCGGTCAAGCGCATCGAGATCATCGAAGCGTTCCGCAAGAGCGGCAACCGCCCCGAATGGATGATCCTCACCGTTCTCCCCGTCATCCCGCCCGAACTGCGCCCCATGGTGCAGCTGGACGGCGGCAGGTTCGCGACGAGCGACCTGAACGATCTGTATCGCCGCGTCATCAACCGCAACAACCGCCTGAAAAGGCTGATGGAGCTGGGCGCGCCGGACATGATCGTCAAAAACGAAAAGCGCATGCTGCAGGAAGCGGTGGATGCGCTCATCGACAACGGCCGCCGCGGCAAAGCGATCTCGGGTCCTTCCAACCGCGAACTCAAATCCCTTTCGGGGCTTCTCCGCGGCAAGCAGGGGCGTTTCCGTCAGAACCTGCTCGGCAAGCGCGTCGACTATTCCGGCCGTTCGGTTATCGTCGTAGGGCCTGAACTCAAAATTTATCAGTGCGGTCTGCCCAAAGAGATGGCGATCGAGCTGTTCAAGCCGTTCATCATGAAAAAACTGGTCGAAAGCGGCCAGTGCCATAACATCAAGAGCGCAAAGCGCGCCGTCGAAAAGGCGAAACCCGCCGTCTGGGACGTGCTGGAAGGGGTCATCAAAGAGCATCCCGTCCTTCTGAACCGCGCGCCGACGCTCCACCGCCTGTCCATTCAGGCGTTCGAGCCGGTACTCATCGAGGGCCGCGCCATCAAGATCCACCCGCTCGTCTGCGGCGCGTTCAACGCCGACTTCGACGGCGACCAGATGGCCGTGCACGTGCCCCTTTCCATCGAAGCGCAGGCGGAGGCGCGTTTCCTCATGCTCTCCGCGAACAACATCCTCAAACTTTCCGACGGCAAGCCGGTCATGACGCCCACGCAGGACATGGTTCTCGGCGCATATTACCTCACCATCATCAGAAGGTACGAGGATAAATGGTACAACGCGAACCATGACGAGGTGCCCGAAGGCACCGAGGGCGCCGAGCAGTACCGTGCGCCGCTGTACACCTCCGAAGACGAGGCGATCATGGCGTACCAGACCAAGGCGATCACCTTGCAGGACGAGATCTACGTCAAGCGTACCGTAAAACTTCCCGAAGGCAAGTTCTTCAAAGAGAACGGCGAACCCGAAACGGAAGTTACGGGCAGGGTGAAAACGACGGTCGGCCGCATCATCTATAATGAGGCGATCCCGCAGGATCTCGGTTTTGTCAACAGAAAAGTGAAGGAGGATTACCTCAAATACGAGATCGGCGGCAGCAATGCCTGCGATCTGACCCGCCTCAAAGACAGGTACGAGGTAGAAGCGGACGGCAAGACTATCCGTCAGGTGCAGGAAGACGAGCCGGTCGGCAAGAAGATGATCTCCAAGATCGTCGACCGCTGCTTTAAGACGGGCGGTGCGCCCAAAGCGGCGGACGTGCTCGACAAGATCAAGGCGCTCGGCTATAAATACTCGACCATCGGCGCGATCACGACTTCCGTCTTTGACATGCACATCCCCGACGCGAAGAGACCGCTCATCGCCGAGGCGGAACATAAAGTCGAAAACATCGAAAAGAAATTCGCCCGCGGCCTTTTGAAGGACGAGGAGCGCTACAACGCGGTCGTCAACGTGTGGAAAGACACGACCGACGCGGTCACGAACGAGCTGAAAAAGGGACTCGACAAGTTCAACCCCATCTGGATGATGGCGAACTCGGGCGCCCGCGGCTCCATCGACCAGATCAAACAGCTTGCGGGCATGCGCGGCCTGATGGTCAACCCGCAGGGTAAAATGATCGAGATCCCGGTCAAATCCTGCTTCCGTGAGGGCCTGACCGTTCTCGAATACTTCATCTCCTCGCACGGCGGCCGCAAGGGCCTTGCGGATACGGCGCTGAAAACGGCAGACTCGGGCTATCTGACCCGCCGTCTCGTCGATGTATCGCAGGACGTCATCGTGCGCGAGGACGACTGCTGTGCGGGCAGAAAGCCCCGCGGCATGAAGATCACCGCCATCACGGGCGCAAACGGCGACATCATCGAAAGTCTCGAAGACAGGCTTGCCGGCAGGTTCGTGTCCGAAGACGTCGTGGATCCCAAGACGGGCGAAGTGATCGTGGCGACCAACGAAATGGTCACCGATGAAACGGCCAAAGCCATCGTCAAAGCGGGCATCACCGAGGTCTCCATCCGCAGTATCTTCACCTGCAATTCCCGTCACGGCGTCTGCGCCAAGTGCTACGGCAAGAACATGGCGACCGACAAATCCATCCAGGTGGGCGAAGCGGTCGGCGTCATTGCGGCGCAATCCATCGGCGAGCCGGGCACGCAGCTGACGATGCGTACCTTCCATACGGGCGGTATCGCGGCGACGGGCGACATCACACAGGGTCTTCCCCGTGTCGAAGAGCTTTTCGAAGCGAGAAAGCCGAAGGGCGTTGCGACCCTCACCGAGGTGGGCGGCATCGTATACGTAACCGAACAGGACAACCAGAAACACGTCGTCATTCGCGACGAATTCACGGGTGCGGACAAGAAAGAATACGTCCTTCCGTTCAATGCAGAGCTCAAAGTCAAGACGGGCGACAAAGTCGAACCGGGCGTACAGCTCAACGGCGGTTCTGTCAATCCGCAGGACATTCTCCGCATTCAGGGCGTCAAGGGCGTGCAGGACTATATCCTGCACGAGGTGCAGTCCGTTTACCGTTCGCAGGGCGTCGACATCAACGACAAGCACGTCGAGATCATCGTCCGCCAGATGATGCGCAAGGTCCGCATCGAAAACTGCGGCGACACCGAAATGCTCCCCGGCGAACTCGTGGATATGTTCACGTTCGAGGACGAGAACCTCAAAGCGCTCGAAAAGGGCGGCCGTCCCGCTACGGCAAAGCGCGTGCTCCTCGGTATCACCAAGGCGGCGCTGTCGACCGATTCCTTCCTTTCGGCGGCATCCTTCCAGGAGACGGCAAAGGTCCTCACCGAGGCTGCGATCAAAAACAAGGTCGACCCTCTGATCGGACTCAAAGAAAACGTCATCATCGGCAAGCTCATCCCTGCGGGCACGGGCGTGCGCGATTACAAGAACATGAGCCCTCAGCTGGTGGCGGGACACCGCGAAAGCGATCCTTTCACCGAGGCGGAGGAGATCGCAGAAAATACGGCGAACAATTGAATCGGATTTCAGCGGTAAAATAAAGCACCGCCCGAGGCATTTGCCTCGGGCGGTGCGTTTTTAAAGATAAAAGCGCGTGCGCTTTTTAATATAAGGATAGTTTTATCGGCAGAAACAAGCCGTGGGCGGACTGTGCCGTTATTTCTTTTTTCCCGTAAAGGCGCCCGATAAGATCTTTTTGAGAGCGCCGAACACGCCGCCCTCGTCGTTGGAGGGAACGGTGTTGCCGATGAGCTTTTTCAGCTCGTCGAAGGCGTTTTCCGTCACGTAAGAGTGTTCGCACGCGAGCAGCATTTCATAGTCGTTCATGTGGTCGCCGAACGCCGCGCATTCCGAACGCAGAAAACCAAATTTTTTCTGCACAAAGCCGAGCGCGACGCCCTTATTCACGCCGTCCGAAGAAATATCGATCCAGCAGTCTCCCGACTGAATGACGCGAAGGTCGGGGAGCGCGTCGGGCAGCACCCGCATACTGTTTTGTTCGGGGCCGACGCCGTCGTAAACGGCGATTTTGCACACACGGCCCCTTTTTGCGATGTCCGACAGGGGGCGATGCGCGTTGTTGAGGTAAGACGCTTCCACGTAAGAGACAAAGGGCTGTTCGTCGTCTTCGTAATAGGCACAGTCGGGAGTGCAGAGGAGGGGATAGACTTTCTTTTCTCTTAAACGGGCGATCGCTTCGAGCGCCCGTCCCGTTTTTTCCGATCCCAAGGTTTTGCAGAAAAAAATCTCGCCGCGGTGAGCACAGATGGCGCCGTTTTCCGCTATGAACACGATCTTGTCGCGCACGGGCGCGAACATCTTTTCCAAAGAGACGAGTTGGCGCCCGCTTGCGGCGCAAAACAGGATCCCGCTGTCATACAATTGTTCTATGAGCGAAAAAATGCCGGCCGGCAGTTTTCCTTTCGAATCGAGCAGCGTCCCGTCCAGGTCGCTCACGGCAAGTTTTATCATGGTTTCTCTCTCTGTTTTTAAACGTTACATCAGCGGCGCAAATACGCGCAGAACGGAACGATAAATTTTGCGTAAGAAATTTGTTTTCGTCTTTTTTTCCGTCATCAGCTCGCTTTCCGCGCAGGTCTGCAGATAGTCGTCGTGAAGGTCTTCGCAAATCTCCTCATCGAAGAACATGATGTTGCATTCGCAATGCAGGTAAAAACTTCTGAAATCCATGTTCGAAGAACCGATGATACAGGCGTTGCCGTCGCTGACGATGCTCTTTGCGTGGATGAAACCGGGGGAATAAAAATAGATGTGCACTCCCTCTTTGATGAGGGGGGTGCAGAACGCCTTCGTGACCGCGTAGACGTACTTTTTATCGGGGATGTGCGGCACGGTGATTCGCACATCCACTCCTGAATGCGCCGCGGTGATGAGCGCGCGTTTCATCTCGTCGTCGATGATCAGGTAGGGCGTGTTGATGTAGACGTATTTTTTTGCGTTGTAGATCACTTTCAGATACAGCGATTCGCAGATATTGCTGCCGCCTCCGAAAGGAGAGTCCGAAAAGGGCAGGCATGCGTATTTGCCTTCGGGGCAGGGAGAAAGGTATTTTTCATAGCTTTCTTCCGTTACGCCGTCCTGAAAGTTTTTCATTTCCCACAGCTGCAAAAACATGGCCGTGAAATTCTGTGCGGCTCTTCCGCGCACCATGATGCCGGTGTCTTTCCAATGCCCGTGCAGCGTGATCTCGTTGGTGTACTCGTCCGCAATGTTGATGCCGCCCGTAAACGCGGTCACGCCGTCGATGACGGCGATCTTGCGGTGGGTGCGGTTGTTTTGCGCCACGTCTACGACGGGTCGGAATTTATTGAAGCACAGGCAACGGATCCCTTCTTTTTCGAGGCGCGAAGCGAAATCGCCCGGAATGCCGAGCAGCGAGCCGATGTCGTCGTAAATGACGCGCACGTCTACGCCCGCATCCGCTTTTTCTTTGAGGATCTTGTGCACTCTGTCCCAGAATTTACCTTCGGAAATGACGAAGTATTCCAAAAATATAAATTTTTCCGCCTGAGCCAGTTCTTTTTCCAACCAGGCGCCGTACTCCTCGCCCGAAGAAAAGTATTTGTATTCATAGCAGTCGCTGGCGGGCATGGCGCTCTCTTTGCGCACAAATTCGGCGCACTGCTGCGCAAATCCGCCCATTTCCAAAAATTTGCAGTCGGCGTCGGGTTGACGCTCGTACAATTTTTTGATCTGAGGCAGTTCGTGCATGAGCTGTTTTTGCAGCTTTCTGCGCGGCGCTTTCCTTCTCCTGAAAATGAGAAAGAGGAATGCCCCGACGGGAGGGATGAGCAGGATCGGCACGATCCAGGCAATCTTGTATTCTCCGTTGATCTCGGAATTGATGATGTAAAGGACGAGTATAACGTCGATGACGCCGAAAAAGAAGCTCACATAGGTACCCACCGCAGGAAATTGCAGCGACAGCCAAATGAGCGTGGCGGGCACGATGGCGAGTTCCGCCAACAGGAGCAGTGCCACGATAAAAAATTTGCTCGTCAGTAATTTGAAAAATTTACGCATTTTCAGGTTTTGTGTGCGCTCGGGCGCCGAAGGATCAGATCATGTTGACGATGGTCAGGGGGACTCTTTTTTCTTTTTCCAAAATTTCCGCGTTCGAGGCGAACAGCTTCGGTATGTCTGCGGCATTCGCTTCCGCCGCGAGCAGGGGTTTGAAGTCGACCGCCTTATTCACGAGCAGGTTGATCGCGGCAGCGCACTGCGCATATCCGCGCGTCGCGCCCGTCACGGAAATCTCTTTGTCCAGCGCTTTTTTCAAGTGCACGGTCATTTCGGGAAATTCCATGCCCGCATAAATGACTTTCCCGCGCTTTGCCGTGATCTCAAAGGGCAGGTCGGGCGAAAGGCCGCAAAACGAGGTGAATACGCACCCTTCCGCCATTCTGCCGCCCGTGATCTGGGACAAATTTTCCATGAGGTCTTCGTCCGCTTTAAGAGTGTAGTACACGCCGCATTTTGCCGCCACGGCAAGTTTATCCTCGCTCTCGTCGATGAGGATGGGGACAGCCTGGTGATAGATGAGCAGTTGCGACAGGATGTTCCCCGTTTCTCCCGCGCCCACCACGGCGACGTGCGTGCCTTTCGGTACGTCCAGTTTGTCTATGATGTCTTCGCAAAGGGAAACGAGTCCCGCATACAGCGCTATGTCGTCGCCGACGGAAGGGGGCAGCGGAAACAGGTGCGCCTCTTCCGCTACCACAAAGTCGCGGAGAAACCCGTCGCGGTCGACGCCCGAGATGACGGGCGAGAGGCATCCGCTTTCGTTTCCCTTTCTGCATTCGGCGCATTCGCCGCACGCGTAAGTCCCGTTCAGGTATACGCGCGAATTTTTTTCAACGGCTACGCAGCCTTCTCCCGTTTCGGTCACGACCCCCACGGCAAACATGCCGGGAACGCGCGGAAAGCGCACGCCCGATGCGCCCGTATAGGCGCGGATCTCGGGATAGGCGAGCAGGACTTTGGTGACCTTGACTTTCGCCTGCGTCGGTGCGGATATGCTGTCGGGTCTCTCTTCCTCCGTCAGTGTTTTGGGTGAAAGCAGTTTCCAGATCTTCATGACATCCTCGCAATAGATCAGTTTACAGTCAATTATATAGCAATCTTGAACGGATGGCAAGTAAAAAACGCACAAAAAAGGCCGAAGCAGCGATGTGGAAAAGCCAAAAAGTGCGTTCCCGTGCCGGCGAAAGCCTTTCGCCACGTTAAAGTTTGCGCATCTGTATAAAAAATTTTTCGTTCGGAGCAAATTTCTGATTGACTTGTCAATAAAAATAAGATATAATAAATCAGCATCTTAAAGAAAGTACGCATAGAGAGGTGAAAACATGAAACCCGATATACATCCCGATTATCACGAGGTCACCGTTACCTGTGCTTGCGGCGCCACGTTCAAAACGGGCACCACGAAAAAAGGCGATACCATGAAAGTGGATATTTGCAGTAAGTGCCATCCCTTTTTCACAGGCAGACAGAAGCTCGTTGACACAGGCGGCAGAGTCGATAAGTTCAAAAAAAGATACGGAATTTAGATTTTGCGTTTTCAGCTCTAAGTGTTTGCTTGGGGCTGATTTTCTTTTTTAGGACAATTTGTGCATTCGGAGCTTTGCATGGGGAAAGAAAAGAAGAAAAAGAAAGAAAACCGTACCTATATCGGCGGGCAGGCGGTGCTCGAAGGGGTCATGATGCGCGGCAGAACGGCGTACGCCACGGCCGTCAGGGATCCCGAAGGAAACATCCAGATCGAGAGCCGCCGCCTGAATACGTCCGAGGGCATGAAACGCGTCGCAAAGATCCCCGTTGTCCGCGGGGTTGTCAATTTCGTTTCCTCCCTCGTCACGGGATCGAAGATCTTAATGCGCAGCGCCGCCGTGTACGGGGACGAGGGCGAACCGACCAGGTTTGAAAAATGGTGCAAAGAGAAACTGCACATCGATCTGATGGCGTTCATCTCTTTTATCGCGACGCTGTTGGGCGTGGTGCTGGCGGTGGGGCTGTTCATCGTTCTTCCCATCGTGTTTGCCGATCTTCTCGTCGATTCCGGCAGCTGGCTCAGGCGGTACAGCATCGGTTACAATCTGATCCAGGGCGGATTCCGCCTCGTGATCTTTATCCTGTATATCGTCGCCATTACGGCGATGAGGGACATCCGCCGCGTGTTCATGTACCACGGCGCCGAGCATAAGACGATCACCTGTTTCGAAAAGGGCATGGAGCTTACGCCCGAAAACGCGAAAAAATGTTCCCGCATCCATGACCGCTGCGGTACGACTTTTCTCTTTCTCGTCATGGCGGTCAGCATCGTCGTCTTTTCCGTCGTCAACTGGGTCTGCGACGAGTATCTCGACTTTTTTGTCTACGGAAGGGTCGTCAATTTCCTCATCCAGTTCGCGGTCAAGATCTTGTTCCTGCCCGTTGTGGCGGGGCTTTCGTACGAAGTTCTGAAACTTCTTGCAAAAACGCAGAGCAAGATCTTTCTTCCCATAAAAGCGCCCGGGTTCGCGCTGCAAAAACTGACGACCCGCGAGCCGACCGAGGACATGCTCGAAGTCGCCATCGCCGCGTTCAAAAAAGCGTACGAAATGGACGCCGATCCCGCTGTTCCCGAGACGGATTTCACCGTTTCGAAGTCGGTCAAGCATTATACCGAAGAGCTGAAAACGCTCTTTGCCGAAAAGGGCATCGACGAAAGCGACGCGGAATGGCTGGTCTCGCTCAAAACGGGTGTGCCGCGCAGCGGGCTTTCTTCGTCGGACGAAATGCTCGTACCGAGCAAAGTGCGCGAACTGGACCGCCTTTCGGGCGAACGTATGCGCGGAAAGCCTCTGTGGTACGTTCTCGGCGGAACGAATTTTTACGGTTACGAGATCAAAACGGACGGGCGTGCGCTCATTCCCCGGCCCGAAACGGAGCTTCTGACGGAAAAGGTCGTCGCCGCATTGAAGGACGGAGACAGCGTGCTCGATTTATGCACGGGCAGCGGCTGCATTGCCGTCGCCGTGGCAAAAGAAACGGAAAAGCAGGGGAAACATGTGCGCGTTTTTGCTTCGGACGTCAGCGCGGACGCACTTTCGCTTGCAAGGGAGAACGCAGACGCAAACGGCGCTCCCGTGACCTTTTACGAGAGCGACCTGCTTTCGGACATTGCGGAAAAATTCGACGTCATCGCGTGCAATCCGCCCTATATACGGCACGAAGATATAGCGGCCCTGCAAAGGGAGATCCGCGAGTACGAGCCCCTTTCCGCGCTGGACGGGGGAGCGGACGGGCTGGATTTCTACCGCCGCCTGCGCGTTGAGGCGCCCGCGCACCTTTGCGAAGGCGGTACGCTCTTCATGGAATGCGGCGCGGGGCAGGGCGGCGCGGTCGCGGAGATGTTTGCGGACGCGTTCGACACCGAAGTTTTCCGCGATTACGACGGAAATGACCGCATCGTCGTTGCAAAACTGCGCCGGGCGCAGGCTTGATTTTTGGATATGCTGAAAAAATTAGAAGACATTTTAGAAAAATACCGCAAGCTTTCGGAAGAGATGGCAGACCCCGCGGTCATATCCCAGCCGGAAAAGTGGACGCAATGCGCAAAAGAGCATGCGGACATCGCGGAGACGGCGGAAAAGTACCTCGAATATAAAAAGACGGAAAGGGAAATGAACGACGCCTTTGCCGCCGCCGAGGGGGAGGAAGACCGCGAAATGCGCGACCTTCTCACCGAGGAGGGGTACGCTCTCAAAGAAAAACTTGCGGGGATACACGGCGAGCTGCGCATTTTGCTCCTGCCGAAAGACAAAAACGACGAGAGAAACGTCGTCATGGAGATCCGCGGCGGCGCGGGCGGCGACGAGGCGAGTCTGTTCGCGGCGGACCTTTACAACATGTACTGCCGCTATGCCGAGAGCATGCGCTGGAAGACGGAGATCATCGATCTGAGCGAGACGGAGCTGGGCGGCATGAAAGAGGTCGTGTTCACCGTTTCGGGGAAAGGCGTATACAGCAAACTCAAATTCGAGAGCGGCGTGCACCGCGTGCAGCGGGTGCCCGAAACGGAATCGCAGGGGCGCGTGCATACGTCTACCGTCACGGTGGCGGTGCTGCCCGAGCCCGAAGACGTGGAAGTGGAGATCAACGAAAAAGACCTCAAGATCGACACCTATCGGTCGGGCGGCGCGGGCGGCCAGCACATCAACAAGACGGAGAGCTGCATCCGCATTACCCATCTTCCCACGGGCATCGTCGTGACCTGTCAGGACGAACGCTCGCAGATCAAAAACCGCGAAAAGGCGATGAAAGTGCTCAAAAGCCGCCTTTACGATTATTATAACAGCAAATATCAGAGCGACTATGCGGAAAACCGCAAGAGCCAGGTGGGTACGGGCGACAGGAGCGAGCGCATCCGCACCTATAATTTCCCGCAGAACAGGGTCACCGATCACCGGATCGGGCTGACGCTGTATTCTTTGGACAGCTTTATCATGGGCGACATCGGCGGCATGCTCGAAAGCCTTGCCATCGCCGACAGAGAGGCAAAACTTTCGTCCGAAAGCGACCTCTGACCGGATTCCGCCCGGGCAAGGCGGAAAATCATAAAATCGTTTCCCTTTACGAGAGGCGGCCAACCGAAAGAAAAAATTTAAACGAGGTATATGATCATGAACACGACAAAGAGGATCTCATCCATCTCTCCCTCCCTGACTCTTGCCATCACCGCGAAAGCCAAGGCGATGAAAGCGGAAGGGAAGTCCGTCATCGGCTTCGGCGCAGGCGAACCCGATTTCAACACGCCTCAGCACATCATCGACGCCGCCAAAGACGCCCTCGATAAAGGTTATACAAAGTACACGCCCTCTTCGGGCCTTCCCGAACTTCGCAAAAAGATCGCGGCAAAACTCAAGGAGGAACAGGGCCTCGACTACGACATGTCTCAGATCGTCGTCTCGTCGGGAGCGAAACACTCCATTTTCAACGCGATGTTCGCCCTCGTCGAGGACGGGGACGAAGTCATTATCCCCGCGCCGTATTGGCTGACCTATCCCGAAGTCGTCAAAGTGTGCGGCGGCAAGAGCGTGTTCGTCGAGGGGCGCAAGGAAAATCATTTCAAGATCAGCCCCGATGATCTCAAAAAGGCGATCACGCCCAAGACCAAACTCCTCGTATTCAATTCTCCGTCCAATCCTACGGGCGCCGTGTATACCGAAGAGGAGATCCGCGCCATCGGCAAAGTGGTCGAAGAAGCGGGCATCTGGGTGATCTCCGACGAGATCTATTCCAAGCTCATCTATGACGGCGTGCAGCATTTCTCCATCGCGCGCGTGAGCGAAAAGGTCAAAGAGCATACCGTCGTCATCGACGGCGTTTCAAAGACGTACGCCATGACCGGCTGGCGCATCGGCTGGTTGGCGGCGCCCAAGGACGTTGCGAAGGCGATCGACTCTTTCCAGAGCCATGCCACGAGCAACCCTTCCACCGTTTCGCAGTATGCTACGCTCGCGGCGTTGAACGGCAGCGAAGAGGAGCTTATAAAGATGCGCGGCATCTTCAACGACAGGAGAAAGTTCATGATCGAGCGCATCCGTGCGATCGAGGGGCTCGACTGCATCGAACCGGACGGCGCGTTCTATATCATGCTCGTTGTCGACAAGCTGTACGGCAAGCGCTTCAACGGCAGAAAGATCAACGGGTCCATGGACGTTGCCGACATGCTGCTCGAAAAGGGCGTCGCCGTCGTTCCCGGCATTGCGTTCGGCGACGACGAGTGCGTCCGCCTCTCTTACGCCATTTCCAAAGAGGACATTGCGGAGGGGCTCGACAGGATCGAATCCTTCGTCAAGGAGGTCTTTTAGGCCGTGATTTATTTCGATAAAAAGAAAAATCTGCTGGAAGAAGATATTTATCATTACGAATTGCAGGACGTGAAAGATCCCGAACTTTTCCGCGATCTGTATCCGTATGACGAAGTTCCGAAAGTCGTATTCAACTACCGCCATGTACCGATGGATATGCCCGCGGAGATCTGGATCACCGATACGACTTTCCGCGACGGGCAGCAGTCCACCTCTCCTTTTACGGTGCAGCAGATCGTCGATCTGTATAAGTTGATGTCGCGCCTCGGCGGGCCGAAGGGGATCGTCCGTCAGAGCGAATTTTTCCTGTACAGCGAAAAGGACCGCGCCGCGCTCAAAGCCTGTCAGGATCTGGGGCTGAAATTTCCTGAGATCACCACGTGGATCCGCGCCAACGAAAAGGATTTCGAACTCGTCAAAGAGGCGGGCGTGGCGGAAACGGGGATCCTGGTCAGCTGTTCCGACTATCACATCTTCAAAAAGATGAACCTGACCCGTGCGCAGGCGATGGATAAGTACCTCGGCATCGTCAAGAGCGCGCTCTCGCACGGCATCAAGCCGCGCTGCCACTTCGAAGACATAACCCGCGCCGATTTTTACGGGTTTGTCGTACCCTTCGCGAACGAACTGATGAAACTTTCGCGCGAGAGCGGCATCCCCGTCAAGATCCGCATGTGCGACACGATGGGCTTCGGGGTCAACTATCCCGGCACCTCGCTTCCCCGCAGCGTGCAGGGCATCGTGTACGGCCTGCATCACCATGCCGAGGTGCCCAGCGAAATGCTCGAATGGCACGGCCACAACGATTTCTATAAAGTCGTTTCCAATGCAGCCACGGCGTGGCTGTACGGTGCGAGCGCGGTCAACTGCTCTCTCCTCGGCATCGGCGAACGCACGGGCAACTGCCCTCTCGAGGCGATGGCGATGGAGTACGCTTCGCTGCGCGGCACGGACGACGGCATGGATTTTACCGCCGTCACGGACATCGCGCGCTATTTCGAAGACGAGCTCGGTTACATCATCCCGCCCATGACTCCTTTTGTCGGCCGCGCGTTCAACGCGACCCGCGCGGGCATCCATGCGGACGGCATGCTCAAAGATCCCGAGATCTACAACATTTTCGACACCGAAAAACTGCTCAACCGTCCCGCGCGCGTTTCCATCAACAATGCGAGCGGCCTTGCGGGCATTGCGTACTGGATCAACGACTATTATTGCCTGGCGGAAGGGCACAGGATCGATAAAAAGGACGCCCTCGTCGCGTCGATGAAGGAGATCATCGACGAGGAATACGCGGGCGGGCGCAATACCGTACTCGGCGACGATGAGTTGGACAATATGATCCGCACCATCGACCAGGATCGCCACCGCGAATTTGTCGCGTTCGGCAGGGTGAACCGCGCGAGCAAGTAAACGGGCGCCGGTTTCACAGGCCTTTCGCAAAATATTTCAAAATAATCGCAAAAACTTTCGAAAAGGTATTGAAAGAATCAAAAAAATAGTTTAAAATAGAGATACCAAGAAAATTGACGGAGGTTCCAATGCTCAAAGTTATTTACGGTCCCAAAGGTACGGGCAAGACGAAAATCATCATCGACGAGGCAAACGGCAAAGTCGCGTCCGCAAAAGGGCATATGATCTTTATTACCAATACCAAGCGCTACATGTACGACCTGCACAGGGATATTCGGCTGATCGACACGGAGGACTACGATATTGCGGGCGAAGAGGCGCTGTGCGGTTTCGTCAAGGGTGCCGTTGCGGCAAACAACGACAATGAGTATCTCTTTATCGACGGCGCGGCGCGCATCGCGGGCAAGGACATCAAGGACATGGCGACGTTCTATTATATGCTCGATAAACTTGCCGAGACGAACAGTCTCAGCATTTATGTCACTTGCAGCTGCTCGAAAGAAGAGCTGCCCGATTTCGTAAAAAAATATATCTGAACAGAATAGACGCGGCCGCCCTTCCCCGTAAGGGGGAGGGCGTTTGCGCTGAAATTGTTTTGGCCGCACGGCAGGAGGAAGTATGAAATTCATCAGCACCAGGGGGAATGATACGGCTACGGGCGCACAGGCGATCGCGCAGGGGATCGCGTCCGACGGAGGGCTTTTCGTGCCCGAATGTTTTCCCGAGGTCTCTAAGGAAGAACTGGAGCGGATGCTTTCGATGAGCTATGCCGAGCGCGCGGCGACCGTTCTGCACAAATATCTCGACGATTACGATTTCGACGGCCTGAAAGAGGCCTGCGAAAAGGCATATGCGCAGTTTGACGAAGGGGACGCTGCGCCGCTCGTCAAGATCGATTCGTCTTTGTATATGCTCGAACTGTTCCACGGTCCCACGTGCGCGTTCAAAGACCTCGCCCTTACGCTCCTGCCGTACCTTCTTCGCAAGGGATGCGACATCTGCGGCGTAAAAGAGGACGTTCTTATCCTCGTTGCGACCAGCGGCGATACGGGCAAAGCGGCGCTCGAAGGATTTAAAAATGCGCCGGGCGTGAAAGTCATGGTCTTTTACCCCAACGAGGGCGTGAGCAAGATGCAGAAATTGCAGATGGCTACGCAGGAGGGGAACAACGTCTGCGTCGTCGCCGTCAAGAGTAATTTCGACGCCTGCCAGAGTGCGGTGAAAGAGATCTTTACGAGCGAAGACTGCAAGGAAGAGCTGAAAAAGCGCGGGTATATTCTTTCTTCGGCGAATTCCATCAATTTCGGCAGGCTTGCCCCGCAGATCGCCTATTATTTTTCCGCTTATCTCGATCTTGTCTCGTCCGGGCAGATCGAAATGGGAGAAAAAGTGAATTTTGCCGTGCCGACGGGCAATTTCGGCAATATTTTGGCTGCTTATTACGCAAAGCGCATGGGGCTGCCCGTCGGAAAGCTCGTCTGCGCATCCAATAAAAACAACGTGCTGACCGATTTTATCCGCACGGGCGTGTACGACAGGCGGCGCGAATTTTACAAGACGATGTCCCCGTCCATGGACATCCTCATTTCCAGCAATCTCGAGCGGCTGTTGTTCGAACTTTCGGGGCGCGAGCCCAAGCGGATCGCCCTGCGCATGGAAAAACTCAAACAAGAGGGTGTATACGAGATCTACGACGAGGAAAAAGAGGCGCTTTCCGAACTCTTTTATGCCGATTACTGCGGCGAGGACGAAACGGTCGAAACGATCTACGAGTTTTTCGAAGAATATCAGTATCCGATGGATACGCACACCGCCTGTGCGATGTATGCCGCGGCGAATTATATGGAAAAGGCGAAGGATCACGACACGCCGATGGTCGTCGTTTCCACGGCAAGCCCGTACAAGTTCCCGCAGGACGTGATGTATTCGCTCACGGGCAACGACATCAAGGACAGTTTCAAGGCGATCAAGCATCTCAATATCACGACGGCGATGAAAGTGCCCAAGAGCCTGTCGGGGCTCAGGGACAAGCCCGTCCGCTTCAACATCGTTGCGGATAAAGATAAATTGTATGCCGAAGTGCTGAAATTCGCACAGCCGAAAAAATGATAAAAACTGCGCCCGCGCCGAAAGCGCGGGCGCTTGTCGCAATAAAATAAATACCCGCCGGCTAAGCCGTCGGGTATTTATTTTCCGTGTATTGGCAGATCATACATCTAAGGGAAGGGGCAGGGCCTTGCTTCTTCTCGACGTTCTGCGCAGCGGAAGGGGTGCCGCATCGTCCTGCGTGCCGGCTTTGACCTTTTTCCGTGCCGCCCTGCTTTCGGGGAGACGGAAATTCGAGAGGGCAATGATGAGCGGTGCGAGCAGGCAGCCTGCGACGATGAAGATCACCGGCAGGATGCTCCCGCACGCGAAAAAGGCAAGTACTCCCACGAGCACGGCAAAGACGACGGAGTCCCAGGAGTATCGGAACATCTCTTTGACGGAGTATTTCTGCGATTGCTTGGGCGTCACCAAAAAGACGGCTTTTTTCCCGCATGCGCCTAGAAATACCGTTTTGAGCATCATCGGGGCAAGCGATGCATAAGTTGCGATGTTGACGATGAAATAGGGCAGGAGCATAAAGAAATTCCTGTCTTTTCTGTATACGAAAAGATCCGGGATCATCGGCGAACACAGGAAAAGGATCATGACGCAATAGATCGCGAGCGAGTAGCGGATCACGGGATAGCCCAAAAATCCCAGCGCAACGGTGCATACGGTCAAAAGGAAGCTGAGCACGGGCACGATCGGCAGGCTGTAATGCGACAGTCTGATGTCCAGTTTTTCAAACCAGCTCATTTTCGACCGTCCGATCTGTTTGCCGTATTTTTTCATGTATTCGAGGTTGCCCTGCGTCCATTTGCACTGCCGTTTTTTCAGGGACACATAGCTGACGGGGAATTCTTCCTTGCAGAGAATGTCGGGCGCGTAGATGATATTCATTCCCGCGTTTTTGATGTCGACGGCGAAGGAGATGTCTTCCGCCACGACTAAGGGGAAACCTCCCGTCGCCTCGTAACAGGCGCGGCTGATCGTCATGCCGTGCCCGATCAGTGCGTTGGCGCCGTAAAAGTTTTTGATGACCTGTGTGGTCGTGCCGTTGCTCCCGACGCACAGACCCATCAGACGCTGAAAGACATTTTCTCCCCGCTGAGCGGTGTGTTTTGCCTGCACCGCGCCGCATTTCGGGTCGTAGTTGAAATATTTGATGACTTTTTCGATGTAATCGGGCGGTATGATCTCATCGCTGTCCAAAACGACGAAATAATCGTAATCCGCCCTTCCTTTCAGGTAATGGTTCAGATTTCCCGCCTTATAACCCGTGCGGTCGGCGCGGCGCACCACTTCGACGTTTCTGTGATGGAATCTGTAACGGTCGATCTCTTTTTTGTATTGAGGGTCGCTGCTGTCGTCCAGGATGACCGTTTTAAAATTCGGATAGTTTTGTTTCCTGCATTCGGAAAGCGCCTTGGCATTGAAATCGTTGCAGGTGCAGTACAGCAGCAGGAATCTGGGGGCAGGGTCGGGGATGTAGGAAAATTCGTCGATCTGTTTGTACTGTCTGTCCAGTTTTTTCCGCAAAATGACATAAGCCGCCGAAAACGTAAAATCCTTTATGCTGCCCAGCCAGAGTATGGCAAGGACGGCGGTGTTTACGGAGAGCAAGGCAATGATGAATGCGGTGCGCACGGGGCTGTACTCCGTCAGTCCCGTTGCGATGCGCACCAGCGAATAGATCAGAAGCGCCGTACAGCAGAGCCATGCGGAGAGAATGATGATGTACAGTGTGGGTCTTTTTTTCATGATCGTTGCGCCCGCAGTCGGGCGCGCCTCCTTTATTTTCATAAGCTGCTACAATACAAACAGTCCGTTCCGTGGGATTGTCCACTGTTTTGTGAAATTTTTTTGATTTTTTCACCGTGCGGCGCGTCGGCATTGCATCGCGGCAAGGTTTGTGATATAATGACCAAGCAAGACAGAGGTTTTATGAACGGCGATTTGTATGAAAAAATTGAATATGCTCTCGGGCAGATCGCTGCCGGCGATCCTTCGGGCGTCGATCAGCTGTACGAATGCATGGGTAAGACCATGCTTTTTGTCGCCAAAGGCGTTGTCAAGGACGTATTTCTTGCGGAAGACGTCGTGCAGGAAAGTTTCGTCAAGATCGTCCGGTATATCGGCAAGTATAAGCCGGGGACGAACGGCTATGCGTGGATCTGCCGGATCGTGCGGAACACCGCGCTGAATTTTCTGAAACGGGAGAAAAACGTCGGCACACTCAATCTCGACGAATTTTGTCACATTTCCGACGGCACAGACACCGAAGAGCGCACCGCCCGCCACGTGTTGGTCGAAAAGATGATGGATGCGCTTTCTCCGCCCGTCGTCAGGCAGATGGTCTATATGAAGTATTTTCTCGACATGTCCGTGCGCGAGATCGCCAAAGAGGTAGGCAGGTCGAAGTCTTATGTTTCGAAAGAGATTTTAAAAGCGGAAGCGTTCATGAAAAAAATGCTTGCGGACCCGTGGACAAATTGAGTTCGTTTGATGTTTTTATAATAAGGGGTTTGTTATGAGCAGATACGATAAAGATAAAAACCTGGATGCCCTTTTCAGGGCTTATGTCGAAGGAGGGGAGCGCCCTTCTGCCGACATAACGAGAGAAGCGAAGCGCGTTTTGGAAGGCGACGGTACGGTACGGGCCGGGGCAAGAGTTCCTGTCCCCGTTAAGGCGGGCGGTTCGTCGGACTCTTGCGGCGGAATGAGTTCCCGCAATCTCGTCATTGCATGTGCGGCAGGGCTTTTTCTTTTGGCTGCGGTGATCCTGCTTTTGTGGTATTTCATAAGCGGGGCGGGAGGAACCGGCACGCTGGCCATCGACGGATATGGCCGCGTCAACAGCGCGCAGCTGACGGAAAAGACGGCCGTCTATACGGAAAAAGAATTCCTTCCTTTTATTGAAGAAGACAGCGTGACTGCTTACAAAGAATATTTTTTAAAAGAAAACCCGGAAGGGACGGACGAAGCAGTCGTATATTATGTGGAGTATACCGCAAACGGCGGCATTGCGGCTTGGTTGTACGTCGAGGTCGGGGACATTGTCTTTGACAGGCTGGACGATTATAAAGATCTGGGCGGACGTTACGACGGTAAAAACGCTACGTATTTTATTAAACGCGAGCCGGCGGAAGAGCGTTCGATGCTTTACTTTTCACACGGAAACTATTCGTATAATCTGACGCTTGCGACGGCGGGGGAGAAGAAAGTGGATGACGCCGTATCCATTATTGACAACAGCTTTGAATAAGAGACGTAAAGACGGGTGCGGCCCGCACGCCTTTTCATATAAGGCGTGCGGGCCGTTTTTTTTCTGCGATCGTCCGCGAAAAAATTTTTGAAGCGATCTCTTGTCCCGGCGATGCGGTTTTTCGTAATAAAACGGTGAAAAAAAAGGCGGAAACGGTGAATTTTGAAACGTATGGGCAGCCAGTTAATTGCTTTTTCCCGGGCGTTGTGTTATACTTGATTACGAATATCGGAATATAAAAGGCGGTATCGCCGCCGGGGTGCAAGAGATGGGAGAAGAAAAGAAAAAGTTGTTTTCTGCGGTACAGCCGAGCGGCGCCGTCACGATCGGCAACTATATCGGCGCGATCCGCAATTTTGTCCGTTTGCAGGACGAACACGACTGTATCTATGCGGTGGCGGATTTGCATGCCATCACGGTAAAACAGGAGCCCGCCGCGCTCAGACGCAACACGCTCGAGCTGATGGCGCTGTTCATCGCCTGCGGCATCGATCCGGAGAAGTGTGTGCTTTTCGTGCAGTCGCACGTTCCCGCCCACTGCGAACTTACCTGGGTGCTCAATACGATCGCATATCCCGGGGAGCTTTCCCGCATGACGCAGTTCAAAGATAAGAGCGCCCGCCATGCCGACAACGTGAATATGGGTCTGATGGATTATCCCGTCCTCATGGCATCCGACATTCTGCTGTATCAGGCGGCGCTTGTGCCCGTCGGTGCGGATCAGAAACAGCACCTCGAGCTCACGCGCGACCTCGCGATCCGCTTCAACAATCGTTACAGCGATACCTTTACGGTGCCGGAGCCGTTTATCCCCAAGGGAAGCGGCGCAAAGATCATGAGCCTTGCAGACCCGACCAAAAAGATGAGCAAGTCGGACGAAAATCCGAACGGATTTATCACTTTGTCCGACGATAAGGATACGATCATCCGCAAGTGCAAGCGCGCCGTTACCGACAGCGGCAACGAAGTGCGCGCCGCCGAGGACAAGCCGGGAGTTTCCAATCTCATTGCGATCTACGGTGCGTTTACCGGCAAAAGCGCGGAAGAGACCGAGCGCGAATTTGCGGGCAAAGGGTACGGCGATTTCAAAGTTGCCGTGGGCGAGGCGATCGCCGACGTGCTGGTCCCCATGCAGGAAGAAAAGGCGCGCATCCTCAAAGACAAGCAGTTCCTGAACGATGTGATGAAAAAGGGCGCGGAGGCGGCATCCCGCATCGCGCGCAGGACGCTTTCCAAGGTTTACAGAAAGGTCGGATTTTATCAGGGAGAATAATCATGTTCGGCTATATCCAACCGGATATTCCCTATATGTACGTGAAAGACGGGCTCTTATACAAGGCGATGTATTGCGGCCTGTGCAAGAGCATCGGGCGCTGCTGCGGGCAGACGGCCAGGCTGGCTCTTTCGTATGACATGACATTTTTGTCGGCCCTGCTGCACAATATAAAGAATACCGACGTTACGATCAAAAGCCGGCGCTGTGCCGCGCATCCGTTCGTAAAGCGCCCGATCGCAGACGACGACGACATCACGCGTACCGTCGCCTGTCTGAATACGGCGCTCACCTATTATAAACTGACCGATGACATCGAAGATGAAAACAAGGGCAGATTTTCCCGCTCTTTTTTCAAAAAAGGATTCAAAAAAGCCAAAGCGCTGCATCCTCGTGCGGCAGAGATCATCGCGCGGCATATGGAACATCTCAGAAAATTGGAAAAGGAAAACTGCGCCAGCCTCGACAGGGCGGCGGATCCGTTCGGCATGATGATCGCGGACCTGTCCGATTATTGTTTGGGCGAAGAGTTTGCGACGCAATATACGCGCGATCTCTTTTACGGGATCGGGAAATGGGTATACCTCATCGACGCGCTGGACGATTACGATAAAGACGTAAAAAAGAAAAATTATAATCCGTTTTATGCCGCGTTCGGCGAATCTGTACGCGAAAAAATGCTGGAAAAGAACGCGGAAGAAGTGGATTTCGTGTTCAAGAGCGTGTTCGCGGAAAATGCGGAAAGTCTGAAAAACATAAAGTTCTATTTCAACCGAGACCTGACGGACAATATCATCTTACGGGGGTTGCCTGCTGCGACAAAGCGCGTCACCTGCGGGTGTCATAAAAAGGTCAAACCGACAAAAATAAAACTCAGATAAGGCGTTAGCCGAAGGAAAATAGATGAACAATAAATATTACGAGCTTTTGGGCGTCACCGAAGAGATGACCGACGAGCAGATCACCGAACGGTACAATGCTCTCAAAAAGAAATATTCAGAAGACAGATTTTTGGAAGGCGAGGCGGGCAATGAAGCCGCAAAAATGCTCAACCGCATCGACGTGGCGTATAATGAGATCATGTCTGAGCGCAGCGAGCGTCGGGCGACGGGCGATATGGGATCTGCGTATAACAAAGTGGATCAGCTTATCCGCGAGGGCAAATTTGCCGAGGCTCAGTCCGCGCTCGATGAGTTCAACGAGCGCCCTGCGGAATGGCATTACCTGCAATCGGTCGTGTTCTATCGCAAAAACTGGATGAACGAGAGCAAAAAACAGCTCGAGATCGCCATGCAGATGGATCCGTCCAACGAAAAATACAGGACTTCTTACAATAAACTCAAAGAAAAAATCGAGTATGACAAAAAGAAGGCCGAAACAACGCAGGGCGGCGCCCAAGAGGCGCAGGGCAATGCGGGCGCCCAGCCCGATTATGAAAATCAGCAGATGGGCGGCGGAGGACTGTGCGAACAGTGCGCGACTTGTTGTGCCTGCAATATGTGCCTGAATTGCTTTATGAACGCTTGCTGCGGCTGCAGATAGTCCGCATCCGGCGCTTTGCGCACAAATGATCATGAAAAAGAAATCTTTTTCGATCGCCCTTGCCGCGCTCTCGTGCGCATTGGCGACCGTGTTCATGGCGATCGGCATGAACGTGAGCTTTATCCTCATTTCGGGGTACATTTTTGCGGAAATCGCGCTCATGCTGCCCCTTGCCAAAAATTTCCGCGCGGGCGGGTTTTTGGCTTATGTCGCAACGGCGCTTTTATGCCTGCCGTTCGGCGGCATTGCGATGTTCTATAAATTGTTTCCGTTCATCGTCTTTTTCGGATTGCATCCGCTCGTCAACTCTTTTCAGGAAAAGTGGAGGATCAATAAGTGGGTCGCATGGGCGGTCAAGGCAGCGTGGTTTGTCGGAATGCTGTGCGCGTCGTGGGCGCTGTTCAGCAATCTGTTTCAGGTCGCGTACGAATGGCTGGAGGTCTGGGCGTATCCCATTTTGATCGTCGGCGGCGCGGCTCTGTTCATTCTGTACGATTGGCTGATGCGAAAGGCACAGCTGCTTGTAAATTTTTATGTTTCGAAAGTGGACCGCAGCGGCGGAGCGAAAGGCGGAAAAAGCGTGCGCGGGACAGGTTATCGCGACGACGTAGACGAGGTTTTCGGCGAAATGTCGCCGCGCGGAGAGGATGAGAGAAAAGATACGGACGGACCGTCCGAGGGAAATAACAGAGGAAACGGCGAGGACCGCAATATGGGGAACAGCGGAGAAGACGGGCAGTAGCGGTGCTGTTGGGAGAGAATCGTGGAGAGAGTTGTTACGGGAAAGAATTTTGAATTTACGGGCACGGTCGAATCTTTCGGATCTAACGGAGAGGGGATCGTTCACAGGGGCGAAACGGTGTTTTTCGCCCCGTTTACCGTTGTGGGAGAAAAAGTCAAATTCAAGGCGCTGAAAGTCAAAGGCCGCATCGGATATGCGAAGGCGCTGGAGATTTTGACTCCTGCCGACGAGCGGGTGCGCGCACGTTGTCCCGTATTTACGAAATGCGGGGGCTGTCAGTTGCAGCATTTGCGGTACGGCGCACAGCTGAAACTGAAAAGCAAAACGGTGCAGGATGCGCTTCGCAAAATCGCCGGGATCGACATGGAAGTGCCGTTGACCGTGAAAAGCGAGCATCAGTTCGAATACAGGAATAAGTTGCAGGTTCCCGTCGGTGTCGATTCGAAGGGGAATACCGTGATCGGTTTTTATGCCGAGCGGAGCCATCGGATCGTCCCCGTCGACCGTTGTCCGATACATCCGTCATGGGCGGGCGATGTGATCTCTGTTTTCAAAAAGTACATATCCAAATACGGCGTGCGCGGATATGATGAGACTGTTCGCCGCGGCGTTCTTCGCCATATCGTCGTTCGTGAAGTGGAAGGCTCGTTTATCGTCACGGCGGTGACCTACACGGAAGAACTTCCTGAAAAAGAGGCGCTTTCTGCCATGCTTGCAGAAAGATTCAATCGCGTGACTCTCTGGCATAATGTCAACACCAAAGATGCGAACACCGTTTTCGGTGAAAAATTCGAACTGGTCTCCGGAGAAGCTCGTTATACTGCATCCGAGTGCGGCATCCGCTTCGAGGCGGGACCGAATACTTTCATGCAGGTCAATTCGGGCGTGTGTCGGAAACTCTATGACAGGGCGGTTCGCTATGCGGCGCAGTGCGGGGCGGAGGTTGCCGTCAACGCGTACAGCGGCGGCGGACTTCTTACGGCAATGTTGGCAAGGTCGCTCGGCAAGGCATACGGTATCGAGATCGTCAAAGAGGCGCACGAATGTGCCGAATCGCTGAAATTTTATAATAAATTGGACGACAAGATGACGAATTTTTGCGGCAAAGTCGAAGATGTTTTGCCTGGGCTCATGGAGAAAATTTCTCCCGACAAGACATTTCTCCTTGTCGATCCACCCAGAAAGGGAGTGGACCGCAGTACGCTCAAAGCTGTTTTGTCTTCAGGGATCCGACACATTGCGATGATCTCCTGCAATCCCGCAACGATGGCGCGTGACGTCGGCATTCTGACGGGTGCGCTGAAAGAAGAGGGGGCGGAGCTGAAAAAGAATGCGGACTATTCGTCTGAGCAGGGATTTTACAACGTGGTGTCTGTACAGCCGTTCGATATGTTCCCTCAGACGAAACATGTTGAGACACTAATTTGTCTCGAACGGAAATAATGCAAAGCCGCCGACCATAGAAAAAAAGGGCTCCCCGAAGGAAGCCCCTTTGAAATGTTCATTGTGCGGACATGGCTGCAACGATATACTCCGCATAGCGCCTTGCAGAGTTGATTTTTGTCACACGCTCGAACGTGCCGAAAAAGGCGTTGGAATTGACCTCGCCCATCAGCTGTTATCCGCGGGCTGATTTATTGTCGTTCTGTTCCGATGAAGCAGGCGTGTCATTCGATTGTGGTTTCTGCCAGGATCCTGATCTCCACCAGCGAGGTCCCCGACCCGCCGCCAGCGCCGTCGCTTTCATAATCATACAAAATGACGGAAACGGGAAGACTGATCCCCATGGGCGGGGCGACATCCGGAACGTTCATCCAAAAATACTCCCTTACGCCGTTCCAGGAAGTCGCAAAACTTGCGTTGCCGCTCCAATTTTCGCCCGACAGCATTTCGCTCGACAACACCGTTCCGTCCCGATCCGGGGAAGTATCGGTGCACATATAGCGATATTCATTGCCGTCGGGAGCAGAAAAGACCACCTCGACCTCATCGCTCTTGCTCCCCACGGTGACCGTCGCGCCCTCCAACCCGGCATAGATGCCGCGCTCCTGCACGACGGTATCGATATATGCCATGAACGCTTCGGGGCTTGCCTTGTCCTCTTCCTGCAAACCTCCGAGAATATCGTAGTTATCGCATTCATTGGTGAAGTCCCAATCGATCTCTTCAAAATACTTTTCGATCAGATCGCCCACGGGAGTTTCCGACTCCCCGTCGGCATATCCCGCACCCGTCTGCCCGTCCCAATCGACGGGCATGGTTTTCCCCGTGAACGTGACCGTCTTACCATACAAAGGGGTACTAACTAATCTCCCCCCGCATCCGACGGATAACAGCAACACGGAAGAAAGCATCAACGTGCCGATGGCGGTAATTACAACTTTTTTCATACATGCCCTCCTTATCCGCCCTCTCCTTCCGAGAAGGCAACCTGATATTAGGCGCATTATAACATACATCGCACGGCTTGTCAATATTTTTATAGTTTCACCCTTTGAAAACGGGCGTTTTTGAGACCTTTTGTAGTCTTGCACCACGTGGAAACGCTGGTGATGTTGGAACGAAAAAATCCATAAGAACTGCAATTTTTAAGGCTGAAAACGATACTTTTCAGCCTTTTTTCTTGCTTTTTAGGTTTCATATCCAAATCTGACAGTCGACTTCATTGTCGGCTTTGCAATGCAAGAACAGGCATTTTTTGACTCGCCTGGTTTGCTTGGATATGTGAAAAACGACAGATAGTGTTCGCAGAATGTAATGATCGTAATATGCTTTTGTGCCGCAAAAGATTTTCTTTACTTTTTCCGTTGAATCGGTTATAATGGATAAAAAATGTGAGGAAAGGAACCGCATATGGCCGTTAAAAGAATACGGGAATCGGAAGAAATGTATCTTGAAACGATCCTTTTGCTTCATTGCAAAAAGGCAAGTGTGCGCGCGGTGGACGTATGCGATGAGCTCGGCTATGTAAAATCCAGCGTTTCGCGCGGCGTAAATCTTCTAAAAAAGAAAGGGTATATCGCGATCGATGCCGCTACGGGCGATATAGAATTCACGGATTCAGGCAGAAAAAAAGCGGAAGGGATCTATGAAAGGCATAAGATTCTGACAGCGGCTCTCAACAAAATCGGGGCAAATCCCGAACTTGCCGAAGAGAATGCCTGCCGCATCGAGCATGTCGTGTCCGATGACATGATGACGGTGTTCAAAAAATTTATTGAACAATAAACGGATAAAAAGAGCGCAGGAATGCGCTCTTTTTTTGTTGTTTTGCGGAGCAAACCCGATAAAATGTTGTTTAATTAAATTTGATTGTCCGTTAAACTTTATCGCCTTGACAGTTTAAGTGCGTGCATTATAATTTGCCCGTTCATTGCGGAGGAAAACGATATGGAACAAAGAAGGCGAAAACAGCCGGAAGAAACAGTATCGGTCAATTCGGGGGGAGAAAGAGATCTCGGTTCGGTCGTGATTATGTTTTTCAATGCAGAAAGAATGAATGTTGACCGTTCACGGACATGCTCTATTGTCCGGGGTGCGCCTTTCTCGGCGTTTTATTGTCTGCGGCAGACATCGCCGTCTCCTGTTTTTTCGTAAAATACGAATGCAGGCATGGAAAAAAAAGGAAAATGTAAAAAATTTATCGTAAGTTTATAGAGATTGTCTTTTTTTTCGTGTATAATGATAGCGGGGTGGCTTATGAAGATGAATATCAAAAGACGGCTTGCCGTTTCTAATTTGCTCATGCTCCTTATCCCCGTTGCGGTAGTGCTTGCGGCGGGGATCGTGTTTCTCGTCATTCTTTTTTCGATGCTGAACAGCGACGATTTTCGTTTCGGCGAAGAGCGCTTTTATGATCATAAAGACGAGATTGTCGGTCTGATAGAAGAGAGTCTCGGCAGCGATTCGCCGTCGGACAGTTTGAATGCTCTCGTGGATTCGGCTGGGCAATCCGATCTTCGCATCGTAATTTCGGAAAACGGAAATACCGTATATGAAACGGGAAATTATAACGCGTCGGATGAAGAACTGCTGGCGATGAGTGAGGGCGAAAAGGGCGTTTTCGTGTCAAACGGAGTACGGCAGTTATACACGGCTGAACTTTTGCTGGACGGCAGGACATTGGAGATCGCCATTTTTTGCAATTATTCTGCGATGCCCGAACAGGCATTGGAAACTGTGTTGGCCGTTATGGTCTTCGGCCTTCTTATCCTCGTGATCATCTGTATCATCTTTGCAAACAGGCTGCTTTCTCGCTTCGTTTTTCACAAAATCGAACAGCCGCTGGATAAATTGCTTGCGGGTGCGCGGGAAGTCGCGTCGGGCAATCTCGGTTACCGCATCGAATATGACGAAAACGACGAATTCAGACCCGCGATCGATGAGTTCAACACGATGACCGAAAAGCTCAAAAATTCCGTCGAAATGCTGAAGGATGAGGAAAACAGCCGTCAAATGCTGATCGTCGGCATCACGCATGATATAAAATCTCCGCTTACTTCGATCATCGGCTATGTCGAAGGACTGTGCGACGGCGTGGCGGATACGCAGGAGAAGCGGCAGCGTTATTTGAAAGTGATACGGAGAAAGTGCGACGAGATCAATGCGCTCGTGACGAAAATGATCGTATTGACAAAGAGCGAATATGAACTTTCAAACGTAAACGAGAGCGTTTTGCCCGATGCGGAGATCAAAAATTTTATCGCGGCAAACGGCGAAGAATATCGCAATAAAGGGCTGCAAATTTATTATTTGGGAGAATCGGTGCCGAAGCTGAAAGTATCTGCGGCGGATTTCAGCCGTTTGCTCGTAAACATTGCCGACAACTCGCTCAAATACAAAAACGGTGCAGAAGGCCGGCTGCGAATCGATCTGCACTGTTCGGATGGCAAAACGGTGCTTGCCTTTTCGGACGACGGGCAGGGCGTTTCAGACGAAGACCTGCCGCATCTTTTTGAGGCTTTTTACAGGGCGGACCGCGCACGGACAATGACGGAAAGCGGCAACGGACTGGGACTTGCCATCGTAAAAAAAATTATTACGGCTGCCGGCGGAGAAGTGTCCGCCTGCAAGAACGAACAGGGAGGTTTGACCGTTCGCGCGGTTTTTTAAGATATGGAACGAATTTTGATCATTGAGGACGATGCGGATATTGCCGAAATCGAAAAGGATTATCTGGCACTCAGCGGATATTCGGTGGATATACAGAGCGACGGGAACGGCGGACTCTTTGCGGCAACGAACGGAAAATACGATCTGATCCTGCTCGATCTGATGCTTCCCGGCATAGACGGATTGGAGATATGCCGCAGGATCCGCGATAAAACGAAAGTCCCCATTCTCATGGTAACGGCGAAAATTACCGATTTGGATAAGATCCGAGGGCTCGGCCTGGGCGCGGACGATTATATCGAAAAGCCGTTTTCTCCGTCTGTACTCGTTGCCAGGGTGAAGGCGCATATTGCGCAATTCAGACGGTTGAGCGAAAACGGAGAAAAGGAAACCGCCGTATTGACGGCGGGGGATATAACCGTGAATACGGCCGCGCACAGAGTTTACAAAAGGGGAAGCGAAATAGAGCTCAAAAACAAGGAATATGAGCTTCTCGTTTTCTTTATGACAAACCGGGGCATATTGTTCAGCAGGGAAGACCTGTATGTCAAGATCTGGGGCATGGAGGCTTTGGGGGACAACTCTACCGTCGCCGTACATATCAACAGACTGCGCGAAAAACTTGAAGACGATCCGTCCGTTCCGAAGCACATCACGACTGTGCGCGGGGCGGGGTATCGTTTTGTTTGAAAGGATAGTCTGCCGTGAAAATTTAAATGCAATTAAAGGAAGATTTACTTTCCGTTTAAACAGTTCGGCTACAATGTAGCCGAACTTTTAATTTCGGGAAGGGAAAATGATCCGGGTTTTTCAAATCGATGTTTGGTTCGCGACATTGGCGCATGCGTTAAAAGTCAAATGCGGCAGCGTTTTGACGCCCGTCCTTCGTACGCTGATCGTTGCGGCGAACGGCGGCGCAATTTTTATCGCGGTTTCGCTCGCCATGCTCGCTTTCAGAGGAACGCGAAAAGCGGGCTGCGCGGCTTTGATCGCATTGGCGGCAAGCGTTTTGCTTACCGAGGTTTTGCTGAAAAACATAGTCGGCCGCGCTCGGCCGTTTACCGACGAAACGTCGGTTTTTTATGCATATTGGGCAGAGGCAGACAGGTTGTCTGCGGGCGGATATTCTTTCCCGTCGGGGCATACCGCGGCGGCAATGGCTTTCGCGACGGCCATGTTTTTCTGCTTTCGAAAAGATATATCGTGGCTTTTTTTCTTTATTCCCCTTGCAATGGGCTTTTCGAGGGTGTACAGGACGAACGCAACTTTATAGGCGAGGCCGCCGCGCAGATCATATCGCAGGAAAAGGATCTCATTCTGTTCGGTTATGATTATTTGGACGAAGATGCCGGACACAGGTGCGAGATGCAGCCGGAGGATATGGCGACGAGCATCAGAGACCGCCTTCCGCTGAAGGACAGAGATCATTCGGTTTTTCCGTTCAGGCGGCGTTAAAGTTTAAATTTGCTTAACATTTATTTAATGTTCAGTTAAAACTGCCGTGCTATACTGAAACCGAAATCGGCAAAAGAGGAAGAGTCAATATGCTCGGCAACAGGTTGCTTACGGCAGTTTTAAGGGTTCTGTTCGGCGGTTTTCCCGTCGGGGCGGATGCTTTTTTAAAAACCCTGCTCGTTTTGAACGCAGTCGTCTCCTGCATTGCGTTCATTGCTTACTTTCATCAGAATTTTTATGCGGTATGCGGGTTGTTTACGAAAGTAAAAAAATATGCCGCCGCTGCCGTTCAGCATAAATTTGCTTATCTGATCTGTGCGCACGACGAAGAAAGCGTTATCGGGAATCTGATCGACAGCATAAAAACACAAAATTATCCTCAAGAGCTCATGCGGATATTCGTCTGTGCCGATAATTGCACAGACGAAACGGCACGGATCGCGCGCGAGAGGGGCGCCGTCGTTTTCGAAAGGGCGTCCGAGCAAAAGGGAAAAAGCTATGCACTGGATTATGCGTTGAAGCGGATCATGCGAGATTACGGAGAGGAATGTTTCGATGCGGTATTCATTTTCGATGCGGACAATCTTTTAGACGCCGAGTATACGGCGGAAATGAATAAATTGTTCGATAAAGGCTTTGCCGTTGCGGCTTCATACAGGGCGTCTAAAAACGTACGGGCGAATTGGGTGGCCGCCGGATCGTCCTATATGTTTTATCGTGAAAGTGCGCTGATCCATCATTCAAGAGCCGCTTTAGGCCTCGGGACGTATGTATCGGGCACGGGCTTTTATGTTTCGATGCGGCTGATCAGAGAGTTGGGCGGTTGGCCGTATCATACCATGACGGAAGATATTGAATTTTCCGTCGACTGTGCGCAGAAAAAAATAAAGATAGGATATAACGAAAACGCCGTCTTTTACGACGAACAACCCGAAACGATGAAAGCGTCTTGCCGCCAGCGGCTGCGCTGGTGCCGCGGGATGCACGAGTGCTATGCAAAGTACGGCGTAAAAAATTTGAAAAAAACTTTGCGGGCGGGGTTCAGCCCCATTAAATTCGAGATGTTCGTCCATATTTGCCCGCTGCCGATTTTTACTTTTTTATGGACGATCGCAAGCATTGCGCTGCAGGCGATAGATGTTTATGGGATAGGCGGCGGCAGATTGTCGCAGTGGTTCTTGGGATCGGCGCTGCCGTCGGCGGGGATCGCGTTTCTTGTCCTGTATCTGATCGCGGTTTTCAATGCGGCGGTCGTCGTGATACGTAAGCATCGCACGATCCCGTTGCCGCTCGGGAGGCAAATCTTTTATTGCTTTACCTTTCCGATTTTTATGGCGGCGTTTTTGCCTCTCTCTTTTATTGCGCTGTTTAAAAAGATCGCATGGAAAAAAGTTCCGCATACGGTGGACGCGCGGATCGAGGAAATGAAAGATCTTTCCGCCGTGCGAAACGGAGGGCGCACCGCCGTACGGCAGGAGAGGAAAAACATAAAGCAGCTGCGTACGCAAAAACGCTGAACGGTGATTTGTGGACATTGTCCGGTTTTGCGTGTGCCGTGCGGATCATTTTGTAACCGCAGCGCGCGGCATATCGTTGAAGCGGATGCCGGCAGATCAGCGGGGCGGATATTATGAATATCGATGCGGCAGGGCTCGAGGTTTGCGCCTTGCCGCATTTTTTTCTGACAGGCAGAGAAGATTTTGCGCCGGACGGATTTACCGCGTTTCTCTTATTGTCGGGACGTTCGCAAGCGTTTGCTTTTTTCCGCGGAATATGATAGACTGGATAAGGCGTTTGCGGGGATTTCCGTGTGCGCCCCGACAAATTTTTACCGGAGAGAAGAGTTCTATGTCTGACAAGAAGAGCAAAGGGCAGGCGCGCTACGACGAGCTTGCTTACGAAAAGAAGAATTATTTTGAAACCGCTTCCGAAGAGGAGCGCAAAGAGATGTTCGGGTATGCCGAAGGGTATAAGGCGTTTCTCGACGCGGCGAAAACCGAGCGCGAGGCGTGCGCGGAGGCCGTGAGAATGGCAAAAGAACACGGATTTACCGAGTTCCGTTTCGGCGATCCGCTCGCTGCGGGCGATAAAAAATACTTTGTCAACCGCGGGAAAAGCGTCGTCGTTTTCCGCGTCGGGACCAAAGATCTCGAAACGGACGGCATGCGCATCATCGCGTCGCACATCGATGCGCCCCGCATCGACGTCAAGCAGAACCCTCTGTATGAAGAGGCGGGGATGTGCTTTTTGAAAACGCATTATTACGGCGGCATCAAAAAATATCAGTGGACGGCGATCCCGCTCGCCCTGCACGGCGCGGTCGTGCTCAAAGACGGCAGCAAAGCGGAGATCAGGGTGGGCGAAGATCCCCGAGACCCCGTCTTTTATATCGACGATCTCCTTCCTCATCTCGGCGCGGAGCAGATGGCGGGCAAGGCCGGCAAGATCATCGAGGGCGAACAGCTCAACGTAGTCGTCGGCGGACTGCCGTATCCCGACGACGAGGTGAAAAACAAACTCAAACTGACCGTCCTGAAGATTCTGAACGAGAAATACGGCATGTGCGAAGAGGATTTCCTTTCGGCGGAGATTTCCGCCGTTCCCGCGTTTTCCGCGCGCGACGTCGGCTTTGACCGCGCTCTGATCGGCGCGTACGGCCACGACGACAGGGTTTGCGCCTATCCCGCACTGACGGCCGTTTTGAACGGCGAGAGCGAACATACCGTCCTTGCCATGCTCGTCGATAAAGAGGAGATCGGCAGCGAAGGCACGACGGGCATGCAGTGCAAGATCTACGAAGATCTGATGGAAGAGATCTGCTCCTGTCTCGGCGCTTCTTTCCGCAAGGTGCGCTATGCGTCCAAATGCCTTTCGTCCGACGTGACGGCGGCGTACGATCCGAATTTTGCGGGCGTATACGAGCGCATGAACTCGGCCATGCTTTCCTGCGGCACCTGCATGTGCAAATTTACGGGTTCGCGCGGCAAGAGCGGCTCCAATGATGCCAGTGCCGAATTTGTGGGCGAAGTGCGGCAGATGTTTGCAAGAGAGGGGGTCGTCTGGCAGACGGCGGAACTCGGCAAAGTGGACGCGGGCGGCGGCGGCACGGTCGCCATGTATTTGGCAAAGCTGAATATCGACACGGTCGATCTCGGCGTCCCCGTCATTTCCATGCATGCGCCTTGGGAGCTGATCTCCAAGGCGGACCTGTACAGCAATTATAAGGCGTTTCTCGCTTTCATGAAATGATCGGAAGATCGAAAAGCGCTCCGCACGGAAAGTGCGGAGCGCTTTTGCACGCTTCGGGCGGGCGCGGCGCGGGACAGCGCTCCTTTGTACGAAAAAAAGCCGCCGTTGAGAACAAACGGCGGCAAAGATTTTTGAAAGCTTTTTATTCCGCAAGTGCGGTGTGTTCGGCGCTCTGCAATACGTACAGCAGGGTACCCATCGAATAGGACATGGGCGTTTCGATACGCATGGGCAGGTTGCGGTAAGTGTTTTGCGAGGCGGTCGAGCTCTTTGCCGCGTATCGTACGGTATGCGTTACGCCGAGCGTCTGCGTGCCGCTCCGCAAGGAAAACGTCACGACGTTGGTCGAAACGGGGGCGCCTTCTTCGTCTTCTGCGATCGGCGCGCCGTCCAGCGTGAAAGAATAGTTCGAGCTCACGGTCTCTGTGCAGGACAAGGTCAGGTGCATCGCGCCGCCCGAACCGCTGACCGCTGTTACCGTATGCGAATCGCCTTCCGAAAAATCCAGTCCGCGCACCGTGAACAGCAGCTGCGCGTTGTCAAAACAGGAATAATCTTCGGTCAGGGAAGAGAGAGAATATGCTCCGTCGGTGAAGGTGCCGACATACGCGCGGTCTTCGTCCTCGGCAATTTCGGTGATCTCTTCGGAAAGATCGACCGTTTCGATGTCCGCGCTGCCTGCGTTGGAAGAGTATTCCACCGTCGCCGTGTATTTGTATACGGCGATGTTGCCGTTCTGCATGGGCGTATGCGAATATGTCTCTACGCGGCTTTCCAAGGGGCGCATTTCATCGCCGATATCGCGAAAATATACGGTCGTGACCACGGAATCTGCGGGTACGCCCGAGTCGCCTCCGAACGAATAGACGGTTTCGCCGTCGCTGTTGACGATGTCCGCGCTGAAGGTGAGTACGGTCTCCATGCGGTAGGCCTGGTTGACGGTCAGGTTGTCCGACGCGCGGTAGTAGTCGTCCGCCTCCGTCGTCACGGTGTAAGATCCCTCCACGTTTTCGTAATGCAGGCCGTTGAGGCTCGCTTCGGGCTCGGTGTAGCGCACGTCGTATACGAGCCGTTCATAAAAAGTATTATCGTATGCCGCCGTCGTGTTTACGTTCCAGTTGCGCGTCAGCGTTACGGGAACGCGCGAGGAACAGGCCGCAAAGGCAAAAACGCCCGTCAGCAGCAAAGCGGCCGCCGTAAGTTTCTTTTTCATTGCAACGAATACTCCGTAATTTACAAAAGTTACTTTTACAGTATAACATAAAAGCTGACTTTTGTAAAAACAAAAAAGGTGAAAATTACTTAAAAAAAAGAGAAAAATATGCTATACTGAAAAAAAATACGGACAGATGCCGCCCGTGCACATCGCGGGCGCGGGAGTTTATATGCGTGTCAGGATTTATCTGGCGCCCACGGTCACGGAACTTTTGCGGTGGCTGGCGGGATTGCCCGAAGAGCGCAAAACGGTCATATTCTGCGAGGACAGGCTTACCCTCGAGGCGGAGCGCGCCGTAGCTTTGGCGAAGGGCGTCACCTTCGCGACGTCAGTCACGACGTTCGCGCGCTTTTTGCGCGCCGAAAAGCGGCAGCGCGTCCTGTCCAAGCAGGGTTCTGTGCTCGTTATCGGCGGCATAGCGGCGAAAAATGCGGATAAGCTCCGCTGTTTCGGGAAAAACCCTGCGGGCGCCGCGGGCAGCTTATACGAGACGGTTGCCCAGCTCCGCGCCGCTCTCGTCACGCCCGAAATGCTCGAATCTTCTGCCGCGGAGGTTTCGGGGAATCTTGCCGAAAAACTTGCCGACATCGCCCTCGTGTACAGGGAGTACCTTGCGTTTCTCGGCCGCGGATATCTTGATGAGAGCGGCGTTCTGGCGCTCCTGCCCGCCGCGATGTCTGCGAAAAAGGGCGGCGTTGCGGGCTCGGACGTCGTGTTTGCGGGTTTTACTTCCTTTACCCGCCAGGCGGCGGAAGGGATCTTCGCCGCCGTCCGTTCCGCGCACAGCGTCGCGGGCGTTTTCGTCGGGGGAAAAGAGGACGTCTATACCCTGGAGGCGGCGCGTGCCTTCGAGAAATACTGCCGCGCCGCGGGTGCGGAGTGCGAAACGGTCTGGCTCCCTTCCTCGCTCCCGCCGGAGGCGGAGCGGGTGCGCACGGGCGTTTTCAGCCCCGGGCAGGCGAAAGAACCCCTCGAAACGGGCGCGGTGCACGTATACGAGGCGGCGGACGCGGACGACGAACTTTCCTTCATCGCCGCCATGATCAAAAAGGAAGTGTGCGACAACGGCGTTCGTTTTCGCGATATTTCCCTGCTTATGTCCGACCCGAAGGATTATGCCGTGCTTTTGGAAAAGATCTTCTCCGAGTACAGGATCCCGTATTTTTCGGACGTGAAGCGGAGCGCGGACAAGCATCCTCTCTGTAAATTTCTCCTCTTGTGGCTGCGCGTCCTGGCGGAAGGGTTTGCGCCCGAAGAGGTGTGCGCTTTCGTCGGCAGCGACTTTTTTGCCGAGCCGCACGCCTCGCGCGATCTGTATCGGAATTATCTTCTGCGCTACGCCAATTACCGCGGCGGGGTGAAAAAGCCGATTCCCGATCAGGGGGACGACACGCTCGTTCTCACGGCGCTGCGCGAAAAATTTCTGTCCGCGTTCGACGGCGCCGAATCCGTCGCGACGGCGGCACGGTTCTGCGCGCGCCTCCGCGCGGTTATGGCCGATTTCGGGGCGGAAAAAGTGCAGGGCGACCTGGCGTCCCGCCTTGCGGACGCGGGGTATGCGGCCGAGAGCGCCTTCATGTCCCGCGGCGCCGAGACGTGCGAAAAGGTGCTTTCCGAAGCGGAGTCGCTCTCTTCGGGCGAGCCGCTGCGCGCGGAAGAGTTTGCCGCGCTCCTGTCGGAGAGCTTCGCAAGCGTCGAGATCTCTCTCATACCGCAGACGCTCGACGCGGTGTTCGTCGGCAGCCTTTCCGAGAGCAAAAAGCCCGCGTCCAAGGTGCTGTTTGCTTCCCGCCTGACGTCCGACGTGCCGCCTTCCGGCGCGGATACGGCGCTGATTTCCGACCGAGACATAGACAGGCTGCGCTCTCTGAAAGTGGAGATCGAGCCGAAGATCCGCGAAGTCAACGCGCGCGCCCTTGAAAACACGGCGCTCTCCCTCTGCGGGTTTACGGAACGGGCGTATTATACCTATCCGCTCTCGGCGGGGGGCAAAGAGTGCAAAAAGAGCGAGACGGTCGATTTTATCCGCACGGCTTTTTCCCTCGGGGGCAGGCCGCTCGGCGTTCTCAGCCGCGGCGCGCTCGAGCGTTCGGAGCGCACCGACGGCGCGGCGTTTACCCGTTATCTCGCATGCGTTGCAAGCGAAAAAATCCCCGCTCTTCGCGAACTTCTGACCCGCGCGGACGAGTACCGCCGCGGGCGGAGCGATTTTTCCGCCCATTCGGGGCTTTTTGCCGCGCTCGAAGAAAAGGGGGAAGACGTGCGTTCTCCGCTGTTTGCGGAGCGCCCGCCCAGGTTCGTGCCCGAGGCGGCGGACGTCATCTTCAAGGGCAAGCGCACCGTGGCGCCCACGCTCGCGGAGGGGTATTTCAATTGTCCGTACCGCAACTTTGCCGAGAGGGGGCTGCTCCTGAAAGAGCGCGAAGAGCAGAGCGTGCGCCCGTTGGATACGGGCAACTATCTGCACGACGTTCTGCACGCCCTCGCGGACGGGATCGGTTCGATCGGTTCTGAAGAGGAGTGCGTTGCATTTCTGCATACGAGAGCGGAAAAACTGCTGTCCGAGCCGCCGTACGTGTACCTGAAAGACACCCGCGCAGGCGGATATTCGGCGGGCTCTCTGGTCAATGAAACGATCATCGTCGGCCTGAACGTGTACAGGCAATTAAAAAATTCGGATTTTTCCGTATTCGGCGCCGAAAAGACGTTCGGCTATCCCGATTCTCCGTTTGCGAGCGTGATCCTGGAAGGGGGCGAAAAGCCTGTCCGCCTTGCGGGCAAGATCGACCGCATCGACGCCTGCGGGGAGTACATGCGCGTCGTCGACTACAAGACGGGCGCCTTCGAAGTGAGCGCGAAGAGCTATTATACGGGCAGAAAATTGCAGCTCGAACTGTATCTGTACGCCGTGTCCCGCGGCAGGAAGATGGCGGGCGCGTATTATTTCCCCGCGCGCGTTTCGTTCAGCGGCGAAGATAAAGACAGCCCGTTCCGCATGCAGGGGTATACGGTCGGGGAAGACAGGGTCGTCGCCATGAGCGAAAAGGGGATCGAGCAGGGCGCGAAGAGCCGCTATATCGACGCCTATTTCGGCAAAAAGAGCAAAAAGTCGATGACGGAGGAAGATTTTGAGGACTTTATGGAATATTCCGTCCTGGTTGCGCGCAATTTCGTCAAGGAGACGCGCGCGGGCTGTATCGCGCCCTCTCCGTACGCGGGCGCATGCGACTACTGCCCGTACGGCGGGCTGTGCGGGTTTGACGGCGCACCGCGCGAGGCGGGCGCGACCGACAGCGCGGACATCGTGAACATCGTAAAGAGGAGGAAAGGCAAATGAGCGGAAGAACGCCCACGCCCGAACAGCGGGCGGCGATCGATGCCGAAGGTGAGATTCTCGTCTCCGCGTCGGCGGGCAGCGGCAAGACGTTCGTCATGATCGAAAAGATCATCGCCCTCATCCTGAGCGGCAGGGCGGAAGTGCCGTCCGTCCTCGCGGTCACGTTTACCAACCTCGCCGCGGCGGAAATGAAGGAACGGCTGAAAAAGGCGCTCGCCGTCCGCATCGGCGAAGAAGCGGACGGGGCGAAGCGCCGCCGCCTCAAAGAACAGCTCTTCGAGGTGAACACGTCCGACATCTGCACGCTGCATTCCTTTTGCGCCAACGTCATACGCCGCCATTTTTACCGCATCGGCGCGGACGGCAGTTTCCGCATCGCGGAAGAGGCGGAAACGGGCAAACTCAAAAAGCGCGCGCTGGACGGGCTTACGGAGCGGCTGATTTCCGAGGGAAATGCCGATTTCGCCCTCCTTTGCCGCGCGTATGCGGGCAGCCGCGGATTTTCGCGCCTGCAAAATTTGCTGTCGGAAGGGTACGAAAAGGTCTCTTCCCGCGCCGATTACGAAACATTTTTAGAGGGTATCCCTTCGCTGTATACCGAAGAAGGGTTTTCGCGTCTGGCGGAAGAGGCGTTTGCGCCCGTCGGGCAGCGTGCGGAAAAACTCCTTGCCGAGGCGGAGCGCGCCCTGGCTGAGACGGAAGATTTCGTGCGGGAAGGGCTGATGACGCAAAAGCACGTCGATTTCTGCACCGCGCGCGCCGATTTTGCGCGCGCCGTCCTGCATGCGGAAAATCTATTCGCCGCGGCGGAGGCTGCGAATGCCGCCCTTCCTCCCAAGCCCGTCAACACAAAGCTGAAAAACGCGGGGAGGGCGGATGCCCTCGCGCTGGACGGGCGGATGGCGGCGATGAAAGAGCTTGTGGAAGGCATACGCGGCGCGTTGGAAGGGGAGCCGGAAGCGGGCGCGAAAGAGGCGTTTTTTTCCGCGGGGGAAGTCGCCTCGGCATTTTCCCGCGTCCTTCTCGCGTTCGACAAAGAGTATGAAAAGCTCAAAAAACGCGCGGGCGTTCTCGACTTTTCGGATCTCGAACACAAGTGTCTGGCCCTTTTGCGCCTCGGCGAAGTGCAAGGCGAGGTGCGCGGAAAATACACGCACGTGTTCGTGGACGAGTATCAGGACGTCAATCCCGTGCAGGAAGAGATCTTGTCCCTCGTTTCGGGCGAAAACGTGTTCATGGTCGGCGACGCCAAGCAGTCCATTTACGGTTTCCGCGGATGCAGCGCGGCGTTTTTCACGCGCAAATACGACGAGTTGAAAGCACAAGGGCGCGCGCTCGAACTCAACGGCAATTTCCGCAGCGGCGGCGCCGTCCTCGATGCGGTCAATAAAATCTTCTCCGCGTGCATGACCCGCGAGACCTGTTCTATCGATTATGCGGGAAGTTCCCTCATGCAGGACGGCGGCGTCTATCCGAAAGGGGCGGGACGGGTGCGTTTCGACCTCGTTCCCAAAGCGGAAAAGGCGGAAAAGGAAGAGGCGGACGTCTATTCGGTCGCCGATCACCTCGACGACGCGGGCAGGGAGGAGAGCGCCGAAGGGGCGCGCATCGCTTCCGTCATCGCCGAAGAGCTGTCTTTGGCGCGGTACGACCCCTCTTCGGGCAATGAGGTCAAGATCGATTTCAAGGACATCGCCGTTCTCACGCGCGGCAAAACGGCGAAAGCCGAGCGCATCATCGCGGAACTGGTAAAGCGCGGCGTGCCCGTCGCGTCTTCCGCCGAGTACAATATCTGCGACTACGCCGAAGTCAAAACGATGATCGAGATCCTCAAATACATCGACAATGCCGAGCAGGACATCCCTCTCGCCGCCGCGCTGAAAAGCGCGGTCGGCGGGGTGACGGACGCGGAACTTGCGAAGATCAGGGCGTCGTCCAAGGCGGACGCTTCTTTCTCTGCGGCGTGTTCGGAATACGCGCGCCGCGGGGGCGACGCGCTTGCGGAAAAGCTGAAAAAGTTCTTCGCGCTTGCGGACAGGTTCCGCCTCCTTTCGGGGGTCAGGAGCGCCGCCGAGATCATGGCGCAGATCCTGTCCGAGACCGACCTGCAGGTCGCATTGCTCTCGCAAAGCTGCGGAGCGGAGCGGCTGGCGCGCGTCATGCGGCTCATCGCCGAGGCGGGGGAACTGAGCGTTTCCGAGTTTTTGGAAAAATTGAAAACGGGCGGGTACAGGGTCGGATATTCCGAAAGCGGCGGCGAAAACGCCGTCAAAGTCATGACTATGCACGCCTCTAAGGGACTGGAATTTCCCGTCGTCGTCGTCGCGGGCATGAACGACCGTTTTTCGGGCGAAGACATGAAGGGGGATCTCCTCTTCGACGAGGAGTGGGGGGTTGCGCCGTGGGCGTACGACTTTGAATCTTTCCGACAGAAAGATACTCTTTTGCGCCGCGTCGTGCGGGTGCGCCTCACCAAAAAACGCGCCGAAGACGAAATGCGCCTGCTGTACGTTGCGGCGACGCGCGCCGAGTACAGCCTGCACCTGATGTTTGCCGACAAAAAAGAATTCGACCTCTTCCGCGTGCCCGAGGCGTCATGCTTTGCCGACTTTATTGATTTTGCCTCGCTGGACGGATATTTTTCAGAGAGCGAGGAGCGGGAGCTGCCCGCCTTTTCCGAGCGGGTGTTCACTCTGGGCGCCCCCGACGGGGAGGCAAAGCGCGAGGTTCTCAGGCGTTACCGCGCACCCTATCCCTTTGAAGGGAGCCTGGATTTGCCTGTCAAGACTTCCGCCAGCGCCGTTTTGCGGGAGCGAGGCGAGACCTTTTACGCGGAGCCGCCCCTCGTGGAAGAGGAAAAACTCCCCTCCGCCGACGCCGCCACGGGCACCGCGTATCACGCGTTTTTGGAGCGTGCGGACTTTTTCGCGCCGAAAGATGCGGAGATCGCGCGCGTTTTGCGGGAGCTTTCCGAAGAGGATCCCGCTTCTGCGGCCCTTCTGAACGAAGACAAATTGCGCGCCATTCTGGCGTTGCCCGTGTTTTCTTCCCTGCGGGGATATACGCTGTACAGGGAACGCGAATTTCTTCTGAACGTGCCCGCTTCCGAGCTGTACGGGACGCCGTCGGAAGACTGTGTGCTCGTGCAGGGCGTCATCGACCTGATGGCGGTAAAAGGGGAACGGTGCGTGATCGTCGATTATAAATATTCCTCTCTCTCTGCGGACAGGCTCGCCGCACACTATGCGCCCCAGCTGAAGATCTATGCGGCGGCGGCGCGGCGGGCGCCCGGCATATCCGAAGTCCGCACCGTGCTCGTCAATATCCTGCGGGGCGAAGTCGTCGAACTGCCGCAGGTTTCGGCACAATCGGATAAGATCTGACAAAAGTTTCCGCAAACCGCGCACCCGTGCGGGGTATAATCAAGGCAGTACGTTTGCGGGGTTTTGTTATGGCAAAATTTCTTCTGCGCCTCGCGGACGCATGCGGCGGGCTGCCCGCATGCGTCCGCGAAGCTGTGTCGGTTACTCTTTTTGCCGCGCCGTTTGCGGCGTTTTTGTGTGCGGCCATCGTTTTGGCGGCGGCAAAGGGTTTGCGCGCCCGTTCTAAGGCCTGGTTTTTGTGCCTGTCGGGCGCCTGCATGCTCCTTTTTTCCGCCTTTTCCGTATTCGGAGGGGCAGAGCCGCTGTTCCTGTTTGTCGCCGCCGCGCTCGCGCAGGCGGCGCTGGATCTCGCGCTGTACGGCGGGCTGTGTCTCTTCCGCCCGCGGACCGAAAAGCCGAAAAAGAAAAAGCGGCCGCCGCTGCCCGCATTGGATGAGGAAGAGGAATTTTCGGCGCCGCCGCTTGCGCCCGCGCCGAGAAAAGTGGACTGCTTTACGGACGGGGAGGACGCTCCGCCCCGCCCGAGGGACGACGTGCGCATCGATTACGCGCTGTCCGTCGCGGAGCGCCTGCGCACCTTGCCGCTCGGCGCGGGCGACAGGCTGGAGTCGGATAAAATGTGCGAACTTTTGCGCATTTATAAGGACAAGGGCGCGCTCGGCGTTTCCGAGTGCCGTGCGCTCAACGATATTCTGGCGGCTCTTCTCAAAATGATGGCAAAATACGATGCCTGAACCGCCAAAGGGTTGCCGAATCGGGGTAAAAGTTGTATAATTAAAAAAAACCGCATGTTTGCGGTCGGGGGCGGTCATGACGGCACTGAAAGAGAGGTCGGCGGCGTTCGCGCAGCGGACTGTGATGCAGAAGATATTGCGCTTTCTGGACGGGTATTATTATCCTCCCGTCTATGCCGCGCTCGCTTTGATCTCTTCCCTCACGGGATTGGAGATCGCCTTTTTTTATCTGACGGCGGCTGTCATCGTCTTTGCGTGCCTGTTCGCCGAAGATACCCGGTCGATCTTGGTGCCGCTCGTTCTGGTCATGTTCGGCATGAGCTGGCGGCATACCCCTCAGCCGCCGTATAATTCGGAATACCTCAACTCCATGCCCGTTCTGATCGCTCTGTCCGTGCTCGGCGTCATCGGCGTTTCGGCTTTCGTCTACCGCATGATCGTGTGGCGGGGCGGGAACAATTTTTTCCGCGGCAAGAGCGCGTACAAGTGGAGCATCGCGGCGCTGACCGCCGCTTTTTTGTTGAACGGAGCCTTTTTTTCGGGATACACCGCCGCCGACCTCTTTTTGGGCGTCCTGTTCGCGCTCTCCTTCTTCGCCATGTACATTTTCTTTTTCAATACTCTGAAACGGCGTGAAGGGCAGGGTAAATACATGGCTTATCTCCTCGTGCTCGCGTCGGCGGTCATCTGCCTGCAGCTTTTCAAGATCCTGCTGTTTGACGGGGTGATCGAGGACGGTTCCATCAATAAAGATCTCCTGATCGCGGGGTGGGGGATGAGCAACAACATCGGCGGATATCTTGCGGCATTTTTGCCCGCGCCCTTCTATTTGAGTTATAAATGCCGGCACGGCTGGGCATTTTACATCCTCGGGTTTTTCCTTTACGGGTGCGTCCTTCTCACGCTCAGCCGTTCGGCCGCGCTCGTCGGGGCGGTCGCGCTCGTAGCCGTCGCCGTCTATCTGAGCGTTAAACGCTCGCCCGTGCGCACGTTTGCGCGCCTCGTCAACTGCGCCTGTGTCCTCATCGCGGCGGCCGTTGCCGCGGTTTTTTGGGAGAAACTTCGCGATCTGTTCGCCGTCTTTTTCGAGCGCGGGTTCAGCGATTCGGGCCGCTTTTTCATCTGGGAAAACGGCATCCGCAATTTTCTCCGTGCGCCGATCTTCGGCGTGGGGTTTTACGAACCGATCGCGCCCGATTGGTCGTACGAGGTCGCGAACTGGGTTTTCCCCGACCTGTATCACAACATCTTTATCCAACTGATCGCAAGCTGCGGCATCGTCGGGTTTGCGGCGCTCGTCTTCCATTTCGTACAGGTCGCCCTTGCGGCGTGCCGCAGGGGATTCACGTTTGACAGGCTCTTTTATATCAGCGTCCTCTGCCTGATCCTTGGCCTCGCTCTTTTGGATAATCACATGTTCCACGTCTTCCATGCGCTCGTCTATTCCGTATTTCTGCTGTTTACGGAAAGGGAGCAGTCGTCCGTGCAGAGCCGGGGAACGGAGCAGGAAGAAGCGGAGCAAGGTGAAGAGGAGCAAAGCGCCCCTTCGCCGCAGGAAAAAGAAAACGGAGATCAGACATGAAATTAAAAAACGGCTTTTCCGCAATCGGGCGGGAAAGCCGTTTTTATAAGTTCTTTATAAAATATGCAGTTCTTTGAGCGCCGTCCGATAAAAGTCGGTCAAATTGTGCGCTTCTCGTCCGATGTCGTAGCCCGCGTCCGCCGCTTTCTGGCGCGCGTCCCGTATGCGCGGCGCGTCTTTCGCCATTTCCGCGCCCCAAAGCGCGGCGTCGCGCTCGGTTTCGGCGGGCAAAAAGGTGCATCCGCCGCTCACGTCCGCCTCTTCGGGCACTTTGTCCGAGAGGATGCAGGGGGTTCCCGCCGCCTGCGCCTCGATCGCGACCATCCCCAGCCCTTCGTAGCGGGAAGGCAGGCAAAAGACGTCTGCGGCCTTGTACCACGGCGCGGGATCGCACGGCGGTACAAAGCGCACCCTGTTTTCGATCCCCAGCGAAACGGCGAGGGTTTTCAGCGCTTCTTTTTCCGCGCCGTCTCCGACGAGGGCGAGGGTCATATCCTTCGTTTTCAGCCCTTCGCGGAAGGCTTTGAGAAGAAAAGGCAGGTTTTTCTGATAGGCGAACCGCCCGACAAAGAGGATGAGACGCCCGTTTATGCCGAGCGCCTGCCGTGCGGCGTCGCGGCCTTCATCCGTGCAGTCAAAGCGGGACAGGTCGATCGCGTCGGGCAGGATGTACGCCTCGTCTGCGCGCTTTCCGAACAGGTTTTCGGCGGCGTGGCGGCTGCACGCCATCAGCTTGTTGGCTTTGGCGGCGGCAAAGGGACGCAGCAGCTTTTTCACCGTGTAGTGGTCGGAGTTCTTGTCGAACGCGCTGTGCGCGTGGCAGATGCGCAGCGGCACCCCCGCCGACGCCGCGGGCGGCAGGGCGAGCGCGGACAGGGTGGTCATGTGCGAATGCACGGCGGCGTAATCGTTCTCTAGGCAGATCTTTTTGATCGCGCGCATCGCCGCAACGGGGTGCCTGTCCAGCCGCGGGATCGCGTGGATGCGCGTTTCCGGTTCGAGCGTTCTTGCGGCACCGTCGAACGGGCTTTCGCCGTATGTCGCAAAGTCAAAACAAAATTCAGACCTGTCGGCCGCGGCCAGGTAGTTGAGTAAACAAGAGGCAACGCCGCCGAGGCGAGCGTTGCCTATAATCTGCAGTATTCTGATCCGGTCGTTCATAAAAATCACTCATTTCGCCGCGCGCAGCTTCAGCTCCGCGCAGATGATCGCGTTGGAAGAGTAGTGGATCTTGATTTCGCGTTTGAGCATCGCGTACTGCTGTTCGGTCACGGGGCGCAGGAAGCGCTTTTCCCCCGCAAACACGAGGAAGACCGTCTTGAAAAAGATTTTGATGTCCAGCCAAAGCGATGCGTGCATCACATAGTAGGCGTCGTAATATTTCCGGTCGGGGATGGAAAGGTAGCCGTTGCCGCTCACCTGTCCGAGGCCCGTAAGGCCGGGGCGCATTTCGAATTTGATCAGTTCCCAGTCCGCGTAATCGGAATCGTATACGGGGAGCAGGGGGCGGGGCGCGATGAAACACATGTCGCCCTTGATGATGTTCAGAAGTTGCGGAAGTTCGTCGATCTTGAATTTGCGGATGAACTTTCCGACTTTGGTCACGTTTTCGTTCCTCTTGGAGATGACGGGATGCTCTTTGTCGAAAGAGACGTCCGTACTCTTCATCGAACGGAATTTGTAACAGTAGAATTTTTTGCCCTGTTTGCCGGTGCGCAGCTGTTTGAAGATCACCTGTCCGCCGTCTTCCGCCTTGATCGCGATGGCGACGGCGATGAAGATGGGGCTTGCCGCGATCAGCGCGACGAGCGCGATAAAAAAGTCTACCGTATATTTCAAACGGATGTATGTTCTGTTCATAATTTTCTCCACTGTCCGGAGGGACCCATACCGATCTTCCGAACTCGTCGCGGCCCTTGCCGTGTGCGGTCCGGATGCTTTACCGAAAGCCTGTTTATCTTTTCTTGTCTTTATTATAACACTTAAAAAATCGTATGACAACTTTTTTAATGCAATTTTTTATATTTATTAGTGGTAATTTTGTCAAAAACTGAAGAAAATTTAAAGAATATGCAGATATTTGTTATAAAATTCCATGCAGAGCAAGTAATCCGCGCAAAAGATTGACTTTGCATGTATGTTATGTTAAAATTATAAAAAGTGTGCGGCAGTGGCCGAAGGAGGTAGCGGATGAAAGGGATCGTCCTTGCGGGGGGCGCGGGAACGCGTTTGGCTCCGCTGACAATCGTCACGTCCAAACAGCTTCTGCCCGTGTACGACAAACCGATGATCTATTATCCGCTGTCCGTCCTGATGCTGGCGGGGATACGGGAGATCCTCATCATATCGTCTCCGCAGGACATCGGCAGTTTCCGCAGCCTTTTGGGCGGCGGGGAGCGGCTGGGACTGTCCCTTTCGTATGCCGTGCAGGAGAAGCCGGAGGGGCTCGCGCAGGCGTTCACGATCGGGGAAGAATTCCTCGGCGGCGAGCCTGCGGCGATGATCCTCGGCGACAATATCTTTTACGGCAGCGGGCTGAAACGGCTCCTGAAAAAGGCGGCCGCAGAAGCGGAACGGGGGAAAGCGACGGTATTTGCCTACGGCGTGCGCGATCCGCAGCGGTTCGGCGTGGTGGAGTTCGGCAAAGACGGCCGCGCCCTGTCCATCGAGGAAAAGCCCGCGTCTCCCAAATCCGATTACGCGGTGACGGGACTGTATTTTTATGACGGGCGGGCGTCGGAGTTTGCAAAGGGGCTGCTGCCCTCTGCCCGCGGGGAATACGAGATCACCGATCTCAACCTCGCTTATCTTGCGGCGGGCGATCTGCGCGTGGAGGTCATGGGCCGCGGTTATGCGTGGATGGACGCGGGCACGGTCGAAAGCCTGTACGAGGCGGCGGGATTTGTCCGCGCCGTGCAGGAACGGCAGGGGATCGTCATTTCCGCGCCCGAAGAGATCGCCTATAAAAACGGGTGGATCGGCAAAGAGGCGCTTGCCGCCGCGGCGGAGGCGTGCGGCAATTCGGAATACGGCAGGCACCTTCTGCGCGTGTTGCAGGGCAGGATCATCTATTGAGGCGTAGAAAATGAAATTCATCCGTACGGAAATAGAGGGAGCGTTCCTCGTAAAACCCAAAGTGTTCGGCGACGCGCGCGGCTGGTTTTACGAGAGCTGGAACAGGGCCGAAGCGGAAAGGTCGGGGCTCTTTTACGATTTTGTGCAGGACAATCATTCCTTTTCCGCGGAAAAGGGCACGCTGCGCGGGCTTCATTTCCAGCGGGGCGCGGCTGCGCAGGCGAAACTCGTGCGGTGCGTCCGAGGCGCCGTATTCGACGTTGCCGTCGACCTGCGGAAAAACTCTCCTTCCTATCTGAAATGGATCTCGGCGGAGCTTTCGGCGGAAAACCGCCTGCAATTGCTCCTTCCGCGCGGGCTTGCGCACGGGTTTCTCACTTTGACGGACAACGTCGAATTTTTGTATAAAACGGACAATTTTTATGCGCCCGGGAGCGAGGGGAGCATCCGCTGGGACGATCCCGTTCTCGGCATACGCTGGCCGGTCAAGGTCAGGGTGATCTCGGAAAAAGACGCGGCGGCGCCCTTTTTCGACGGGAGCGCCGTTTATTTTCAGGAGGCGCCATGAAGATACTCGTGACGGGAGGCGCGGGCTTTATCGGCGGCAATTTTATCGCCTGCGCCCTGCGCGAAAATCGTGCGGACGAGATCGTCTGCATGGATAAACTTACCTATGCGGGCAATATGCATACCCTTTCGGGGGCGCTGAAAGATCCGCGCTTCCGTTTTTATCGGGGCGACATCGCCTGCAAAAAGGACGTCGAAGAGGTGTTTCGGAAAGAGTCGCCCGACGCCGTGATCAATTTTGCTGCGGAAAGTCATGTGGACAGATCGATCGCGCACCCGTCCGTCTTTTTAAAGACGAACGTTTCGGGCGTCGGCGTTCTTCTGGATGCATGCAGAAAGTACGGGAACGTCCGCTTTCATCAGGTCTCGACGGACGAGGTGTACGGCGATCTCCCGCTCGGCGGAAAGGGCGACGCGTTCACGGAAGACAGTCCGCTGCGCCCCTCTTCTCCCTATTCGGCGTCCAAAGCGTCGGCAGACCTTCTCGCGCTCGCATATTCCCGCACGTACGGTCTGCCCGTCACGCTGTCGCGCTGTTCCAACAATTACGGGCCGTTTCAGTTTCCCGAAAAGCTCATCCCGCTCGCGCTCACGCATATCCTTCGCGGCGAGCCTGTGCCCGTGTACGGCACGGGGGAGAACGTCAGGGACTGGCTGTTCGCGGAAGATCACTGTGCGGCGATCCGCCTGATCCTGCAAAAGGGCGAGCCGGGCAGGGTCTACAACGTCGGCGGGCGGTGCGAACGCTCGAATTTAGAGGTGGTCCGCGCCCTCATTTCCGCTGTCGGGAAAGGGGAATATACGTTCGTCGCGGACAGGCCGGGGCACGACCTGCGGTATGCAATCGATCCGTCCTTCGCGGAATCGCTCGGATGGGCGCCGAAAGTCCCTTTCGAAGAGGGACTGCAGAGGACCGTCGCGTGGTATCTTTCGCACGAAGAATGGTGGAAGGGCATCCTCGACGGGAGCTATCGGGCGTATAATAAAGAGTTTTATGGTTCAAAACGATAAGAAACGCGTTCTTATTCTGCTCTCCGCGTACAACGGAGAAAAATATCTCCGCGAACAGCTGGACAGCCTGCTCGCGCTCGGCGGCGGCTTCTCTTACACCGTCCGCATCCGCGACGACGGGTCGGGCGACGGCACGCGCGCCATTTTGTCGGAGTATGCAAAGCGGTGCGGGTTCGAGGTGCTGTTCGGCGAAAATATCGGCTATAACGCGAGCTTTTTTTCGCTGATCGACGGGGCGGAAGAGGACTTCGATTACTATGCCCTGTGCGATCAGGACGACGTGTGGCTGCCCGGAAAGTTCGTGCGGGCGGCGGAGTTTTTCGGCAGGGAGGAGGGCGGCCCCCTTCTCTATTCGGGCGTTTTGTGCCTTGCAAGCGAAGATCTTTCCGAAAGCCGCGTCCTTCCGTATCCCAAACGCGGGGTCGATTTTTACAACGCGATGATCCAGAACGTGTGTTCGGGGCATACGATGGTATTCAATGCGCCCCTCCTCAGACTCATAAAGGGCACCTTTTCCGAGGGGATTTTAAGTTACGACCATTGGATCCTGCTCGCGGCAACCGCGTTCGGAAAAGTTCTGTACGATGACGTTCCGCAGGTGCTGTACCGCCAGCACGGAAAAAACGCGGTGGGGGCATCCGGCGGAGGAAAGGGCGCAGCGAAAAAACTCGGCTATCTCCGCGCGGGGCGCGGCCGCGCGATGACGCTGCAATTGCAGGCATTCTGCACGCGGTTCAGGGATCGGCTGAAAGAAGAGTATCTGCGGGAGGCGGAGCGCTTTCTCGGCGCTTCGGGGTTCTGTCGGCGTGTAAAATATGCCTTCCGCGGCAAAGCGTACAGGCAGAGCGGGGCGGAAACGCTCGCGTTCAGGTTTTTGTTTGCATTGGGCGCATACCGTGCCCGCCCGTCTCGTTCGCCGGGCAAAGAAAAGGAGTAAACATGACAAAGCAAAGCGGTTATTTCAAAGGGTTGTGGGAAAATCGCTATATTCTGTTCAGTTTCGTCGGGCGCGATCTGCGCTCGAAATACCGCCGCTCTCTTCTCGGCGTGCTGTGGTCCATCATCACGCCGCTCGCCCTTTCGGTCATTATCGGATCGGTGTACGCCATTTTGTTCCACCGCGACGTCAAGATCTGGATCCCCATGCTGTTCGCGGGACTGAATCCTTGGACGTTTATCCGCTCTTCCGCCGAATCGAGCACGAACGCGTTTATCCAGGCGGAGGGGTATCTCAAACAGCTGCGCGTGCATCCGCAGGTTTTCCCTCTGCGCAAAGTCTGCGTGGATTTCATCAATCTTCTGTACAGCATCATGGCGTTTTACGTCGTTTACCTCGTGTTGCAGCCGCAGAATTTCGGACCGGAGATGCTCATGATCGTGCCGGGGCTTCTCATCATCTTCGTTTTTTCCTGGGGGCTGGCGCAGATCGCGGCCGTCGCGAACCTGTTCGTGCGCGACTATCAGCCTTTCCAGACGCTCGTCATGCAAGCGTTCTTTTATCTCACGCCGATCATCTATCAGCCGTCGCAGCTCGGCGAGCGCTTTGCCCTCGTATATCGGCTGAATCCCTTCTATTACATTCTCGACGTCGTGAAACAGCCACTGCTCGGCGGCATTCCGTCTGCGGATACCTATCTGGTCGCGGTCGGCATTACGCTCGTCGTGTTTGCGCTCGGCGTAGTCCTGGTCAACGCCGCGCGCTGGAAGATCGCGTTCAAGTTGTGAGGTGGCAATGAGCATCATCAAGATGGAAGACACCGATCTCGTCTTCAAAGTGTGGCACGAACGCCGGCTGAAAGACATCATCGTGCCCGGGAGCAATCAATTCAATCGCTATGAAGACGCGACCGTTCACGCGCTTGACCATATCAACCTCACGATCCGCGAGGGGGAACGGGTCGCCGTCGTCGGACACAACGGCGCGGGCAAGAGCACTTTTTTGAAGGTCATAGCGGGCGTTTATAAGCCTTCGGGCGGCAAACTGACGGTGGAAGGACGCATTTCGAACATGTTCGAGCTGTCTATGGGGTTCGAACAGGAACAGACCGGCTGGGACAACATGTATCTGCGCGGCCTGATGCTCGGATTAAAGCCCAAAGAGATCAAGGCGAAGATGCGCGAGATCGCCGATTTTTCCGAACTCGGAGAATTTCTGAACATGCCCGTCAAATATTATTCTTCGGGCATGTACGTGCGCCTGGCATTTTCCACATCCACGGCGATCATGCCGGACATTCTGCTTTTGGATGAGGTGTTCGCCGCGGGCGATGCGGGCTTTATCGGAAAAGCGACCCGTCGCATGAAAGAGCTCGTCAACGTCGCCAAGATCCTGGTCATGGTCACGCACAACATGAATACGGCGCGCGACATATGCAACCGCTGTATCTGGTTGGACAAAGGGAAGATCCGCATGGACGGTTCTCCCGACGAGGTGACGAAGGCGTACCTCGAATATGTAAAAAAGTAAGGCGCATTCATGAAAAAGAAAAAGATCATAAAGCGCGTCGTCTTCGTATTTGTCGTCGCCGCGATCGCGGCGGTGCTGGAAGTGTGCGCTTTCAACTTTAAACCCGTCACGGTGGCGCTTGGCTGGCGCGCCGACGAGACGCGCCTGTTCACGGCGGAATCGATCAATCCCGATACACTGAAGGGCTGTACCGTCGAGGACGGAGCCGTTGTGCTCACGGCCGAAGAGGGGAGCTTCGAGCTCATGGGACTGGGATTCGAGCTGAATACGGCGCGCGCTCTGTTCGAATCGGACGGGGTCGTTTCCGTCACGGCGTTTTTCGATTCCAGCCGCGAGGATAAGACGGTCAGCCTTGTCAGCGGCGCGAAGAACAGCTACATCGACGGCAGCGTGAGCTATGTCAGCATCGATCTTGCGGGTGAAGCGGGCGGCAGGATCGAGGGATTTACCCTCATCGTGAACGACTATCAGTTCGAATTCTCCTGGGCGCGATTTATCGCGATGATCGTCGTGTGCTGTGTCACGCGCGCTTTGTTCGGTTTGCAACGGCCGCCCGATTATGAGTTGGAAAGCGAGCCGGTCGGCGCTCCTGCGGGCGGGCCGCCTGCGGGAGAGGAGAAAAAAGCATGAAAATCCTCATAGCGGGCGCCCGCGGCAGGCTGGGCGCCCAACTTGCGCGGTTTTTGGAGAGCGGAAAAACGCCTTTCGGCGGGTCTCCCTTCGTTTCCGGACAAGACAATGTGTTTGCTCCCTCGTCGGCGCAACTGGATATTGCCGATCGGGAAGCAGTTTTCTCCTTTTGCAGAGGGAATAAAATCGGGATCGTTTTCAACTGCGCGGCGTATACCGACGTGGACGGTGCGGAGTCGGATCCCGCCCGTGCCTTTGCCGTCAACGCGCACGGGGCGGAAAACCTGGCGGCGGCCATGGCGGAGCGCGGAGGGAAACTCGTGCATGTCTCCACCGATTATGTGTTTGACGGAAAAAAACGTTTGCCGTATACGGAGGAAGACGGCTGTGCCCCGCTCAATGTTTACGGCAGATCGAAATTGGAGGGGGAAAAGCTTGTTTTGGCGGCCCTTCCGGGGGCTGTGATTCTCCGCACCGCGTGGTTGTACGGCAGAACGGGCGGCAGCTTTATCGACACCGTGCGCCGCATCGCGTCTTCGCGCGGGGTCGTGCGGGCGGCGTCCGATCAGTTCGGGACGCCGACGTTTGCGGAAGACGTCGCATGGCACATGTTGCGGCTCGCGGCGGAAGATCTGCGCGGCGTTTTTCATGCGACTTGCGAAGGGTCGTGTTCCCGCTACGAATTCGCTCGCGAGATCGTGCGGCTTTTCTGCCCCGGGACCGAAGTCGTCCCTTGCGCTGCGGCGGAATTTCCCGCGCCGGCCGTGCGCCCCGCGTATTCCGTTCTGGAAAACGCCCGCCTCAAATCGTGCGGCATGAACGGGTTTCGCGAATGGAAAGAGGCGCTCTCCGCCGTCATTCCCGAATAAAAATTCCGCCCGCCCGAACACCGTTCGGGCGGGCGTTTGCGTATTGTCGCTTTTGTTGACTTTACGGCGCCGAGAGAGTATAATAAAGGCGTGATTTGAAAGGCCGCGCGGGATCGGGCAAAGAATTGAGGCGGCGTGATTGCGCGGGATCGGAAAAACAAACCAAGAGGGATGGTTATGAAGGCTCTTCTCATCGGCATTCTCGTATTTTACGCTGCGGCGAGCGTTGCGGCGTTCATCGTGTACGGTGCGGACAAGTTCAAGGCAAAGAGAGGAATGTGGCGCATTCCCGAAAAAGTCCTGCTGCTGCTTTCGTTTTTCGGCGGCGCGGTCGGCGCGCTCGCGGGCATGCTCGTTTTCCGTCATAAAACGCGACATTGGTATTTTTGGTTTATCGGCATTGTCGGGCTTTTGTGGCAGGCGGCGCTGGCGGCGGGATTGGCGTTTGCTCTCTGATGCCGTAAAGGCGGCCGCGCCGGCAGCGAGGGCGGCGCGGAAAAAAAGAGTCAAAAATAAGCGCCCCGAACATGGTTCGGAGCGCCGTTTTGCAATAAAATTTAAGCGCGTTCTACTTTGTCGCTTTTCAGACAACGCGCGCACACATACGCGGATTCCACTTTTCCGTCTTTTACGATCTTAACTTTCTGCACGTTGGCTTTGAACGTTCTTCTCGTCTTGCGGTTGCTGTGGCTCACGTTGTTGCCGGAATTCTGACCTTTATTGCATACGCTGCAAACTCTCGACATATGGCACCTCCACGGATGTAATCGTTTAAAAATGAGCGCACAAAAAAAGCGCCCCGCTCAAGCGAGCAGTAATAATATAGCAAAAGATGAAAAAAAAATCAATCGTTTTTGCGCGTATTCGGGCAAAAAATTGCGAAATTAAAAAAATATTGTCCGCGCAATTCGTATTTCTCTTGCAAAAGAAGAGAAAATAGTATAAAATATGTGTGATACGGGAGTGAACTTTTATGTCAGTAAATACGAGTAATGCCTACGGAAAGATCACGATTTCCGACCTTGCGATCGCAAAGGTCGCGTCTCAGGCGGCGATGGAATGTTACGGCATCGTCGAAACCGTTTCGCGCCGTTTTACGGACAGCCTTTCCGAACTTTTCAACAAGAGCCCGCAGGGCCGGGGCGTGAAAGTCACCACCGTCGGGGACCGCATCTATATCGACGTATATGTCATCATCAAATTCGGCGTCTCTATCAATGCGGTCGCCGAGTCGCTTAAAGAGAGCGTGAAATACAGAGTCGAGAAATTTACGGGTATGATCGTTGACACGGTCAACGTCAATATCATCGGGGTCAAACTGTGACCCCCTTCAGAAAGGAGTGATTTTTTTTCATGCCAAAAACGGTCAGCGGCACCGAATTCCGAAAGATGATCATTTCGGGCGCCAAGGTGCTTGAAATAAACAGAACAAAGGTGGACTCTCTGAACGTGTTCCCCGTTCCCGACGGAGACACGGGCACGAATATGTCCCTTACCATACAATCCGCGGTAAAAGAACTCGGCATGTGTTCTTCCAACCGCCTGTCCGAACTTTGCGATGCCGTTTCGAAGGGCGCGCTGAAAGGAGCCAGAGGAAATTCGGGCGTTATTTTGTCCCAGCTTTTCCGAGGCATGTGTTCGGAGATCAAAAATTACGAAGAGATCACCATAAAAGCTTTTGCCAGGGCGATGGAAAACGGCACGAAGGTCGCCTATTCCGCCGTATCCAAGCCCAAAGAGGGCACAATGCTTACCGTGGCGCGCATGATGAGCGAATTTGCAAAATCCGCGGCGCCCAAATACAGAGATTTCAAAGTTTTTCTGACCGACGTCATCGCCAAGGGCGAAGAAGCCCTCGCGAAGACGCCTGAACTTTTGCCCGTTCTGAAAAAAGCGGGCGTTGTCGATTCGGGCGGCATGGGGCTTTTGTGCGTATACAGGGGCTTTTTGTCTGTCGCAAGCGGCGAAGAAGTCGCCGAAGACGCCGTGCTCGACGCGTCTGCCAAAACAGACGAAGACGTATTCGGCGACAATTCCGACATCATCAACCTCGATCTCGGAGAGATCGAATTTGCCTATTGCACCGAGTTTTTCGTGATCAACCTGAAAAAACAGACGACGCTAGCGGATATCGACAAACTCAAAGAAAAGCTGATGGCGATCGGCGATTCTGTTATCTGCATCGGCGATCTTGAACTTGTAAAAGTGCACGTGCACACGAATAATCCGGGCCAGGCGCTGCAATATGCGGTGGAACTCGGGGAACTCGACCGCGTGAAGATCGAGAACATGCTCGAACAGAACCGCGCCCTGCGCGCCAAGCGCGAGGCGGAAAAGAAAGAGATGGGTATGCTCGCGGTCTGCGCGGGCGACGGCATTGCCGCCATTTTCAAAGACCTTCTCGTAGACGGCGTGATCGAGGGCGGGCAGACGATGAACCCCAGCGCGAACGACATCGCCGCCGCCGTGCAGAAGATCAACGCGGAACACGTTTTCGTGTTCCCGAACAACAAAAACATCATCCTTGCGGCGGAACAGGCGAAGGCGCTCGTCACCAACCGTACGATCCACGTCATTCCGACCAAAAACATCCCGCAGGGGTTTGCCGCGGCGCTCGCGTTCAATGCAGAGGTAAGCGCGGAAGAAAACAAGACGGATATGATCCATTCGATGGACAACGTAAAGGCGGGGCAGGTCACTTATGCCGTGCGTTCGACGTCCGTCAACGGCTTTAACCTGAAAGAAGGAGACATTATCGGCCTCGACGACAAAAAGATCCTCGCCAAGGGAGAAACGGTGGACGAAACGCTGCTCGCGCTTATCGGCAGACTGAAAGAGAGCATGCACGAGATCATCACTCTTTATTACGGCAAAGACGTGTCGGAAGAGGACGCCGAGGCGCTCGCCGCGAAAGTTGCCGAACAGTTCCCGGACTGCGACGTGGATTTCCACTACGGCGGCCAGCCTATCTATTATTATATAGTATCGCTTGAATAAAAACGGAAGATCATACGGCGGGGCGAAATTACCCGCCGTTTTTTGATAAAGTGCGGAGGAATTGTTTGCGGTGCGCCGCGCGCGGAGTCCGCGGCAGGCACAGAGGAGGGTGTGGTTTGAAACTGACCGATCTTCGGGGTATTTCCGAAAAGAGGGAAAAAGACCTCAATAAACTGAATGTTTTTACGCCCGAAGACCTCGTGCGGTTTTATCCGAGAAGTTATCTCGATCTCACGCACAGGGTCAGGCTTTCGGCGTGTTATCATAACGACGTCGTGCTGATTTCCTGCCGCATCGCCTCGCCGCCGCAGACGGTGTATACGGGCAGGCGCAGCTTTGTCAAGGTCTGGTGCGATCAGGACGGTGAGCTTTTTTCTGCCGTCTGGTTCAACGCGCCCTACGTAAAGCAGAAGCTCAAAGAAGGGGAATATCTCTTTTACGGCAGGGTGCAGAACAAGTACGGGTCCGTATCGATGGTCAACCCGTCCTTCGAGCCGCTGGATAAAAATTACCGTCTGAAAGGGGTGGTCCCCGTCTATTCGCTGAAAGGTTCGCTCACCCAGCGCGCCGTGCGCGACGCGGTTTCGGCCGCGCTTAAAGTCTGCCTGCCGCAGACGGTCATCCCGCCCAAGATCGTGCAGAAATACGCCCTTTCTTCCCTCGCGGGGGCGTACCGCGACATTCACGACCCGCCCTCGCTCGAGGCGAAGGACGCCGCGGCGGCGCGCATCGCGCTCGAAGAGTATTTTATCCTTTTGTCCGCGTTCCGCTATCTGAAAGGGGATAAAGACGACGTGCGCGTGCGCCGCTATTCCTGCACGGCGGAAGACGTGAAAGGGTTCTGCGCCCGCTTTCCCTTCGAATTTACGGACGGGCAGAAGCGCGCCGTCAACGACATTTACGAGAACCTGAAATCGCCCTCCCGCATGAACAGGCTGTTGCAGGGCGATGTGGGAAGCGGCAAGACGGCGGTCGCGCTGGCGGCCGTGTTCATGGCGGTAAAAAGCGGCTATCAGGCGGCGTTCATCGCGCCGACGGAGGTGCTCGCCGAGCAGAATTTCCGTCTCATTCAGAAAATGTTCCCCGAATACGGCAGCGCGTTTCTGGCAGGTTCTACGCCCGCAAAGGAAAAGCGTGAAATCAAAAAGGGGCTTTTGTCGGGCGAAACGCGGATCGTGTGCGGCACGCACGCCGTCATCCAGGGCGACGTCGCGTTCAAAGACCTCGCCCTGTGCGTGTGCGACGAACAGCACCGTTTCGGCGTGGCGCAGCGGAACGCCCTCGGCGAAAAGGGAGGAGGCGCCGACATGCTCGTCATGTCCGCGACGCCCATACCGCGCACGCTGTCCCTCATCTTTTACGGAGATCTCGACATCTCTGAGATCAAAGATAAGCCCAAGGCGCGCGCCGAGATCGTCACCGCCGTCGTACCGTACCGCAAATACGACGACATGCTCGAATACATCGGGCAGGAGGCGAAAAAGGGGAATCAGAGCTATTTCGTCTGCCCCAAGATCGAGGGGGACGACGAGGGTTCGCTCATGAGCGTGACCGAGCTTTTCGACGAGCTGAAAAACCGCCTGCCCCGCGTGCGGTTCGCCCTTCTGCACGGCAAGATGAAGGACAAAGAGAAGGCGGAGATCATGTCCGCATTCAAAGAAAAAAAATACGACTGCCTCGTTTCGACGACGGTCATAGAGGTCGGGATCGACGTGCCCGACGCGACCATCATGGTCATCTACAACGCCGAGCGGTTCGGTCTTTCTCAGCTGCATCAATTGCGCGGGCGCGTGGGGCGCGGGAACAAAAAGAGTTATTGTTTTCTCCTCTGCGGTTCGGACAGCGAGGATGCGAGGGAGCGGCTTGCCGTCATCAAACAGAACACGGACGGGTTCAGGATCGCCGAATACGATTTGAAAATGCGCGGCGGCGGCGATTTTCTCGGTACGCGCCAGAGCGGCAGGGTTTTAAGCGAGATCCGAAACCTCAGGTATCCGCCCGAAGTCATTTTCGAGGCGAGAAAGCTGGTCGACGAGGCGTTTGCCGGCGGCGAAAACGCCCTTTTGCGCGAATTTGCCCTCAAAAAGTACGAGAGCCTCAAAGAGGTCGTCTTAAATTGACGCATTCCGCGCGCAATCTTTTCGTCTGTGCGCGGGATATCATTGACAGACCGTGCATAAAAATGTTAAAATATACAAAAAGGCGCTTTGCGCCGCGTTTTATGCAAAAAAATATGCATAAACGTATGAATTTTGCATAATCGGGAGACACGCATGGCATATTTCAAACTCCCTCAGGGGGTCAGGGACATCCTGCCCGACGAGTGCCGCGCCCTTGACGGGGCGGAGGCGGCTCTGCGCGGAAAGTTTTTGGCGGAAGGCTTTTCCTTCGTCCGTACGGCCGGGCTGGAATATTACGACACGTTCGCGGGCATCGAGAGCGCGGTGGAACAATCGAAAATGTTCAAAATGACGGACAAAGACGGAAAACTCATCGTCCTTAGGCCGGACATGACGCTCGCCTGCGCCCGCATCGCGGCGACCAAGCTGCACGGGGAGCGGGCGCGCCTGTGTTATTTTTCCAATATTTACGATTTTTCCGCAGGCGGCAATTCCGAACGGGAAGTGGCGCAGGCGGGCGTGGAGATCTTCGGGGAAGCGGGAGCGCGTTCCGACGCGTACGTTGTGGCGTTTGCCGCCGAATGCCTGAAAGCGGTCGGGGTAAAGGATTTTATCATCGACATCGGGCACGTCGGATTTTATAAAGGGCTTTTGGAGGGCAGCGGCCTTTCGGAAGAGGCGGCGGAAGAGCTGCGCGGCTATATCAACGCGAAGGACGAAGTGAACGTCGAGATCGCGCTCCGCCATAGCGGCGCGAGCGAGCGGGCGCAGGCGGCCCTTCTGGCGCTGCCGTCCCTGTTCGGCGGGGCGGAAGTTTTATCGCGCGCGGAAAAACTGACCGACAACGCGCTTGCGCTTTCGGCTTTGGAACATCTCAAAAAAGTGTACGCTTATCTTGCGGAGACGGGGGCGGCGGAACACGTTTCTTTCGACCTCGGCACGGTCAAGAGCCTGTCTTATTATTCGGGCATGGTCTTTACCGGACTTGCCGAGGGCGTGGGCGCGCCCGTCCTTTCGGGCGGGCGGTACGACGGGCTGTGCGCGCAGTTCGGGCGCGACCTCACGGCGGTCGGATTCGCCGTCGGCATGGGCAGGGCGCTCAGCGCGATCGGAAAAGGGGGTGCAAAGCAATGCTGAACGTAGCGCTTGCAAAGGGGCGTCTCGCCGATTCGTGCGCAGACCTTTTCGTGCGGTGCGGCATCCGTGCCGAGATTCTGAAAGAGGAGACGAGGAAACTCGTCCTCGAAACGCCGGATAAAAAGTTCCGCTTTTTCTTCGTAAAACCGACCGACGTTCCGACTTATGTGGAATACGGGATCGCGGACATCGGCGTCGCGGGCAAGGATACGCTGCTCGAAGCGGGCGCAGACCTGTATGAAATGCTCGATCTCGGATTTGAAAAGTGCAGGCTGTGCGTGGCGGGATTTCCCGAAATGAAGGGACATCTCGGCAAACCCCGCCTGCGCGTCGCGACCAAGTACGTCAACACGGCGAAAAAACTTTATTATTCCCGCGGGGAAGACGTGGAGATCATCCCCCTGCACGGTTCCATCGAGCTTGCGCCGCTCACGGGGCTTTCGGACGTCATCTTCGATATCGTGCAGTCGGGCGGCACTCTCCGCGCGAACGGGCTGGCGGTGCTGGAAGAAGTGTTCGACATCTCGGCGCGCCTCGTCGCCAACAAAGTCAGCCTGAAAACCAAGGCGGCGGAGATTCTGCCCCTTCTTGCGGAAATGAAAAAACACATCGGAGAATGACGATGAAATTCAGGATCTTTGAAAACGAAAGGGAAGCCGCGCCCATCCTTGCGCGGGGCGGGTTCGACGACGAAGAGGTCGCCGCCGCCGTCCGCGAGATCGTGCGCGCCGTCAGAGAGGGCGGCGATGCGGCGCTCTTTTCGTACTGCGAAAAATTCGACGGCAGCAAGCTGTGCGCGGACAATCTCTTCGTCACGCGCGAAGAGATCGACGCGGCGTACGCCTGCCTGGACGAACAGCTCGTCGTCTCCATGAAAAAGGCGGCGGAAAACATTCTCGCCTATCACAGCAGAAATCCCGTAAAAGAGGATATCCGCACTAAAAGCGGCCGTACGACGGGTTATGCCGTGCGCGCGGTGGAGCGGGCGGGCATTTATGTGCCCGGCGGCACCGCGCCCCTTTTCAGTTCGGTCATGATGGGCGTTCTGCCCGCAAAGGCGGCGGGGGTAGAACATATCTATGTGGCGACGCCCGCCAAGGGCGGCAGGGTACATCCCGCCGTGATCGTTGCGGCAGATCTCTGCGGCGCGGAAAAGATCATCAAGGCGGGCGGCGCACAGGCGATCGCCGCCCTCGCGTACGGCACGGAGAGCGTGCCCGAAGTGGACGTCATTGCGGGGCCGGGCAACATTTACGTCACGCTTGCAAAAAAAGAGGTGTACGGCAAGGTCGGCATCGACATGCTTGCGGGGCCTTCCGAAATCCTGATCATCGCCGACGGAAAACAGGATCCCGCCTTCGTGGCGGCGGACGTTCTGTCTCAGGCAGAGCACGACAGGCGCGCCCGTTCCATTCTCCTCACCGACGACCGTGCGTTTGCGGAAAAGGTGCAGGCGGAAGTGGAAAAACAGCTTGCCGCCCTTCCCCGTTCGGAGATCGCCTCATATTCCGTGGAAAACGCGGGCGGCATCATTCTGGTCGGAGATCTCGACGAGGCGTGCGCGCTCGCCAACAAGATCGCGCCCGAACACCTCGAGATCGCGGCGGAAAACTGCGACGGGCTCTTGCCCAAGATCAGGAACGCGGGCGCCGTGTTTTTGGGCCGCTGGACGAGCGAACCGCTCGGCGACTATTTTGCGGGGCCGAATCACACGCTGCCCACGGGCGGCACGGCGCGCTTTTTCGAGGTTCTGAACCGCGACATCTTTCTCAGGAAGATGAGCGTTATAAAATACAGCGAACAGGCAGTCAGAGAGGACGCGGACGACGTCGTCCGCCTTGCCGAGGCGGAGGGGCTGCACGCGCACGCCAATGCGGTGCGCCTTCGCGCAAAGGGGGATAAGTCATGAGAACGGCGGAAATTTCCCGCGATACGCGGGAGACGAAAATTTACCTGAAACTCGACCTGGACGGGAAAGGCCGCCCTTCCGTCGACACGGGCGTGGGCTTTTTCAATCACATGCTCGAACTTTTCAGCGTGCATTCGGGCGCAGATCTCACCGTGCGGTGCGAAGGGGATACAGAAGTCGACTTTCATCACAGCGTCGAAGACGTGGGCATCTGTCTCGGAAAGGCGTTTCAGGCGGCGCTCGGCGATAAAAAGGGGATCGCCAGGTTTTCCGACCGCGTCGTGCCGATGGACGAATGCGCCGCGCTCGTCGCGCTGGACATCAGCGGCAGGCCTTTCCTCAATTTTGAAAAGAAGATGAGCGGGAAGATCGGCGAATTCGATGCGGAACTCGTCGAAGAGTTCATGCGTGCGTTCGCGTTCAACGCGGGGGTCAACCTGTATATCGATCTTCTCAAAGGCGGCAACCTCCATCACGAGGCGGAGGCGATCTTCAAAGCGTTCGCAAAATGCGTGCAGGATGCGGTAAAGATCGTGTCGGACAGGGTACCCTCGTCCAAAGGAGTACTGTAAATTGATCGGCATCCTCGATTACGGCATGGGCAATCTGCGTTCGGTGCAGAAGGCCTTGGAATATCTCGGCGAAAAGGCGGTCGTTTCGGGGGAGAAAAGTACCCTCGACGGCTGCGAAAAGCTCATTCTTCCCGGTGTCGGTTCGTTCGCCGCGGGTATGGCGGAAATGGAACGCACGGGGCTCGCCGCTTACGTAAAGGAGCGCGCCCGCGATACCAAGATTCTGGGGATCTGCTTAGGCATGCAGTTTCTGTTGGAAAAGAGCTTCGAAGAGGGCGAAACGGCAGGACTGGGCTTTGTCAAAGGGCAGGTCGTGCGCTTTTCCGAGGGCAAGATCCCGCAGATCGGCTGGAACGGCGTTTTCGGACTCAGGACGCCCCTGTTCGACGGCATAGCGGAGGGGACGAGCTTTTATTTCGTTCACAGTTACCGCGCCGACTGCCCCGACGGGTTTGCCTGCGCCAGGACGGAATACTTCGTCACATATCCTTCCGCGGTGTATGCGGGCAACGTTTACGGCGTGCAGTTCCACCCGGAAAAGAGCGGCGAGGCGGGACTGAAACTTCTCAGAAATTTCTGCCGGATGTAGCGCGCCGGCGCTCTTAGGAAATATTTACCGGTATAAGGAGGAAAGCGATGATCCTGTTTCCCGCGATCGATATTCTGAACGGTAGGGCGGTCCGCCTGTATAAGGGCGATAAAAACGCCGTGACCGATTACGGCGACCCGATCGCATTTGCCGAAAAATGGGCGGAGGCGGGCGCCGAATGGCTGCACGTGGTCGACCTGTCGGGCGCGTTTTCGGGGGAGAGCGGTATCGACCCCGTTATTTCCGAAATCAAAAAACGCTTCGGCGTAAAGGTACAGAGCGGCGGCGGGCTCCGCCGCGCGGAAGACATCGAGAGGCGCCTTTCCGCAGGGGCGGACAGGGTGGTCGTCGGCACGATGGCCGTTTCCGATCCCGACGCGTTCGCGCTCGCCGCGTTCCGGTATAAAGAGAAGATCGTGGCGGGGATCGACGCGAAGGGCGGCATGCTCGCGGTCAGGGGCTGGACGGAAACGACGGACGTCTCCGCCGTATCCTTCGGAAAAAAATGTAAGAAAATGGGCATAACGTGCGCGCTGTTTACCGACATTTCCAAAGACGGCGCGATGCAGGGCGCCAATATATCGGAGACGGTGCGCATGCAGAAAGAGACGGGGCTGAACGTCATCGCGTCGGGCGGCGTCGCGTCGATGAAGGACCTTTCGGCGCTTGCGGAAAGCGGCGTTTACGGCGCGGTGCTCGGCAAATCGCTCTACGAGGGCGCGATCGACCTGAAAGAGGCTCTGAAAGCGTGCGCGGCGCGCTGAACGGGCGCACGGGAGCGAAAAGGGCCGCCGTCCGGCAGTTTTGCGGGCGGCGTTTTGCGCGGAAGGAGGAACCATGCTTTCGAAACGGATTATTCCCTGCCTTGACATCGACAAGGGCAGGGTGGTAAAGGGCGTAAATTTCGTCAACCTCGTGGACGCGGGCGATCCCGTCGAGATCGCCAAGGCGTACGACAAGATCGGGGCGGACGAGATTGTCTTTCTGGATATCACTGCGTCGAGCGACGGCAGAAAGACGGCCGTCGATATCCTGCACCGCGCCAGCGAACAGGTCTTTATCCCGCTGACGGTCGGGGGCGGCATCCGCACGGCGGAAGATTTCAGGCTCCTTCTGTCGGCGGGCGCGGATAAGATCGCCGTCAATTCGGCCGCGATCAAAAATCCCGACCTCATCGCGGAGGCGTCGGCAAAATTCGGCGCACAGTGCGTCGTTCTTGCGGTGGACGCGAAGAAAAACGGCAGGGGCTCCTGGGACGTATACCTCAACGGCGGCAGGGTGAATACGGGGCTGGACGCCGTCGAATGGATCGAAAGGGCGGTCTCTCTCGGCGCGGGCGAGGTGCTTCTGACCAGCATGGACAGAGACGGCACGAAATCGGGCTACGATCTCGAACTTACGCGGCGCGCGGCCGAGGCGGTCAACGTGCCCGTCATCGCCTCGGGCGGGGCGGGAAAGATGCAGGATTTTGCCGACGTTCTGACGGAGGGAAAGGCGGACGCGGCGCTCGCGGCGTCGCTGTTCCATTTCGGGGAGATCGAAATGAAAGACTTGAAGGAATACCTCGCGGCGCGCGGCATTCCCGTAAGGAGAGTTTAATCATATGGAAGAGCTGAAATTCAACGCGCACGGTCTGGTCTGTGCGATCGCGCAGGACTTCGAGAGCGGCGAAGTGCTCATGCAGGCATACATGAACGAAGAGGCGTACCGGAAGACGCTGGAAACGGGCTACGCGCACTATTGGAGCCGTTCGCGCCAAAAACTGTGGAAGAAAGGCGAGGAAAGCGGGCATCTGCAAAAGGTGCGCGGCGTATACCTCGATTGCGACAGAGACTGCGTCCTTTTGAAGGTCGAACAGACGGGCGCGGCGTGCCATACGGGCAATTATACCTGTTTTTATACGCCCGTAAAGGATTGCGGCGCGGGCGCGGAGATGCTGGGGCAGCTGCAGCGCATCGTCGAGGACAGAAAGCAAAATCCCGAAGAAGGCAGTTATACGGCATACCTGTTCGGCAAGGGCGTGGACAAGATCGCCAAAAAGACGGGGGAAGAGGCGGTGGAGCTTGTGATCGCCGCCAAAAACGGGAACAAAGAGGAGATCGTGGGCGAATGCGCCGACCTTTTTTATCATACGCTCGTTTTGCTTGCGGACGCGGGGGTCAAACTTTCCGACGTCTGCACGGAACTGAAAAACAGGCATTGAAAACTCGCGAAAGGGTTCACGCGTTTCTCGCGCAAAGGCACTGCGAAACGCCGTGATCTGAGAGACAACCATTGTTCGCCGACATGAAGGTCGGCTCTGCAATGTTTTTCTCTCTGCGAAAATATTTAAGGGCTTATCTATTATAGCAATTTTCGCATTCACTCTTTTTCGGCAAGCCGCTCATCGCGGCAAATCGGGGGCTTTTTCCGAAAAGTGCGATTTTCGGAAACGCAAGCGATTGTTGAAATGATATTGCGAAAAAGCAAAAACCACGCTTTTTCACTCAATTTGGTAATCTATTGCCTTACGGAAAGGGTGAATGTCCGCGATTTTATGATAAGCGTGCCCTTAAATAAACGGGGTCCCCGAAAATCGCAACGCGCGTAGCGATGTGAGATTTTTGGGGAAGAGGAGCAACAAGTGTATGAGGGCTTGGCGGCAAGTTTTGCGCGCCGCCTGCCCTCCGTCGCCTTGTTGTGACGCGGACAGAGGGGAAAGCTGTTCGGGTTTCCCCTCGGCTCGCAGTAAATCGCAGGCGTCAGCACGCCGAGATTTACGCGAGTTTTTATAAGGAGTTTTTATGGAAGTCAAACGCAAAGGTTCGTTATTATCCTTCCGTCCCGATATCAAGGTGTTGGACGCGACGCTCCGCGACGGAGGGCTGTGCAACAATTTCGGATTTACCGACGAGTTTGCGGGGGCGCTCTATCGGATGAACGTCGCCGCGGGCGTCGATTATATGGAGATGGGTTACAAGGCGTCCAAAGCCATGTTCGACCCGTCAAAATTCGGGAAATATAAATTCTGCGACGAAGAGGACGTGCGCGCGATCGTCGGGGAAAACAAATCGGACATGAAACTGTCCGTCATGGCGGATGTCGGCAGGACGGATTTTCGCAGGGACATCGGCGAAAAGAAGAACAGCGTCATCGACATGGTGCGCATCGCCTGTTATATCACCGAGATCCCCGCAGCCATCGAAATGCTCGAATATTGCTCGAAAAAGGGGTACGAGACGGCGGTCAACGTGATGGCCGTTTCTAAAGCGCGGGACGAAGAGATCGACGCTGCCCTCGAAATGCTGGGGCAAAGCCCTGCGGACTGCATTTATCTGGTAGACAGTTACGGCTCGCTCTATCCCGAGCAGGTCGCAAGGCTCACGCTCAAATATCTCGAAGCGGGCGAAAAATATAAAAAGAGCATCGGCGTGCATGCGCACAACAATCAGCAGTTGGCGTTCGGCAACACCATCGAGGCGGCCAGCTGGGGCGCGAGCCTGCTCGACTGCACCGTGAACGGCATGGGACGCGGCGCGGGCAATTGCTCGACGGAGCTTTTGCTCGGATTTTTGAAAAATCCGAAGTATCATCTGCCGCCTGTCCTGCGCTTTATCACCGATTACATGCTCCCGCTGCGCGAGCAGGGCGTCGTCTGGGGGTACGACGTTCCGTACCTTCTCACGGGCAGGCTGAACATGCACCCGTCCTCCGCGATCGCCTGTGTGCGCGAGGGCAATACCGATTACGAGGCGTTTCACCGCGCCTTGCTGGAAAAAGACTGAGCGGCCCCGTGCCGCATCGTTTGCCCGCGGCACAGCCGCGGGCGGCCTTTCTTTGTTCGCGTGCGCATGTGCGCAGGCGCCATAATAAATTCTAATACCGTAATTTTTTCAAACGGCGGATAAAATGCTTGTATAAATGCGGGGCGTCCGTTATAATAAAGTGCGCTGCGTACCGTATCGGCGCAGCGATCATATGAGGTTGGAAAGATATGTATAAGATCGTCAGAAAGAGAGAGCTGAATCCCACCGTCACGCTGATGGAGGTGGACGCGCCCTTTATCGCCCGCAAGGCGGAGCCGGGGCAGTTCATCATTCTGCGGGTGGACGAAGAGGGCGAGCGCATTCCGCTCACCGTCGCCGATTATGACAGGGAGAAGGGGACCGTCACCATCATTTTTCAGATCGTGGGCGGCACGACCGAGCGCCTCAATCATTTGCAGGAAGGCGAATACATTCAGGATTTTGTCGGGCCTTTGGGCGAGCCGTCGCATACGGACGGTCTGAAAAAGGTTGCCGTAGTAGGGGGCGGCGTGGGCTGCGCCATCGCCTATCCCGTCGCAAAAAAACTGCACGCCCTCGGCGCGGAGGTGCATGCGGTGGTCGGGTTCCGCAATAAAGATCTCGTCATCCTCGAAGAGGAGTTTAAGGCGGCGTCCGACGTCTTCAAGATGATGACCGACGACGGGAGTTACGGGGAAAAGGGGCTTGTCACCGACGCGCTCAAAGCGCTCATCGAGGCAGGTAACCGCTACGACGAGGTGATCGCCATCGGCCCCGTCGTCATGATGAAATTCGTCTCGCTTCTTACCAAACAGTACGGGATCAAGACGGTCGTCAGCATGAACCCGATCATGATCGACGGAACGGGCATGTGCGGCTGCTGCCGCCTGACCGTCGCGGGGAAAACGAAATTTGCCTGCGTGGACGGGCCCGACTTTGACGGGCATGAAGTGGATTACGACGAGATTTTAAAGCGTGCGTCTACATACAGAGAGTTCGAGGCGAAAGAGCGCGAAAAGGCGTGCAACCTCTTCAAAAAAGCGGACGGGTTGAAAAACTGATCGGTGGTGGTCTGTTGCGGATAAGGAGAGCGGATCGCAGGAAAAAGGAGTTATGATAATGCCGAATATGTCTTTGAAAAAAAATCCGATGCCCGCACAGGAACCGGATGTAAGGAATAAAAATTTTTACGAAGTGACGTTCGGGTACACTGCAGAAACGGCCATAGACGAGGCAAAGCGCTGTCTGAACTGCAAAAACAAGCCGTGCATGGGCGGTTGTCCCGTGCGCGTCCGTATCCCCGAGTTCATCGCAAAGGTCGCCGAGGGCGAGTTCGAGGCGGCGTACCGGATCATTCAGGAGACGAGTTCCCTCCCCGCCGTCTGCGGCAGGGTCTGCCCGCAGGAAAGTCAGTGCGAGCAGAAATGCGTGCGCGGGATCAAGGGGGAACCTGTCGCCATCGGCAGGCTCGAGCGGTTCGTCGCCGATTGGCACAACGCGAACAGCTGCGATCTTCCTGTCAAGGCGGAGCCGAACGGGCATAAAGTCGCCGTCGTCGGCAGCGGTCCCGCGGGGCTGACCTGCGCGGGCGATCTTGCCAAGCGCGGCTACGATGTGACCGTATTTGAGGCTCTGCACGTTGCGGGCGGCGTTCTCGTGTACGGCATTCCCGAATTCCGCCTCCCCAAGGCGATCGTACAGAAAGAAGTGGACAACTTAAAGGCGCTCGGCGTGAAGATCGAGACGAACATGGTCATCGGACGCGTTCTGTCCGTCGACGAGCTGATCGGAGAATACGGGTTCGAGGCGGTGTTTATCGGCAGCGGCGCGGGGCTTCCCCGTTTCATGAACATCCCGGGCGAAAATCTGAAAAGCGTCTATTCCGCCAACGAATTCCTCACCCGCGTCAACCTGATGAAAGCGTATAAAGAGGATTCGCGCACCCCCGTGCTGCACGCAAAGCGGGTCGCCGTCGTCGGCGGCGGCAACGTCGCGATGGATGCGGCGCGCTGTGCAAAGCGCCTCGGCGCGGAGGAAGTGTACATCGTCTACCGCCGTTCGCGCGCGGAACTTCCCGCCCGTGCGGAGGAAGTGGAGCATGCCGAAGAGGAGGGGATCGTCTTTAAATTCCTCACCAACCCGACCGAGATCCTGGAAGGGGAAAACGGCATGGTCGCGGGCATGACGTGCGTGGAGATGGAGCTGGGCGAGCCGGACGCATCCGGAAGGCGCCGCCCCGTCGTAAAGGAAGGGAGCGAGTTCAGAATCGACTGCGACGCGGTGATCATGGCACTGGGCACGTCTCCGAACCCCCTGATCAAGAATACGACGAAGGGGCTTGAAACGCAGAAATGGGGCGGCATCATCGCGGACGAACACGGCAAAACGTCGGCTGCGCATGTCTATGCGGGCGGCGATGCCGTGACGGGCGCGGCGACCGTTATTCTGGCGATGGGCGCGGGCAAATCCGCCGCCGAGGCGATCGACGCCGAGATCCGTGCAAAATCGGTATAAGAGCGTAAATAAAACGGATATAAAAAAAGAAGGCGGCTTTCCCGATGATCGGGAAAGCCGCCTTTGCGGTTGCCGCGCGGCAATACCCTTCGCCGCGCGGCGGTATTTTTTCAGTGTTCGAGCGATTTTTCGATGTATGCCGCGATCTCGTCGATATCGAGCCGGATCTGCGCCATCGTGTCGCGGTCGCGGACGGTGACGGAGTTGTTTTCCAGCGTGTCGAAGTCGATGGTGACGCAGAAGGGTGTGCCGATCTCGTCCTGACGGCGGTAGCGCTTGCCGATCGAGCCCGCTTCGTCGTAGGTGACCATAAACTTTTTGGAGAGCGTTTTGTACACTTCGCGCGCCTTCTCGCCGAGATTCTTTTGCAGGGGCAGGACGGCCGCTTTATAAGCTGCCAGCGCGGGGTGGAAGTGCATCACGGTGCGCACGTCGCCGCCTTCCAGTTCTTCCTCTTCGTACGCCTCGCACAGCACCGCCAGCATCAGGCGGTCGGCGCCGATGGAGTATTCGACGACGTAGGGGATATAGTGCTCGCCCGTTGTCGGGTCAAGGTAGTTCATGTTCTTGCCCGAATATTCCTGATGGCGCGAAAGGTCGTAGTCGGTGCGGTCGTGGATGCCGTTGAGTTCCGACCAGCCCATCGGGAAGAGATACTGGATATCGCACGCCGATTTCGCGTAGTGCGCCAATTTGTCGTGGTCTTTAAAGCGCAGGTGCTCTTCCTTGAAGCCGAGGCCGAGAAGGAAATTCTTCGCCTTCTGTTTATATTCTTCGTAATATTCGAGGTCGGTGCCTTCCTTGCAGAACCACTGGTGTTCCATCTGCTCGAATTCGATGGTGCGGAAGATGAAGTTGCCGGGCGTGATCTCGTTGCGGAACGCCTTGCCGATCTGTGCGATGCCGAAGGGCACCTTCGCGCGGGTGGTGCGCTGCACGTTCAGGAAGTTGACGAATTCGCCCTGCGCCGTTTCGGGGCGGAGATAGATCTTGTTCTGGCTCTCGTCGGTTACGCCGCGGGAGGTCTCGAACATCAGGTTGAAGGTACGGATAGGCGTCCAGTTGTGCTTTCCGCAGTTGGGGCAGGCGACTTTATGTTCGGCGATGTACGCCTCCATCTCTTCGTTGGTCATCGTGTCGGGGTTGACTTTGCCCTTGGAATGCGCCTCGATCAGGTTATCCGCGCGGAAACGCGCCTTGCACTCCTTGCAGTCCATTTTCGGGTCGGTGAAAGACGCGGTGTGCCCGCTCGCCTCCCACACGCGCGAATTCATGAGGATCGCCGCGTCGACGCCGTAAGAATTGTCGCTCTCCTGCACGAACTTCCTCCACCAGGCGCGCTTGATGTTGTTTTTGATCTCCACGCCCACGGGGCCGTAGTCCCAGGTGTTGCCCATGCCGCCGTAAATTTCGCTGCCGGGGAAAATGATGCCGCGCGCTTTGCAAAGGTTCACGATCTTGTCCATCGTAACCGCTCTTTTGTCAGCCATAAGAAAATACCTCTGTCATATTTCTCTTTCAACAATATAATTTTACTGTTTTGGCGGAAAAAGTCAACGCTTTTCGCACCGCGCACGAAAATAGCGCAAAAAAACGCCCGCACCGGGCGGGCGGAGCGCAAAGGCGCTCAGATATGGAAGATCTTGATGAGAAAGGGCACTCCCACGATCGTGACGAGGATGGTCACGAAATACTGTAAAAATTTGTACCACAAAAGATCGGGCAGCAGCGAAAGGAGCAGGTACGGTATTGCGGCGACCGCGATCGTCAGCCCTAAGCGGATACCGCGCTTCCACCATTTGTCGGTGTTTCCGAAACGGATGAACCGGTCTTCGACGATCAGTCCGATCGCGCTCGCCAGCGCGATCGCGGAGATCTCGTACATAGATTCGGTCTGTGTCGCGGGGATAAGCAGCAGGATGAAAGAGAGCGCCGCGAATACGAGGTAAATGATGTGGCGGATATGGTAAAACCCGTGATAGACGATGTGCCAGACAAACGCCATGCCGATGCCCACGGCGAGCCCCGCCAGCACGTCGGAAGGGTAATGCACGCCCAGGTAAAGCCGCGACAGGGCGACCAGCAAAACGAATACGGCGGACGGAGCGATGACGTACGCCTTTCTGAATTTGATGGACAGTGCCGCGAAAAAACCGCCCGATGCCGTCGCGTGACCGCTCGGGAAAGACATGTCGGGGTCCAAGTCGGCCGTCAGGAGATTGTCCACCCTGCTCACCGTGCCCGCGGCGTAAGGGCGGAGGCGGCGCACCGCGCTCTTGACACCCGTCGTGATGCAACTCGCCGACATCACGGTCACAAGGGCCCTTTCGCCGAGATCTTTGCTGAAACATACGTAGATGACGGCGATGATGCCCGCGATGACGAATTCTTCTCCGAGCAGGGTAAATATGCTGAAAAAAAGGTCGAGGAACCCGCAGCGGATATTCTCAAACGCCTGTAAAATGATCGCGTCCATTCAATTTGCTCTTCCTTATCCGATATAGCAGAAAAAATTATACCACAAAAGGGCGCGGCGGTACAGTGTTTTTTTGCAATCGGAAATATTTTGTGCTATAATAGGCGCATGTTATCCGTTTTATCGCGAAAAAAAGATGGGTTTCGCTTTTATTTCGTCTTGTCTGACGGAAAAGGCGAATACGGCGGCGGGCTGTCAGAGGAAGGGGCGCTCGTATGCGACCCTTGCTGCCCGCAGAAAGAGCTGATGCTGCGCACGCTCGTCAATAAATGCATGAACGACTTTGTCCCGCGCGTTGCGGCACGGGACGAATGGGGCGCCGATCTCGCTCGGTTCGGTTTCGAAAAGGCGGGGGACGTTTACGTCTCGTCGTGGGATAAATTGCGCCTTCCGCACGACTGCGGGCACTGAAAGGGCAAAAAAACCGATAATTTTTTTCGTTG
>CALVMD010000001.1 GCA_944342025.1 uncultured Clostridia bacterium | reverse complement strand
ACGCCTATCATGGGTCAGTGCCCGCAGAAGAGGGGCGTATGCCTTTCCGTTTCCACCACCTCTCCGAAAAAGCCGAACTCCGCGCTCCGTAAGATCGCGAGGGTGCGCTTGACGAACAAGCAGGAAGGTACCGTGTACATCCCCGGCGAAGGTCACAACCTGAACGAGCACAGCTCCGTTCTTATTCGCGGCGGCAGGGTGCGCGATCTCCCCGGTGTTCGTTATCACATCATCCGCGGCGCTCTGGATACCGCAGGCGTTGCAAAGAGAAGACAGGCTCGTTCCAAATACGGCGCAAAACGCCCTAAATAATCTGAGAAAGAGCAGTTTGCGGAATTGCCGCAAAGCAAAGAACCTACTTGTCGGAATATATTTTTGATATGCCCGATAGAAAGTAGGCAGTATGCCGCAAGGCAGAAGGTTCGCTACCTGCGCGTGCAGGCAAGCGATAGCTGTACTGAGGGGCGACCCTTACATCTGTTCACGGGAGAGAGAAAACGCCGGCAGCCGCAAGGCGTGCGGCGGTGTCTTTCTCAGACTCACGGAAAAAATATTTGTCAGCACAAATATTTTTTCGTGAACATGTTTTTATTTGCGGTAAAGAATGTTCCTTGTAATTTACAAGGCGCGCGCAAAAACGACGCTTTTTGCAAGCGCACTCGATTTGCCAATGCTTTGGCTTTGGGGAAGAGAGTGAATTTGCGGCATTGCAACATATGCGTGCCCTTTAAAATGCCGCAAAGAGAGAGAAAACGTCGGCAGCCGTAAGGCGCGGCGGTGTCTTTCTCAAACGCACGGAAAAAATATTTGTCAGCACAAATATTTTTTCGTGAACAATTTTCAATTTAAAGGAGGACAAAAAAATGCCCAGGAGAGGCAGTGTACCGAAGAGAGACGTATTGCCTGATCCCGTATACGGCAGCAAGGTCGTGGCGAAACTCATCAACCAGATCATGCTGGACGGCAATAAAGCGACGGCGCAGAAGATCGTCTACGACGCGTTCGATATGATGAAAGAAAAACTCAATCAGGATCCTCTCGAGATCTTCAATCAGGCGATGGCAAACGTCATGCCTGTGCTCGAGGTCAAAGCCCGCCGTGTCGGCGGCGCCAACTATCAGGTCCCGATCGAGATCAGGCCCGAAAGGCGTCAGACCCTCGCGATCCGCTGGATCGTCATCAATACGAGAAAGCGCAGCGAGCGCGAAATGAGCAAAAAACTCGCGGCGGAACTGATGGACGCGTTCAACAATACGGGCGGCGCGGTCAAGAAGAAAGAAGATACGCACAGAATGGCGGAAGCGAACAAAGCCTTCGCGCATTTCAGGTTTTAATTAAGGAGTACAGAGTATGCCCAGACAATTCGGACTTGATGTAACCAGAAACATCGGCATCATGGCGCATATCGACGCAGGTAAAACCACGACGACCGAACGTATTCTGTTTTACACGGGTAAAACGCACAAGTTGGGTGAAACGCACGAGGGTGCTGCGACCATGGACTGGATGGTCCAGGAGCAGGAACGCGGTATAACGATCACGTCCGCCGCGACGACCTGCACATGGAAAGGTCACCGCATCAACATCATCGATACCCCGGGCCACGTCGACTTCACCGTCGAAGTGGAGCGCTCGCTCCGCGTTTTGGACGGTGCCGTTGCCACCTTCTGCGCGAAGGGCGGCGTCGAGCCGCAGTCGGAAACGGTGTGGCGCCAGGCGGACAAGTATAAAGTTCCGCGCATCGCGTATGTCAACAAGATGGACATTAACGGCGCGAACTTCGATAACGCCGTCAAAATGATGCGCGAACGCCTCGGCACGCGCGCCATCCGCATTCAGCTCCCCATCGGCAAGGAAGATTCCTTCAAGGGTATCGTCGACCTCGTGAACATGAACGCGGAGATCTATAAAGACGACCTCGGCACGCAGTTTGAAAAGACGGAAATCCCCGCCGATATGATGGAAGACGCGAAGAAATATCGCTCGGAACTTGTTGAGGCGGTCGCCGAGCAGGACGACGAGCTGATGGAAAAATATTTTGAGGACGGCGATCTTTCGGTCGAAGACCTCAAAAAAGGTCTCAGAAAGGCGACCATTTCCATGGCTGTCACGCCCGTTCTCTGCGGTTCTAGCTACAAGAACAAGGGCGTTCAGTTCCTTCTGGACGCAATCATCGATTATCTCCCCAGCCCGCTCGACGTCGACCACGTCAGGGGCATCAACCCCGTAACGGGCGAAGAGGAGGAGAGAAAGACCTCCGACGAAGAGCCGTTCGCCGGCCTTGCGTTCAAGATCGCGGCTGACCCGTTCGTCGGCAAGCTCGCGTTCTTCCGCGCATATTCGGGCGTGCTGGAATCCGGTTCCTATGTCTATAACAGCACCAAGCAGAAAAAAGAGCGCGTCGGCCGCCTTCTTCAGATGCACGCCAACCACCGCGAAGAGATCCCGATAATCTATTCGGGCGACATCTGCGCGATCGTTGGTCTGAAAGAGACGACCACGGGCGACACCCTCTGCGACGAAAAGCATCCCATCGTTCTTGAACAGATGGAATTCCCCGAGCCGGTCATCAAAGTCGCCATCGAGCCCAAGACCAAAGCCGGTCAGGAAAAGATGACGATGGCGCTCATCAAACTTGCCGAAGAGGATCCGACCTTCAAGACGTATACCGACAACGAGACGGGGCAGACCATTATCGCAGGTATGGGCGAGTTGCACCTCGAGATCATCGTCGACAGGCTGCTGCGCGAATTCAAGGTGGAGGCCAACGTCGGTAAACCGCAGGTCGCGTACCGCGAAACGTTCAGAAAAGCTGTGGACGCGGAAGGCAAATACGTCCGTCAGTCGGGCGGTAAAGGCCAGTACGGTCACTGCAAACTGCGTCTCGAACCTCTGGAACCCGGGCAGGGTTACGAATTCGTCGACGAGACGGTCGGCGGTTCCATCCCGAAGGAATATATCCCCGCGATCGACAAAGGCATTCAGGAAGCTGCCAAAAACGGTTTTCTTGCCGGATATGAGGTCGTGGATTTCCGTGCGGTCGTTTACGACGGATCCTATCACGAAGTCGACTCGTCCGAAATGGCGTTCAAGATCGCAGGTTCCATGGGCTTCAAAGACGGTTTGAAGAGGGCGAATCCCGTCCTGCTCGAGCCGATCATGAAAGTCGAGATCGTAACGCCCGAAGATTACTTCGGCGATTTGATGGGCAACGTTTCTTCCCGCCGCGGCACGATCACGGGTACGGAGGACAGGAACGGCGTCAAGGTCATCGACGCGCAGATCCCGCTGTCTGAGATGTTCGGCTATGCGACAGACCTTCGTTCTCGTACGCAGGGCAGGGGCCAGTTCACGATGCAGTTCTCGCATTACAGCGAAGTGCCGAAGTCCATTGCCGAGAAGATCATCGGAGAGCGCGGCAAAAAGGCCGAATAAGTGCTGATTTTTGAAAAATTTTTCAAAAAAACGCGCAAAAAGATTGAAATAATTTTCAAAGTACGCTATAATTATAATTGCTTGTAAAAGCCGCTATTCATGTTAATGATAGATAGCTGCAAATGCCGGAGTCTTCGGCGCACAAGTTATCATTAAAAAATAAAAATTTTTTGGAGGAACGAAAATGGCTAAGGCTAAATTCGACAGAAGCAAACCCCACGTCAACGTAGGCACGATCGGCCACGTCGACCACGGCAAAACGACTCTGACCGCAGCTATCACGATGGTTATGGCTGCCAAAGGTCAGGCTGCCAAGATGAAATACGACGAAATCGACAAGGCGCCGGAAGAGAAGGCTCGTGGTATCACGATCAACACCGCGCACGTCGAGTATCAGACGGACAAGCGTCACTATGCGCACGTTGACTGCCCGGGCCACGCTGACTATGTCAAGAACATGATCACGGGCGCTGCGCAGATGGACGGTGCGATCCTCGTCGTTGCAGCGACCGACGGTCCCATGCCCCAGACCCGTGAGCACATCCTGCTCGCCCGTCAGGTCGGCGTGCCTTACATCGTCGTGTTCATGAACAAGACCGATCAGGTCGACGATCCCGAGCTCCTCGAGCTCGTCGAGGAGGAAATCCGCGACCTGCTCACCAAGTACGGCTTCCCCGGCGACAAGACACCCATCATCAAGGGTTCCGCTCTCAAGGCTTTGGAAAAGGCTACCAGCGGCGCTTCCGATGCGGACATCCTGGCTGCTCCCGAGTGCAAGTGCGTTCTCGATTTGATGGACGCGATCGACGCATATATCCCCGACCCTCAGCGTGAAGACGACAAACCCTTCCTTCTGCCTGTCGAAGACGTATTCACGATCTCCGGTCGCGGCACCGTTGCTACGGGCCGTGTTGAGCGTGGCGTAGCGAAGGTCGGCGATCCCGCTGAAATCGTCGGTCTCATCGAGAAACCTCGTTCGACGGTCATCACCGGTCTTGAAATGTTCCGCAAGATGCTCGACGAAGCGATGGCGGGCGATAACGTCGGTGCGCTTCTCCGCGGTATCGATCGTAAGGACATCGAAAAAGGTCAGGTTATCGCGAAACCCGGTTCGATTCATCCTCATACCGAGTTTGAAGCTCAGGTTTACGTTCTGACCAAGGAAGAGGGCGGCCGTCACACCCCGTTCTTCAACAACTATCGTCCTCAGTTCTTCATCCGTACGACGGACGTTACGGGTTCCATCAAACTGCCGGAAGGCGTCGAGATGGTCATGCCCGGCGACAACGTCAAGATCGACGTTTCCCTCATCAAGCCTGTCGCTGTTGAGGAAGGCCTCCGTTTCGCTATCCGCGAAGGCGGCAGAACGGTCGGTTCGGGCGTCGTTTCCAAGATCGTCAAGTAATTGAAAACGATTATCAAAAAAGGCTTCGGTTTTTCCGAAGCCTTTTTTACTTGAAAAAATTTTTGAGACATTTGTATCGCAATATTAACGCATAACAAGCAAATATTCGTGAGACAGATCATGCTTGCCGTACACGACGGCGTGGGGACTGATCAGTCCGAAAGAAAAGCAATGCGGGCAGGAAAATTAGTTCATACGGTTGCTTTTGTGCGGCTTTTCCGTTATAATGAGAGCTGTTCAAGATAATTTTACGGAGTATGACATGAGAGAGTATGACAAGATGATCAAGGGCGAGATCTATGACCCTTCCGACGAAGAACTTACCAAAATGCGCGCTCGCGTGCGGAAACTTACGCGCGAGTATAATCTGACGGATGAAGACGAGCAGGAGAGGCGTCAGGAGCTTCTTCACGAGATATTCGGCTCTCACGGCGGTTTTATTTATTGCGAGCCGCCTCTTCGATTCGATTACGGCTGCAATACGCACGTAGGCGACGACTTTTTTGCCAATTTCAATCTCGTCATCTTGGATGTGGCGCCCGTTAAGATCGGCAGGCAATGTTTTATCGGCCCGAACGTTTCCATCGTCACGCCCGTTCATCCCTTTTTGGCGTGCGACAGAAATATGCGCCGTGCACCGAACGGCGGCAAATTCGATTACGAATATGCACGTCCGATCACGATCGGGGACAATGTGTGGCTTGCGTCTAATGTAACGGTCTGCGGAGGCGTCACGATCGGGCACGATACGGTCATTGGGGCGGGCAGCGTCGTCACGCGCGATATCCCTTCGGGCGTCCTTGCGGCGGGCAATCCTTGCCGCGTTATACGCCCTCTTACGGAGAAAGATAAACTGAAATTGCCGAACGAATAGGATCTTTCGGTTATGTTACAATAAGCCTGCGGCAAATCCTGCCGCAGGCTTTGCTTGTCAAAGGCTTGAAAAGCGAGTGAATAAAGAACTTAAAGCTATGGATAAAAAGAAACTCCTGTAATACAGTTAGACCGACTGGCAATCGCAACAAAAGTAAAACAGGAGGTCTAATGAAAGACATAGATAGTTTGGCGCATACGAAGTGGCGCTGTCAATACCGTATCGTGTTTGCGCTGAAATATCGCAGGCAAATCATATACTGGAAGTATGAAGCGGCGACAGGAAAGATACTTAGGCGGATATGCGAGCGATGCAAGGGAATGGAAATCATAGAGGCAAATGCGTGTGAAGACCCTTATCCATATGTCTGCAACAATCCCGCCGAAGCTGAGTTCAAGTAAATTTATGGGGATGCTCAAAGGGAAGAGCGCCTGATGAAATTTGATCAATTCGCCAATCTGAAATATAAGTACGGAAACAGGCATTTTGGGTGCCGCGGGTATTATGTCGATACGGTAGGGCGAAACAAAGAGGCAATAAAGAAATATATAGTAAATCAATAGCAAGAGGATGAACCGTATGAACAAATAAGTATGAAAGAGTATATAGACCCGTTCACGGGAGAGCCGGTAAAAGGGCGCCGATAAAAAAGTAGCCACCTCTCAGTGGCCGCCGAAAATTGCTGCGATTGCCAGGAACTTCAAGCACGAGCAGTACTGCCGGTGCCATGCGCTTGAAGCGCCCAGCCAAGTATCACCGGCTCGGTGGTACTTGACTGTTTAATTTTTGTCTGGCATTGGCCATATGTGCACATCTGCACGGGGTCAGTTTCGCATCATTTCGTCGATTTCGGCAAGGATCCGATTGTTCCCCCGCCCGATCTCGCACGCAGCCAAAGCCCGGCGGAGCATGTCGTCGGAGCGCAGGGAGTAGAGCGCGGACACGAGCGTCTGCGGCGTCAGATCTTTTTCCCGCAAAACATGCGCCAGTCCGCGTTTTGCGAAATAGGCGGCGTTTTCTGTCTGATCTCCGCGCGAACGCCTGTTTTCGAGGGGGATAAAGAGCGTCGGCTTTTTGAGTGCGATCGATTCGAACGCAGTGCCCGCGCCCGCGCGTGCCAATACGTAATCGGCTGCGGCATAGGCGGAAGGCATATCGTTTTCATATTCGAGCTCTGTATGGCCGCTGTAAATGTTCCGACCGCCGTTGCCTTTGCCGCAAAGATGCAGGATATTCCAATCCCGCAAAAGATCGGGCAGGGCCGCACGCAGTGCATCGTTGATCGCTTTGCTTCCGCTGCCCCCGCCCAAAACGAGGAGGACGGGCTTCGCGCCTGAAAAGCCGTATTTCGCACGGGCTGCCGCGCGGTCTCCGCAAAAGAGCTCCTCTCGTATAGGTGCGCCCGTATACTTGCCGTTTTTAAATTTGTTGGCTGTTTCCGGGAAATTTGTCAGCACGGCGCGGCTCTTTTTCGCGATGAGTTTATTGGCGAGCCCGGGCGTCAGGTCGCTCTCGTGCGTCAGAACGGGAATTCCCAGCTGCTTGGCTGCGAAGGCGACGGGCAGGGCGACGTACCCGCCCTTGGAAAATACGCCATCCGCACAGAGAGCCCTCAGCCCCCGCTCCGCCTCTTTCACGCTCTTAAAAAAACGGAAAGGGATCAGAAGGTTGGACGGCGCCGCGCCGCGTATGAATTTGGTGCAGCGTATCGTGCAGTAGGGGATGCCGTAGGGGGCGACGATCTTTTTTTCGATGCCGTCGGTGCCGATGTAGGCGAGTCTGTATTTAGCGGAAAGGGCGGGGATGAGCGCGGCGTTGGGCACGGCATGCCCCGCACTGCCCCCGCCCGTCAGAATCAGCGTCTTCATGCAATGCCTCCGTCTATTCAGTATATTTCCTTTTTGGGAAAAACATTATAAGTCTTTGAAAGAAATCGGAAATTTTTTCTGTAAAGTGCTTTACAATTTGACAGAATGTGTGTATAATAAGCAGAAAAAGGAGGGGCAAAGATGATCTTTACTTCTTTCGATAAAAAAGAGATCTATGTGCGCGAATGGACGAAAGTCGCCGACCCCGTGGGCGTCATTCAGATCGCGCACGGCATGAACGAATATACGGGGCGCTACGAGGCGTTTGCCGGATATTTCAATTCGCTCGGTTATATCGTTGTGGGAGACGATCACCGCGGCCACGGCGAAACGGACGAGGGGACGCTCGGCTATTGCGAAGGCGACATGTTCGGCGATACGGTCAAAGACATGGCGGCAATCGCAAAATTTTACCGCGAAAAGTACGCGGGACTGAAATACGTGCTGTTCGGGTTTTCGTACGGTTCCTTTTTGACGCAGGCGTTTGTCCGAAAATACGCCCGCTTTCTGGACGGAGCGATCATTGCGGGCAGTTCGCGCCAGAGGGGAGCCGCCGTGTCGGCGGGCAGGCTGTGTGCCGAGACGGGCTGTGCATTGAAAGGGAAAGACGCGCCCGCCAAGTTTGTCAATCAGACGGTTTTCGGCGGCTATCAGAAAAAATTCAGCGAGGGCGAATGGCTGAGCACGGATCAGGAGAACAACGCCCGCTATCATGCCGACCCGTATTGCGAATTCGTGTGCAGCAACAATTTTTTCGCCTCTTTTTTCAAAGGGCTTTCCGGCCTTTACAAAAAGAACGGAGAGGGTGCGCCCGCAGATCTCCCCATTCTTCTTATTTCGGGCAAAGACGACCCCGTGGGCGACATGGGGAAGGGCGTGGAGCGCCTGGCAAAATATTATAAAGAGATCGGCGTGCGCGATCTGAGCATGCATCTGATCGAAAACTCGCGCCACGAATTTTTAAACGAGGCAGACCACCGCGAGGAAGGACTTTCAGAAATCGCCGGGTTTATCAAACGGATCCCGGTCAGAAAGAAGTGAATTTTTTATCGCAAGCAAGGCGCGCGGCATACATGCCGCGCGCCCGTTTTTTTGTTATTTATCGTTTGTTCAGGCGATCCCGCTCGCGGTCGCGCTCATATTGCCAGCGCTGTTCTTCCGCAGTCTTGGTTTCAGGATATTTTCGCACAGGGTTTGCGCACCGTTCGTGACAGAAGGATTGAGTTTCATGATTTCCTCGTGAGTGTTTTCTTTCATTATATAGAACAAATTGTTCCAAGTCAAGCGATTTGGAATAAAATGTTCCATAATATATTTATGAACAAGTTTGCGGAGAGATTGCGCGAGCTTCGCCTGGAAAAGGGCATGTCGCGCAAGGAACTGGCGGAGCGCCTGGGCACATTGCAGAGAAATATATCTTATTGGGAACTCGGCCAGCGCGAGTGCGGTTTTGACATGCTTATCAGGATCGCGGAAGTGCTGGATGTGTCCGTCGATTATCTTTTGGGCAGGACCGATTATTGAAACGCGGCGGCGCGGTAATTCGCGCCGCCGCTTTCCGCGTAAAAATTCCTCGGACGATATGCGGGCATTCCCTTGAAAAAAAACGCAAGATATGGTATAATATCAGATATAATCAGGCGGATTTCCGCATTTTTATACAGCGGAGGGAAGAATGGCAAATCAGAAGTACAGCGCCGAAGACATCAAGATACTGGAGGGGTTGGACGCGGTGCGGCTGCGTCCCGGCATGTATATCGGGTCTACGGGCGTCAAGGGGCTGCATCATATCCTCTGGGAGATCGTGGACAACGCGATCGACGAGGCTGCGAACGGCTTTGCGAACCGCATAGAGGTCAAATTATATAAAGACGGCAGTGCGTCCGTCGAGGATAACGGGCGCGGCATCCCCACCGACATCCATCCCAAAACGGGCGTTTCGGGCGTGGAAGTCGTGTTTACGCAGCTGCATGCGGGCGGCAAGTTCGACGAGCACAATTATTCTTTTTCGGGCGGCCTGCACGGCGTGGGCGCGTCGGTCACCAACGCGCTTTCGGAATGGCTGAAAGTAGAGGTGTACAGGGGCACCGTGTTCCGCATGTCTTTCCATTCCTATTACGATGAGGAAAAGGGAAAATACATGTCGGGGGTGCCGAACGAACACCTCAAAGACACGGGGGAAAAGACGGAAAAGCATGGTTCGTTCATCCGGTTCAAGCCGGATGCCGCCGTGTTCGACACGGTGACGTTCAATTTCGACGCCGTATCGAAAAGGCTCAAAGAGCTGGCGTTCCTCAATAAAGGGCTGGAGATCAACCTGATCGACGAGCGCGTACCCGAGGATAAAAAACCGATCGTCATCAATTATAAATTCGACGGCGGGCTGAAAGATTTTGCCGTCTATCTCAACGAGGGCAAGACGCCCCTCTACGCGGAGCCGATCGAATATAAGACGGAAAAGGATGGGATCCTGATCGAATTCGTCATGCAGCATACGACAGACTTTACGGAAAGCCTGTTTTCATTCGTAAATAATATCCCGACGCCCGAAGGCGGCTATCACGAGACGGGGTTCCGTTCGGGGCTTACCAAGTGTTTCAACGACATCGCGCGCGCGACGGGTGCGCTGAAAGAAAAAGATCAGAACCTTCTCGGCGACGATTTCCGCGAAGGGCTGACGGCGATCTTGTCCATAAAAATGAAGAACGTGCAGTTCGAAGGGCAGACGAAGACCAAACTCGGCAATCCCGAAGTTCGTCAGCCCGTGGAGACCGCCACCGTCGAGGGGCTGAACGAGCTGTTTAAAAACAACGATCTGCGCCCGACATTTGACGAGATCGTCAAAAAGGCGCAGGCTGCGGCGCGCGTGCGCATCGCGGCGCGGCAGGCAAAAGAAGTCGCCCGCGCCAAGAACTCGATCGAAAACCTGACTCTGGTCGGAAAACTCGCCGCCTGCACGGGTAAAAAGCCTGAGCTGAACGAGCTGTTCATCGTCGAGGGCGATTCTGCGGGCGGCACCGCGAAACAGGCGCGCATCCGTCAAACGCAGGCGATCTTACCCCTTCGCGGAAAGCCCCTGAACGTCGAGAAAAAGCGCATCGATCAGGTCCTCGCGAATGAAGAGATCCGCACGATCATCTCGGCGCTCGGCGCGGGGTACGGCTCCGATTTCGACATGGAAGAGCTGAAATACCATAAAGTCATCATCCTTTCCGATGCCGACCAGGACGGCATGCACATCCGCTGTATTCTGCTGACCTTCTTTTTCCGCTACATGCGCGATCTCATCAACAACGGAAACGTGTATATCGGCATGCCGCCGCTGTATAAAGTCTATAAAAAGGATATCACCGAATACGCCTATGACGATGCGGAACTGCAGAAAAAGATCGAGATCGTCGGCAAAGGCTATCAGATCCAGCGCTATAAAGGTCTCGGCGAAATGAGCGCGGAGCAGCTTTGGGAGACGACGATGGATCCCGCGCGCCGCAACCTCATACAGGTCAATATCGAAGACGCCGCCGAGGCGGAACAGATGGTCACCGCGCTCATGGGCGACAGGGTAGAGGCGCGCAAGGAGTTTCTCGCTCGCAACGCGAATTTCAACAAGATCGACACCTTTATCGACAGGGTCAACATTTAACGGGAGGAAAAAGTTTTGGCGAAACGCAAGGATAAAAAAGAAGAGAATCTTCCCGTGCCCGAAGAGCATAAGGGGCAGGTCTTTCTGACCCCGCTCGAAGAGGTGCTGCCGGGATCGATGCTGCCGTATGCGGAATACGTTATCCTCGACCGCGCCCTTCCGCGCGTCGAAGACGGGCTGAAACCCGTACAGCGGCGCATTCTGTACACCATGTACGACATGGGGCTGACGCCCGACAAGCCGCATAAAAAGAGTGCGCGTATCGTCGGCGAATGCATGGGTAAATATCATCCGCACGGCGACTCTTCCGTGTACGACGCGATGGTCAGGATGGCGCAGGATTTCAACATGCGCATGACCCTCGTCAACGGTCACGGCAACTTCGGATCGGTCGACGGAGACCCCGCCGCGGCGATGCGTTACACAGAGGCGCGTCTCGAGCCGCTTGCCCTCGAACTTCTCCGCGATATCGAAAAGGACACCGTCCGTTTCGGGCTCAACTTCGACGACAGCCTGAAAGAGCCGGAAACGCTTCCCGGGCGCTTTCCGAACCTTCTCGTCAACGGCGCGTCGGGCATCGCGGTCGGGCTTGCGACCAATATCCCGCCGCACAACCTCGGCGAGGTCATCGACGGCGTCGTAGCCTATATCGACAACCCGAAGATCAAATTGTTCGAGATGATGAAATACATCAAGGCGCCCGATTTTCCCACGGGCGGCTACATCATCGCGAACGAACTTTTGCAGGCTTACGAAACGGGGCGCGGCAAGATCACGATGCGCGCCAAGGTGAGTATCGAAGAGGGCGACAACGACAAGAAGCTGATCGTCATTTCGGAGCTTCCGTATCAGGTCAACAAGGCGAAGCTCCTTACCAAAATCGCGGACCTTCGCGAAGAGAAAAAGGAGATCTTGGGCGGCATTTCTGAGATCACCGACGAATCCGACCGCAACGGCATGCGCGCCGTCATCAAAGTCAAAAAAGACGCCGACGCCGACAAGATCCTGAACACCCTCTATAAGCTGACCGACCTCGAAAGTTCTTTCGGCATCAATATGGTCGCCATTGCGGACGGAAAACCGCAGCAGATGGGGCTTCTGGACATCATAAAGCACTACGTCGTCTATCAGCGCGAGGTTGTCCTTCGCCGCACGAAATTCGATCTCGCGCAGGCGAAAGAGCGCTGCCATATCCTCGAAGGGCTGATCATCGCCGTCCGAAACATCGACGAAGTGATCCGGATCATTAAGACGAGCGAGAGCGTGCCCGTGGCAAGGCAGCGCCTCCGCGAGCGGTTCGGGCTTTCCGAAAAGCAGGCGCAGGCGATCCTCGATCTCCGTCTGGCGCGCCTTACAAAGCTCGAAATTTATAAGCTCGAACAGGAACTCGAGGAACTGAAAAAACTCATCGCAAGGCTCACCGCCATCGTCGAAAGCAAAAAATTACAGATGGAAGTGGTCAAAGAAGAGCTGAAAGAGATCAAAAAACAGTTTAAGAGCGAGCGCAAGAGCAGTCTCGTGTTCGACGTCACCGATATAAAGGTGGAAAAATTCGACGACGTGCGCCCCGTGGAGAAGTGTGTGCTTATTTATACGGCGGCCGACGAGATCAAGATCGTTTCCGAAAAGAATTACAATATGTCCGATAAAGTGCTCGGCGAGCGCGCAACGCTGTCCGACGTTTTCCTGTTGCAGCTGAAAACGAGCACGGATAAGATCGTTTATTCCTTCACGAACATGGGCAACTGCTATAAGATCGACTTTGAAGACGCGGTTGTCGGAAAATTGAAGGACAGGGGCATTCCCTATAAAAAACTCTGCCCCGACGCGATGGAAGGGGAAAAGCCCGTCGCTTTTTACGAGGTGGGAGAAAAACTGCCCAAGGGCAGCCTCCTTTTCTATACGCGGCTCGGCTATGTCAAAAAGAGCGACTGGAAAGAATACAATATCCAGAAATACGCTTTCCAGGCGTGCAAAGTCAACGAAGGGGACGAGATCATCGGCATCGAGACGGACGATCCCGAACCGACCACGACGCTTTTCTTTGTCACCGAGCAGGGCATGTGCCTGAACGCATACAAGAACGACGTTCCTTCGCAGGGGCGCGTTTCCGCGGGCGTTCGCGGCATTGCTTTGTCGGAGGGCGACAGGGTGGTGTTTGCGGGGCAGATCGACGGAGAGGGCGAGATCATCGTCGCGACGGACGGAAATACCTACAAAAAGGTCATCGCCTCTCAGATCGATCCGATGGCGCGTTATCGCAAGGGTGTGAAGATCGTCGACCTCGGCAAAGGCAGAAAGGTCGCCTATGCCGACTATGTGACGGTGCCGTATAAGATCGCGGTCGAAATGGACGACGGCTCTGTCGTCATGGCGGATACCGAAGACGATATCACGATCGAGGACCGCACGACCAAGGGCAAAAACATCAAACTGAAAAAGGGATGCAAAGCTGTTTCCTTCCGTTCGATGAAATATCTTGCGGGACAATAATGACTTTTTATTTCGGCGGGCGCCGCGCTTCAATGCGCGGCGCCCGTTTTTTGTTTCGGTAAATGAAACGATCGAATGCAGCGTCGCGGATATGCGATTTAAAAGCGCCTCGGTTAATCCCGGGGCGCTTTCTTTATTTGTTGTAGGCTTGATTAGGTTATATCGCAAAGGCTGTAAAAATATATATAAATTATAAAATATGCGGGCGGCGGTTTTGACAAAATATGCCAAACCTCGCGCAAAATGTATAAATTTTGACAGCGGGGAACCTGTAAAATAAGAGGCGGTACATGAAGATCGTAGTACTCAAAAAAAGGGCGGCGCTCTTTTTTGCGGCGGCCGCGGCGGCAATGGCTTTGCTCTGCGTTCTGCTTTCGGCAACGGGCGCGTTCGCGGTGTTTATGGGGGGCACGGTGCGCAAACTCCCCATCTATTCCGTAGAGACGGAAGAAAAAAAGATCGCCATTTCTTTCGACTGCGCGTGGGGGACAGAACATACCGACGAGATTTTGGACGTATTGGAACGGGAAAACGTGTGCGCCACATTTTTCATGGTCGAATTCTGGGCGGAAAAATATCCCGAATACGTGAAAAAGATCGACGAAAAGGGACACGAGATCGGCACGCACAGTTCGACGCATTCGTACATGTCGAAACTGAGCGAGGCGCAGATACGCGACGAGTTAACCACTTCTTCCGAGGCGATCGAATCGGTAACGGGCAAAAAAGTCGAATTATTCCGCCCGCCGTACGGGGATTACGACGACCTTCTGATCCAAACTTCGCGCGATATGGGGCTGTATCCCATCCAGTGGGACGTGGACAGTCTGGATTGGAAGGATCTCTCCGCAAGCGACATCGCGCTGCGCGTGACGGGCAGGGCGAAAAGCGGCAGCATCATCCTCTGCCACAACAACGGCGCGCACACGGCGGAAGCGCTGCCCATTATCCTGGATACGCTGAAAAACAGCGGATACACCTTTGTGCCCATAGGGGAGCTTATTTACCGCGGAGAATATACGACCGACGTGAACGGCAGACAGCATCCCGCGACTTGAGCGGCTGCAAATAAAAACGGGAAAAACCTTGGAGGATTTTTTTATGAACAGTATCGAGAAGAACAACAAAGTGTTCATCATGGGCGAGATCGTGAGCGAGGCGAGCTTTTCTCACGAAGTGTACGGCGAGGGGTTTTACGAGCTGAAAGTAAAAGTCATGCGCCTTTCGGGGCAGGCGGACATTCTGCCCGTCACCGTGTCCGAACGCCTGATCGCGGACGGCGGGCTGAAAATGGGCGGCACCCTTTGCGCCTACGGGCAGTTCCGCTCGTACAACAAACTTGAAAACGGCCGTTCGCGGCTGATGCTCACCGTGTTCGTGCGCGAGCTCGTCGACTCTTCGCCCGCGAAAAACCCGAACAGCATCGTTTTGAGCGGGTATATCTGCAAACCGCCCGTTTACCGCACGACCCCTTTCAACAGAGAGATCGCCGATCTTCTCGTGGCGGTGAACCGCGCTTACAATAAGTCGGATTACATTCCGTGCATCGCGTGGGGCAGGAACGCGCGCTTTGTCAAAAATCTGCAGGTCGGCGACAAGGTGGCGCTCGCGGGGCGCATCCAGAGCCGCGAATATCAGAAAAAGCTCTCCGAATACGAAGTCAAAACGATGACCGCGTACGAGGTTTCCGTTTCAAAGCTGGCGGCGTTCGACAGTGCGGACAATTTCGACTTGGAGCGTGAATTTTCTCTCTATACGGGCGATGGTGGCTTTGAAAAGCGCGAGACGGAATCGTGACGGCTGCGGCGCGGCATTCTCTTTGAACGGGAAAGCTGACGCGCCGCCGGACAAGCGGGGCGCCGTTCGGCGCCTCCGACAGACAAAATAAGACGAAGTTTCCGAAAGTTCGCATGCCTTTCCGCGGTACAATAGAGGGCGGGAGGGGCGCCGTGACGGTATATCTCGATCTTCTTTTTATAGACAATTTCTGCGCGAACGCGGCGCTTTTGTATTGCGCGGTCAGAACGGTCAAAGGCGAGGCAAAATTTTGGCGCATAGCGCTGACCGCGCTTGCGGGAGCGGTGCTGGGCACGGGTTACGCGGTGTTTCGCCTCTATTACATACTCCCCGTACCGCTCGATCTTTTCATTAAATACGCCGTCGCCGCGCTTTTGCCGCTGACGGCGGCAAAATTTCAGAAAAAAAGTTCTTATGCCCTGTGCAGTTTCGCTTTTTTGGCATATATGTTTGCCTTTGCGGGCGCTTTGACCGCTCTCTTTTCCCGTTACACGGCGGGCGGGGAGGATGCGCTCGTCTATACGGTGGGCGCGCTGCCGTCGGGCGTTTTGGTGCTCGGCTCGGTGGCGTTCGCCTTCGGCGCGGTGAGGCTCGTGCGGGCGGTCGCGGGCAAAAGCCGCGCTGCGGCGCTTACCTGTCGGTGCGTGATCTTTTTCCGCGGGAAGAAGTTCGATGCGCGCGGTTTTGCGGATACGGGCAACCGCCTCGCCACGCGTTCGGGCGTGCCCGTCGCGGTGGCGTCGCGCCGGCTGGTATTCCGGCTTTTGGAAGACGGTTTGCTTTCCTCCGATACCCGCGGGGAAAAGATCTCCGTGCGCACGGTGAACGGGCGATCGGAGATGACAGTCTTTCCTGTTGAAAAAATAGAGATATATTGCGGGGACAAGGTGAATATATTAGAGAATGTGGCGGTCGGCGTCGGGCCCGGCAGGTTGGGCGAGCATGATCTCATCCTGCCGTCCTGCGCGGCGGCGCAAGAAAAGGAATCGGGGAGGAAAAAATGAAAAACCTCAAAGAAAAGCTCATGCGCGTACTGAAAAAATTCAGCTTGCAGGAAAACGTGATCGACTACATATGCGGCAGCGAGGCGCTTCCTCTCCCGTATTCGGCGGAAGAGGAGTCCGATCTCATAGGAAAACTGTCTGACGGCTGCGAGGGGGCGAAAGCCGACCTCATCGAACACAACCTGCGCCTCGTCGTATACATTGCCCGAAAGTTCGACAACACGGGCGCCGATGCGGACGATCTGGTGTCTGTCGGCACGATCGGCCTCATCAAGGCGATCAACTCTTTCCGTCCCGATAAGAACATAAAACTCGCCACGTATGCCTCCCGATGCATCGAAAACGAGATTTTGATGTACCTTCGCCGCCTCTCGCGCATCCGCACCGAGGTGTCGTTCGACGAGCCGCTCAACACCGATTGGGAGGGAAACGAACTGCTCCTTTCCGACGTTTTGGGCACCGACAGCGATGCCGTGTACCGCGACGTTGAGACGGGGGTGGAAAAACAGCTGCTGCGCGACGCCCTTTCCAAACTTCCCGAACGGGAACAGACGATCATGCGCCTGCGATTCGGGCTGGACGGCGGCCAAGAGATGACGCAGAAAGATGTTGCCGACCTTTTGGGTATTTCGCAATCGTATATTTCGCGCCTTGAAAAAAAGATTATTTCCCGTTTGAAATCGGAAATAAACAAACTTGTCTGAACAAAAACGGCGCCGCCGTCAATTTAAACGTTGGTTTATCATATTTCTTTTTGAATTTTTATGCGTATTATACAGTTCTTAATTATCGCGGCAATAAAAATTATTTAAATTTATATTAAATAACTATTGACGTATTTCTATTTGTATGATATACTATGAGCAGATGTCGATATTTTGTCGACTAAACGCGGATGTTTCCATTTTGTTATGAATAGGATTCGTAAAAAACGGAATATTCCGTTTTTGCGAATAAAAATTCGCAAAAATTTTTTTAACAGAATATCGTGAGGGCGGCGCATAGAAGTGTGTTCTCGAATCGCGTTGCCTGTTTTTTCTCCGGCCGCTTGGGCGCGGCGAGGGGAATGTTTGCCAATAAACGTAAATGCCCGCTCTTCATTAGAAAAGTTAATCAATTTCGGCCAAATCGCAATACCAAAGCGAGGGCTTTCTTTTGCTTAGCTTTTTACGGTCGGAAGAGTGGGCTTTTTATACTTTTCGGCTGAGTTCATCATTTTGCCGCATAGGTGCCGAGGCTTAAAATTTTATGGAAAAAACAAAAAGCAAAAGCAGTATCGTCGGGTTGATCGTCATGATCGTTTTGGCGGTCATCCTTCTTCCCGTTCTTATCATCAACGTAACGCTCATCATAAAGGGCAGCATAAACGAGGACGTGCCGCCCGATGTGTTCGGCATAGCGCCGCTCGCCGTCACTTCCGGGTCTATGGAAGGGGAAAACGAAGACAGTTTTGGTCAGGGTGCGCTCATTTTCGTGCGTATCCTGGACGAAAATGAAAAGAACGACCTTGCCGTCGGCGACATCGTGACCTTCCGCACGAACGGCACATACGTCACGCACCGCATCGTATCGGTCAATTACAGCGGGAGCGAGGTCTCTTCCGTCGTCACACAGGGAGACGCGAACAACGTAAACGACGGAGCGATCCCCGTATCGAACATCGTAGGGCTTTGCGTCGGCAGCGTGGAGGGGCTCGGCAGTTTTTCCATGTTTCTGCAAACGCCCGCAGGGATCCTCGTATTTGTAGGGATTCCCGTTTTGCTGTTCATTGCATATGATATTATCCGGATAACGGTTTTCAACCGTAAAGTAAAAGCGGAAGAGAGCGCCGCGAATGCGGAGAGCGCGCTTGAAGAAAAATCGAGCGAGCTGGAGATCGCCCGCGACGAACTGAAAGCCAAAGACGAAGAGCTTGCGCGCCTCCGCGCATTGGTTGCGGAAAAGGAAAATCCCGAAGGAGAAGACGGGCTGTTTTCCGACTTTTCGGACGATTTTTCCGAAGAATCGCAGGCTGAGCGAGAAGAGATTTCTTCGGATACGGACGGAAAAGAACGTTCATGAGGCATGTTCGATAAACGTACGCGGTAAAAGCGTCGGCGTGCCACACGCACCGGCGGTTTACATATAAAATTTATAAGAGGAGAATGAAAAATGACGAAAAGAAAGAGCATCGTATCTAAAATACTGCTTGCGATCGTCGCTCTTACGCTGATCAGCTGCTGTTTCCTCGGCAGTACCTTTGCTCGCTATACGAGCGGCGAAACGGGGTCTGCGGGAACGAGCGTCGCGTTGTGGGATGTCACTCTCAATACGAGCGGACAGACGGATATCACGGCAACAAAACTTTCGCCTTCGATTGATAATTATGTGGGCGGCGAGAGCAAAAGGACGCATTCTACCGGCAAAATTCTGGTTGCAACGCTTACCAACAACGGCGACGTAGCCGCTTCCGTTACGATCACGGTTGGAGCTGAAACTATAGCTTTAAAAGAAGGATCAAAGTATGATGCGACGGGTTACGGCAACAATGCCGGCGCGCTGACCGGATCCGGTGCATCGCAGTGGCAGGTCGAAAACCTGTTCTCGATCAAGCTGTATCAGGCCTCAACTGATACTTGGAGCAGCGGAGAAGAAATAACCGAAGCGATTAGTTTGGGAGCAAAGAGCGGCGGGGGCGCGACCACGGTTTATATCTTTGCCGAGATCACCTGGACTTCTTCGGACGATCTGCAAGAAGTGACGTCCGATGCGATTGATACCTGGGCGGGTCAAAATGTCGCAAGCGTCAGCTACGCGATCAGCTACACGGCTGTGCAGAGCAGCGAGCAACCCAACGCGTAAAAATTACGCAGAATAATAAAAAATTGCCGTGCCGCGAAGGTGTGGTAACGATGGCAGGGCAAGCGATGAAACGGCGCGGATTGCCGCGCGTGTTTCCGTATGTCCGCCGTACGGCATGCCGAAGTTTTTCGGCATGCCGTGCGCGGTGCGCATACAGTGACGGAGAAAAAGGATATGGCTGACCAAAACCGCGATGATCAACTGAATAACGGTTTGCCTCTTTCCGAAGAGGAGCAAAATACCGCGCCGCAGGGGGAGGAAGTGCCCGAAGAAGAAGGGGCAACTTCTGCGCCGGAAAGTTACGCCGCTCCGGAGGGCTACGTTCCGCCGGAAGGCTATGCCGCTCCGGAAGACTATGCCCCGCCGGAAAGTTATGCAGCTCCGGAAGGCTACGTTCCGCCGGAAGGCTATGCCGCGCCGTCGGAAGGGGAGTCCGAACCGACGGTTTTTGCCGAACAGGGGGAAAGTCCGCTTGCCGCCGGAGATGACGGCAGTGCGAAAGCGGAACACGAAAAGCCCGCGTATGCTTCCAAGGGGGAGAGGCAGACGTTTGCCGTCCGCATGGGCGACGCCGGCTATGTGACGGGCAGAAGGTACGATGCGATCAAAAATGCGTTTTTAAGTTACCGTTCGTCGGGGAAAAAACCGAAGGCGGTGCGGGCGCGCCTTACATCGGGCGGAGAAACGTTCGGCACGGGCAAAAAGCTGTACGCGAAACTTTGCCTTGTCGGCGGGTATCTGCGCCTGTTCCTGGCGCTGGACCCGAAAGCGTATAACCCGCAGAAATATCATCACAAAGACTATACAGAGGTGGTGCGTTACGCAAAGGTGCCCCTCATGATCAAGCTGTCTTCCGACAGGCAGGTGAAAAACGCGATCGAACTCATCGACGACGTTCTCACGCAAAACGGTTTCGTTAAAGACGAGACGTATGTCCCGGAAGATCAGGCATATATTTTCAAAAAATCGCGCAAAAAGAAGACGAAAATCGTCTATGTCGAAAAAGAAGGCGGCCCTGTCGCGGTGGTGCCCGATCCGAATGCGGGCGGCGCTGTCCGAGCGGAATTGGCGCCCGCGGATTATGCGGCGGAAGAAGAGGCGGAACTCGTCGCCATCGACGTAAAACTGCCAAAACGTGCCGGCGTTTACAACCGCGAAGGCAATAAGATCGGCAAAGTGCGCAAAAGCGTTTGGTACGATCTGGAAGACAACAGCGTCGGGACGTTTAAAAAGGAAGAGGAGAACGTGTTCCTCTACGATAACGGCGCACGCGCCGCGTACGTCGATCAGAACAATAACGTTCTGACCCTCGGTGATAAGTACGTTGCGACCATCCGTTTTTTCCGCTGGCTGCCGTTGCTGCTGTTGATCATTATTTTGGCGCTCGCGACGGCGTTTTCCGTTATTTTGAGCGCGTACCTCATGGGCAGATCGGGGCCTGCGGATTATGCGCCGACGCTTTTTATCGCGCATGAAGACGGCACCGAATGGAACGAATCGGAAGATCTGCCCGTGTTCGCCAACGACCAGTTCGACGAGCAGGCGATCGCGCCCGGCATGAACGGGTCTTACCGTTTCACCTTTGAGAACAGAAATCAGCACGCGCTGGATTTTTCCATCTCTTTCAGCGAAGAAAATGAATACGATATAGAGCTTGTCTATCGTCTCAAACGAGACGGCGCGTATATCGCAGGGACTGCCGGCGACGGTGGCTGGGTCGAGTTGGAAGATCTGAGCGTTTCGGACATGACGATCGAAGAATCGTCTTCGACCATCTTCGAGATCGAATGGTACTGGCGGCACAACGACCCCGTCGACACCGAAGCGGGCGAAAATGCCGCAACTTATACGCTGCACATTGCGCTGAGCGCTGCCGTGCGGCAATAGCATTGAAGGATACGGATGCGAAAAGTACTTCGCGCCGCAAAGATCGCGTTGAAATGCGTTCTCGCCGCGGCGATGGGATTGTTGCTCGTCTATAACGTTTATATGCTCGTCGCCCGCTATGCGCTGGGCGACGGCATGCCCACATTTTTCGGTTACGGCAGTGCCGTGGTCGTTTCGGGCAGTATGGAAGACGCGCTCAGCGTCAACGATTTTGTTATCACCAAGGCGGAGGATGAATACTCCGTCGGGGATATTATCACTTTTTATCACGAAGGCGGCTACATCACGCACCGCATCGTCCTCGTTTCGGGCGAAACGTACGCGACGAAGGGTGACGCAAATGACACGCAGGACAATTTCAGCGTTCATAAGAGCGATATTGTCGGCAGGGTAGTCTGCGTGTGGAAAGGCTTCGGTGCAGTCGTGCAGTTCTTGCAGAGCCCCGTGGGGTTTTTCTCGGCGCTGGCGGGCGTGGTCGTCCTCTGGCTGGCGATCGATCTCATTTCGGGCGCGATAGGGAAAAAACAGGATGAAAGAGACAAAAACTAAAAAAATCCCCATAGTTTCCTATCTTTGTTATTTACTCGTCGTGAGCGTTCTTTTCACGGGCGTTACTTTTTCGCGCTATTCTGCGATGACGACGGGCGATACGGGCGCAGCGCTTTCTCCGTTCGTCGCAACGTACGAGATCAACGACTTATCGTCCAGCACTTATCCCAACGGCGATTATTTTCTCTCTACGGGCGAGGCGCTCGGTACGGCGCGTTCGCTGCGCTTTACGATCTCCAACACGGACGGCGGCAGGGTCAGCGACGTCGATCTGCAGGCGACCATCCGCCTGTATTTGCCCGAAGAGCTTGCCGCAAACCTCGTTTTACAGGTGGCCAGCTATGAAAACAATACCCCCGTCGCGGTCACGCCGCAGTATCTTGTCGGCAACCTCGTCTATCAGGTCTCGGGAGATTCGGGGGAGTATGTCTATGAGGACGGAGACGCGCTTGAAGCCGGCACGCAGAAAATTTATGCCGACTATACGTCGGGCGGAACGCTGGAGACGAAATATTTCAAAGATTACGAATCGCGCGGAGGAACGGACGAAACGCTTACCATGTCGGGCGGGCTGACCGAAAACGGCGGCACCGTCACGGCGACGGCAAATTCGGGCAACCGCGTCACCATCTCGTCGAACAAAGTCACGGCGCAGTATTCCGTCGGTTTTGCGCGCGGCAGGTACGTGAGCGGCACGGATGAAAGCGGCGCCGCAACGGCAGAGATCACAAGCCCCGTCGAGGAGCCGTTATACATCGATCTCGAAAAGGAGATTAACCTTTATACCATCGATATTGACCTCAGCGGCGATCAGCTTTCCTTCATGGGCGCTGCGAGCGCCGCCGCGGCAGGACAGACCGATTACCGCGGCAAAGAGGTGTCTTATGTCTTATTTATTTCCCTTGCCGAGCGTATCGAGAGCGAGGACTACAGCAAGAAATGGGAAGATGGTTTTGAAAGTTTTCTGACCGAACCGAGCGCGGGCGCAAATCTGATGACATTTAACGATGCGACCGTGATCGGGTATCATTTCGACGTGGATGCGCCGACGGCGACCTTGTCGGACGGCGTTTTTGCCGACAGGGGAGAAACGACCACGCTCCGCATTCAAAAAAGGTACGGCGTGGATGGCGGCACATATCCGGGAGACGTTGAGACCCGCTATTATCACGTAACGGCGGCAAGCTCTGAAGACGGCGCCGATTTTATCGACGTTCACGAGATCGAAAACTTTTATGATAAGAGCGGCGCGGCGGCCGAAACGCGCCCCTCGCACGCGGAGCTGGCGGGCGGCATGTACGGGCTCTGCACAAATTTTGTCGAAAATCCCGCTGCCTCGGATTTATATTACATCGGTTTTGCGGATATTGCCGACCATCCGTTTTACAGGGCGTATGCCGATCAGTCCGCGGCGGATAATGCCGAAGCGGGCATTTCGGTCGGCGATGACGGTTGGGTAAGCCTGAACGGCAGACAGTTCGGTCTGGTGGAATCGCTCAGCAAGAGCTATTCTTCCCGCGTCACAGTGCTGTTCGTGCAGACATCCGAAAGCTCTTCTTCGCAAGGGGGTGACGGCGTATGAGCGAAAAAAAGCGCAACATCCTTCTCAGCGTGTTTTTGTCCCTTCTCATCGTGACGCTGATGAGCTTTTCCCTCACGCAGGCGCGCTATTCCAAAGAGCCCGAATCGGGCAGCGACATTTCGGGCGATATTGATTTTGTCGTGTCGCAGTCTATCGTCATCGAATCGGTCGACGACTTTTTCACCGCGATCGAAAACGGCTATACCAATATTCAGATCTCCGACGAGGTGGATAATCCTCTCGTCATCACGGGCGGCGTGGCGGACGTCAATTCTGACCTCACGATCGACCTGAACGGTCACGAGATCCAGCGCAACAACCGCGAACCCATGCTCGACATTCAGGAAGGCGTGCGCCTTACCATTACCGACAGCAAGGGCGGCGGCGGTTTTTATAATCCCGTCGGCAGCGTTCTGCGCATCAGCGGCGGCACGCTCACCGTCACCAACGGCCTTTTCGAAAGCGGCCCGCGCAACGGCGTCAGCATGGCAGAAACGGACGACGCGGCGGAACATAAGAGCGAGTATGCCGCAAGCGGCGTGATTGAGGTTGGGGGAGCGCAGGTGCAGGGTTATATCACGCCCGCAGGCGCCGGTGTCTACGAATTGCAGTCCGTTACTTATTACGAAAAGATCGGCGCGTCGTATACGGCGGGGGTAAGCGCCTCTATGCCCATCCTCGTGCCGAATGTTGAGGCAAGTCGGATCAATACAGGCCGCTTTATCGTAAACGGCAACATGTATTTTGAAAACGGTGCCGAGATCGGCGGCTTTACGGTCGACGCGGACACTTACCTTTATTACACGCTCGAGGGCGACAACATCGACAACACGACCATCGCCACCGAGGGTTCCGCCGACTTCTATTACGAATATTACGTTACGCAGGACGCGAGTACGGGGGCGGTGACCTATGCGGGGACCTCCGCGGGTGAAAATACGCTTCTCGTAACCGTTTACGGCTATAAAAACGCCAAAGGCGCGGCAAACCCGACGGACAGTGCAGAAATCCCCGATTATGCCGCCATTCAGATGCAGAGAGGCAACATCTACGTCCGCGGCGGGGGATATACCTCTTATTTCGGAAAAGAAAATACCTATTGCGTGTACGCCACGGGCGGCAACATGGCGGTGGAAAACGGCACCTTCGAGGCGCACGGCAACGGCACGTGCGTGAGCATGGCGATCATGAATGCGGGCGGCACCGCCGAAGGAGAGTCTGAAGAGGCGCTCCGCATCGCGCACGGGGCGTTCTATTCTCAGGTCGGCGACACGATCAGCGTCGCCGCGGGCACCATGCGCGTGACGGGCGGCAGTTTCTATAAAAACGCGTCGGTGGGCGCGAAAGACGCCACGTCGGACGCGGGCGGCACGGCGGGCGCAAACAACGCGATCATCAATATCAGCGGCGGTACGCTCGAAGTTACGGGCGCTGCCGACAGCCGGATCACGTTCGATCTTACGGGTTCTTACATGTACGGCATAGAATCCGCCGCCGAATCGCGCGTGGGCGAGGCGGCAACGCTTGCCGATGCAGGCCGGGTTACCGTCACCAACGCAGACTTTACCTTTAACGGCGGCAGCAATGCGGGCGCTCATACAACGAATTACGGAATCAGTTCCTCTGCGGGCACGATCGATGTGGCAGGCTGTATTTTCGTTTTGCCTGATCAGGGCAGCCGTGGTATCTCGGTCGAAAACGGCACGGTCACAGTCGGCGGCGCAACGAAAGATGCTTTCCCGGACGGATCGACAAATCTTACGCAAGATACCGATCGTTACAGTTATTTTTACGTCGATTCAAACGTGAACAGTTATGGCGTTTACGCAGGAAGAGACGATGCGAGCACGGAAAATATAACAGTCAATATGGACGCCGCACAGCTGTTTGTGGGGCAAAAGCGGGTAAATGGCGCCAAGAACGAAGGTGGCGCAGGCGTCTATCTGAATGCGGGGGATAACTCTCAGATCAATCTTGGCGAAGTTTATGTCCTTGCGGCGGGTAACTCGGTCAGCGGTATCGTCGCCGAAAGCGGCAGTATCAGTCAGACTGATTCGGCGCGGGAAAATTATACTAATAAATTGGTCGTCATCACGGGTGCGACGTATTCGGGATATGAGAGCGGTAAGACCTGCTTCCTGCGTTCGATCGACAGTTACACCAACAAATTTGTTGCGCAAAATCCCCTTGATGTGACGACGACAAGTTCGTCGGACAGTCACGGCGTATACTCTGCGGGCGGTAAAATCACGCTCAACAGCGCCTTTGTCGCGCAGTTCAGTGCCAATGCGGCGGGCGTGTATTCCACGGGCGGCTCGATCACGGTCGCTGATGCGTTCGACGTATTTGTAAATATTGCGGGAAACACGCAAACAACAAACGTTCTCGCGACGACGGCGGTCAGCGTAGAAGAAAATGCGGTAAACAGCGAGACAGCCGCGCTGATCTTCAACGGCGCTGTCGATGTTCGGACCGATGGGCTGGGTATCACGGCGCGCGGCGGTGCAACGATCAACGTTTTCGGCAATCTCGACCTTGTATCTACGCGCGGTACCGGTATTTACGTCAACAACGGCACGCTTACGCTCGGGGCGGAAAATTCTCCGAATACCGTTAATATTACAACAACGATCGATCAGAATACAATTTGGGGCAGCAACGTGACGACGCATTACGACGGCGTCACCGTAGAAGGCGGTTCGCTGATGTCTTACGGCACCTTCAACGTCACCCATACGGGCATTGAGAATGATAAACAGTATGTTTATAACGATAATACTTATGGTGCTGATTCATTGTATCAGAATTTTAGTATCAAGAGCTTTGCGGTGCGCGTAGAAACTTCGTCTGCGGCGGATACCAAAGTCGAGATCAGACAGGGTACAATTCAGAGTGTTGTCGAAGGCGCGGGCGATTCGCAGACGGGCGGAGGCGGAGGCTTGTATGTGGGCGGAGGTACGGTCGTTTTAGGAACAGACAGCACCACCGACACGCGTACTCTTTCGATTACGGCTGACGGTAATGACGTTTATGACAGGGATGATGAATATCAAACGGACATATCTTGGGGTAGACCTACTTACGATAGTTATATTCCCTTTAACGGCAACTGGTCGTACCGCGTGCCCAGAACGGGTGGTCACGCCGTGCAGGTTGGCAGCGTAGGTAGTAGCACAACGGCAACGCTCACGGTTTATTACGGAACGTATCAGGCCTATATGGGCAACGGGATCCTCGTCAGCAACGGGGATGTCGATATACACGGCGGTACCTTTATCGGTGTTGACTCTTATGAAAACAACAACACGAATGCCTCGGCTGAATTGGATCGCGTAATGCCCGGAGCTGCGGCGTCGTACGGATTTAAAATGTACGGCGGTACTGTCGATATTTATAACGGAACATTCGGCGATCAAGGCGAAAAGGGCAGCGGCGCGTTCGTCATGGGTACGAGTTCCCGCGCGACCGCCAATATCTACGCGGGTACATTTGATGTTGGCGGTACAGCAGGTTTTTCGGTATATCAGAACGCAACGGTATATTTCGGCGGCGACGGAAACGGTGAATATCAAGGAACGGAAAGTTTATATTTACATGGAGTCTCAGCTGCTTTGACCGTTGAAGGTCGAAACGGCGGAACAGCGTCTTCCATTACCATATATAAGGGCACTTTTGAAGGAAATCAGAACGGTATTTGGTATGGAGAGGCGGCTAGTACCTTGGATATTCGCGGTGGAGAATTTACGGTAATTGAACAGGAAGGCGTTGATAAAGATGCTCGCCACGGATTGCACCTCAATGCCGGAAATACGAATTATAGCAACGTTCATCTCTCTGGTGGTATATTTAATTCCGCTGAGGTTTCAACTGCTGGATATGGCATTTATTGTGATGCGGAAGACGAGTGGTGGACTGACTACGTCAATGAATGGGAAGATGTGCTTGATGACGGTTACAATGCATACGGCAGGAATTCGGCACCTAGTGGTACTTATGAGCAACTGTCAGGCGAAATCCGAGATAATACTCGGAAATACATTGTCATTGCGACAAGTACGCCTACGACGTAAGAATTAAAAGTAAAGAGCAAAGAAAAAACAGCTCCTCGTATGAGGGGCTGTTTTTCACAGAAATCAATCTACAACATTTACTTCTTCCCGTTCCAGCAGTAGGTGCATAGCTTGCATTCGGGCAGGCCCGTCGATTGGATCATGTCGTCCAGGCGGTGATATTTCAGCGAGGTAAATTGCAGTTCTTTGCAGATACCCTCGACCATAGCGGCGTACTGCGGAGAGTCGGGGTCGGTATACGGCAAAACTTTCTCTTCCGCTTCGCTCCCCTCAAGCTCTGCGATCTTGCGCCTTGCGATCAGTTCCATCGTCGAGTTCGAGCGCGAAAAATTCAGGTAGGGGCAGCCGTACAGCAGGGGCGGGCAAGCAAGGCGGATGTGCAGTTCCTTCGCGCCGCTCTTGTACAAAAAGTCCGCCGTGCCGCGCATCTGCGTGCCGCGCACCAGCGAATCGTCGATGAGCACCAGCCGCTTGTCGCGGATGAGCGAATCGATGGCGAGCAGCTTCATGTGCGCGATCAGGTCGCGGCGCTTCTGGTTGGTCGGCATAAACGAGCGCGGCCACGTCGCCGTATATTTGATAAAGGGCCGCGTGAGCGGAATGCCCGAGCGGTTTGCATAGCCCACCGCGTGCGCCGTGCCCGAATCGGGCAGACCCGCCACGCTGTCGGCAACAACGTCGTCCCGCCGCGCCAGCGCGTCGCCGCACTTATAGCGCATCTCTTCCACGTTCAGCCCCTCGTAAGCGGAGGCGGGGTTTCCGTAATACACCCAAAGGAAGGTGCAGATCTTCATCTTATCGGAAGGTTTTTGAATGACTTCTACGCTTTCGGGCGTGATAAAGTCGATTTCGCCCGCGCCCAGCTCTTTCATGAACGAATAGCCGAGGTTGAGGTAGGCAAACGATTCGAAGGTGACGCAGTGTGCGCCCGCCTTTTTGCCGATGACGACGGGGGTGCGGCCCATCTTGTCTCGCGCGGCGTAAATGCCGTTTTGCGTGAGAATGAGGATAGACAGCGAGCCGTCGATCGCTTCCTGCGCGTAGCGGATGCCTTCGGGAATGGTCGAGCCGAAGTCGATGAGCGACGCGACCAGCTCCGTCGCGTTGATGTTGCCCCCGCTCATCTCCAAAAAGTGGGTCTTGCCCTCGGAAAACGCCTTTTTTACGAGTTCCGCCTCGTTATTGATCCGCCCGACCGTCGCGATGGCGAAATTGCCGAGGTGTGACCGCACCAAAAGGGGCTGCGGCTCGTTGTCGGAAATGCAGCCGATGCCGATGTAGCCCTTCATCTCGTCGAAATCGCGCTCGAACTTGGTGCGGAAAGGGGAATTTTCGATATTGTGGATGGCGCGTTCGAACCCGTTTTCTCCGCAGACGGCCATGCCGCCGCGGCGGGTGCCCAGGTGCGAGTGGTAGTCCGTGCCGAAAAACAGATCGAACACACAGTCTTTTTTAGATGCTACGCCGAAAAATCCGCTCAAAGTTTTTTTGCCTCCGTAAACCTGAAATTCGTAAAGTGTAAAATAAAAAAGGCGGCAGCAGCGCCGCGGCGCTGCTGCCGCTTTTATAGTATAGCACAAATCGGCGACAATGTCAGCCGCTTTTTTGCGTTCCGCATAAAATTTTTTCGCGGGAGAGAGAAAAGCCCGCCGATCGGCGTGCGCCGACGGCGGGTTGTCTTTCAAATCACGGAAATTCGCAGGCGGCAGCCCGCCGAGAATTTCGTGAACAAATTTACTTCGTCATGCCTTCCTGCACGGAGCAAAAAAGAATTGTCTTACAGAAAATTTTGCAATAAACAAAGCGCGTCCGAAAACCGCGCTTTTCGGTAAGCGCACGCAATTTGGCGCATGCCTGCGGCTCAAGAGGAAAGAGTGAATTGCGGCATTTTATAATACGTGTGCTCTTAAAAATGCCGCAAGAGAGAAAAGCCCGCCGAACGGCTAGTGCCGAACGGCGGGTTGTCTTTCAGATCACGGAAATTCGCAGGCGGCAGCCCGCCGAGAATTTCGTGAAGAAATTTACTTCGTCATGCTTTCCTGCACGGCAACGGCACAAGCAACGGTCATACCGACCATGGGGTTATTGCCCGCACCGATCAGGCCCATCATTTCGACGTGCGCGGGAACGGAGGAAGAACCGGCGAACTGCGCGTCGGAGTGCATGCGGCCCATCGTGTCCGTCATGCCGTAGCTTGCGGGGCCTGCCGCCATGTTGTCGGGGTGCAGGGTTCTGCCCGTGCCGCCGCCGGACGCAACGGAGAAATACTTCTTGCCGTTTTCGACAGCCCATTTTTTATAGGTGCCCGCAACGGGGTGCTGGAACCTGGTCGGGTTGGTGGAGTTGCCCGTGATGGAAACGTCCACCTTTTCCATGATCATGATCGCGACGCCCTCGTTCACGTCGTCGGTGCCGTAGCAGCGCACTTTCGCGCGTTCGCCCGAAGAATAGGGGGTCTCTTTCACGATCGTGACCTTACCGGTATAATAATCGTACTTGGTCTGCACATAGGTGAAACCGTTGATGCGCGAAATGATGTACGCCGCATCTTTTCCGAGGCCGTTGAGGATGACGCGCAGGGGATTTTTGCGGACTTTGTTCGCGTTTCTCGCGATACCGATCGCGCCTTCCGCCGCCGCGAAAGATTCATGCCCCGCGAGGAAGCAGAAGCACTCCGTCTCTTCGCGAAGGAGCATCGCCGCGAGGTTGCCGTGGCCGAGACCGACTTTGCGCTGGTCGGCAACGGAACCGGGGATGCAGAATGCCTGCAAGCCTTCGCCGATGGCCTCCGCTGCGTCGGCAGCTTTCGTGCAGCCTTTTTTGATGGCAATGGCAGCGCCCAGGGTGTAAGCCCAGCCCGCGTTTTCGAATGCGATGGGCTGAATGCCTTTCACGATGTCGTATGCGTCGAAACCTTTCTCGTTGCAGATGCGTTTCGCGTCTTCGAAATCTTTGATGCCGTACTTGTCCATGACGGGACGGATCTGGTTGATCCTTCTTTCATACCCTTCGAAAGTGATACTCATTGTCCGTGTACCTCCTTACTGTTTGCGGGGGTCGATGTATTTGACCGCCCCGTCGGCCTCGGTAAATCTGCCGTAATGACCGGTAGCTTTACTCAGCGCTTCTTCCGCGCCCATGCCGCCTTTGATGAAATCCATCATCTTGCCGAAGTTGACGAATTCGTAGCCGATGACCTCGTTATTTTTGTCAAGGGCCATCCTGCGGACGTAGCCGTCCGTCATTTCGAGATAGCGCACGCCCTTTTCCGCCGTGGAATACATCGTGCCGATCTGCGAACGGGTGCCTTTGCCGAGGTCTTCAAGCCCTGCGCCGATGACCAGGCCGTCGTCGGAGAAAGCCGACTGGCTGCGGCCGTACACGATCTGCAAAAACAGTTCGCGCATGGCGGTGTTGATCGCATCGCACACGAGGTCGGTGTTCAGCGCTTCGAGAACGGTCTTTTTGGGCAAAATTTCCGCCGCCATCGCCGCGGAATGGGTCATGCCCGAGCAGCCGATCGTCTCGACGAGCGCTTCCTGAATGACGCCCTGTTTGATGTTGAGCGTCAGCTTGCAGGTGCCCTGCTGCGGCGCGCACCAGCCCACGCCGTGCGTGAGTCCGGAGATGTCTTTGATTTCCTTTGCCTGGATCCATTTACCCTCTTCGGGGATGGGGGCGGGGCCGTGGTTGGGGCCCTTGGCAACGCAAATCATTTCTTCAACTTCGCGAGAATATTGCATTTTTCTTCCTCCAATTCAATATTGACCATACGATTTTGTGGTTTTACCAAGTCAAATTATACCATACAGTCAAAAATTTTTCAATGCTTTGCAGAGAATTATTCGCAGAAAATTTGTTTGTTTGATCAAAAAACTTTTTTGCGGGCTTTTATCCGACTTCGGTTTACAAAAGCGTCCGGATATGGTACAATCATATAAATATGGATGATGGTGAGGGCAGAAAATGAAGAAAAAAGTTCTAAGTGTTTTTTTGGTGCTTGCGATCGCTCTGGCGATCCCGCTTGCGGGGTGTTCGGACAAGGACGGAACGGACGAAGGAAGCGCCTATGTGGCGAGTTCGCTGTATCCCGCCGTATTTTACGACGACACGGGGAAAAATTATGTGGTTGAAAAGGACAAGACATCCGTGATCGAGCTGAAAGAAGGCGTCTCTGTCGCGTCGTACAAGCTCAGTGCGACCGATCTCTATGGAAATACGGTCGAAAACGCTGCGAGCGTCGCAACGTTCGATGAGGAAACCCTGACGGTCACGGCGGTCGGCTGCGGCATCCTCAACATCGACTTGTGCGATGAGGACGGAGCGGTGATGGAACGGGTGAGCGTTACTTCGCAGGGCGCATATCCCGCCGACCCTTCGTTCGATGCGCTTTCGGAGACGGCGTCCGACGGCGTGAACGGTTCGCACGATCCGTCTATCGTCGAACACGACGGATATTATTATGTACTCACGACGGGCTGGGGCGACGGCGGCAACCAGATCCGCAGATCCCAAGATATGATCCATTGGGAGAAGACGGGGACGACGTTCAGTACCCGTTTGAATCAGCCTTACAGCGGCACAGCGCCTTCCGGCAAGGCATGGGGCGAAGAGCTTTCAGACGTGGTCAAAGCGTTGAACGCACCGAGTATCAACGCGGTGCATTATTGGGCGCCCGATATTATCGAATGTCCGGACAAAGATGGCTTCTGGCTGTATTCCTGCGCCGTATACACGGCCGATCTCGGCCAGGGAGACGGCAACGACAGGGCTTGCATTTTTCTCTGTTACAGCGAAGACCTGACACCCGGGTCGTTCGAATATGTCGGCATGATCTTTCAGTCCTGCCTGCCGGTCGGACAGGGAAATCAGTATATCAATGCGATCGACCCGCAAATCATTTTTACGAAAGAAGGGGATATGTATATGGCATACGGCTCCTTCCACGCGGGACTCTATATTATGGAAATGAGCAGGAAGAGCGGACTTCGGGCGGCGGGTATGAATAAGGTGTACTCTGACGAAGAGGTGCAGGATTTTAATTACGAGCGCGACAAAAAAGGCTCTTCAGGCAAAAAATATTGCGGAACGATTATTGCGGAAGGACAGATGGAGGCGCCCGTCATCGCGCGGCATGACAATGTCCAGATCTATGACGACGCAGGGAACGTTACCGATACCATCGGTTCAAGGTACTTCCTCATGAGCTCTTACGGTGCTCTTGCGGCGACGTATAATATGCGTTACGGTATTTCGGACAATTCGGTGACGGGTGTTTATAAAGGATTCAGATCTAGCGGGGTGGACGGCGAAATGCTCGATTCGGATAACGGAATTTCCGGGAACGGGTATAAAGCACTGGGCGCTTTTGATTTTATTTATGCCGACGGAACTAATATGAGCGCGAAGGCTGAATATTCGGATGACAACGGCGAGATCGTTACGGGCGATACAGCCTATAACGTATATGCCCCCGGGCATAACGATCTGTATACGACTCGCGGCATCAATATATCGACGCGCATCAACCGTTATTACAATACAGAACTGGGTTCAAGTTTTGCTCTGTTTCTCAATCAGTACTATTTGAATTCTCAGGGGCAGATCGTCATAAATCCTAACAGATATGCGGGGGAGCGCTTGAGAACGGTCACGGCGGCGGAAGTTGCGAATCTTACGCAGGGCAATTATCAGGCTGTTTTTCTGAACGATATGGTGTATACGCCCATCTTCTCAGAGGCTGTAACGTTTGCTTTGGACGGAACGGATGGCGGCACGCTCACGCATCGCAATGCGACGTATACGTGGCAGATGATCGGGGATTACTTCATCAAGATCGCAAATGCCGATGATACTTTTTACGGCGTGGTGGCTCCGAGCTGGCTGGAGGGCGTCGGTCAGAGCGGACTTGCGATCACGGCGATCAGCGCAAAAACCGGTATGTCGCTGTATCTGAACAGCGATCCGACAGCCGTTGTATAATAATCAGGTTAAAACTGGAACAGGCAGGGCCTGTATCCGCAAAGCAAGGAGTATAGACTTTTATGAAAAAGAATGTAATGGATACCCTCAGGGAGAGGGGATTTATCAAACAGACCGTCTTTGAAGACGAACTTTATGAAATGCTCGGGAAAGAGAGCGTTCCCTTTTACATCGGGTTCGATCCGACGGCGGACAGCCTGCACGTAGGGCACTTTATGCAGCTGATCGCCATGAAGCACATGCAGGACGCGGGGCATAAGCCCATTGTCCTGATCGGCGGCGGCACGGGCATGATCGGCGATCCTTCCGGCAGGACGGACATGCGTCAGATGATGACGCGCGAAACGGTCGATTACCATTGCGAATGTTTCCGCAAACAGATGTCAAAATTTATCAAATTCGACGGCGAGAACGGCGCGATCATGGTCAACAACGCCGACTGGCTGCTGAATCTCAATTATATCGACTTCCTGCGCGAGATCGGCGTGCATTTCTCCGTCAATAAAATGCTTTCGGCGGAATGTTTCAAGTCCCGTTACGAGAGAGGGCTTTCTTTCTTCGAATTCAATTACATGCTCATGCAGGCGTACGATTTTCTCGTACTCTACAAAAAATACGGCTGCAAGCTCGAACTGGGCGGCGACGATCAGTGGAGCAATATCCTTGCGGGGGCGGATCTGATCCGCCGTAAGGAACAGCAGCCCGCGTTCGCGATGACGTTCACGCTTCTCACTACTTCGGACGGCCGTAAAATGGGTAAAACGGCAAAGGGCGCCGTATGGCTGGACGAAAACAAGACGAGTCCTTACGAATTTTACCAGTATTGGAGAAACGTGAACGACGCGGACGTCGAAAAATGCCTGAAACTTCTCACCTTTTTGCCGCTCGACGAGATCGCGGCCCTTTGCGAGCATAAAGACGAGCGCATCAACGCGGCGAAGGAACGCCTCGCGTTCGAGCTGACCAAGATGGTGCACGGCGAAGAAAAGGCGAAAGACGCCGAAGCCAAGGCAAAAGCGGCTTTCGGCGGCGATGCGGAGAACATGCCTTCCGTTGAGATTCCGAAGGATACGTCTGCCGTGTGCGACGTTCTCGTCCTTGCGGGGGCGGCAAAGTCCAAGAGCGAGGCAAGGCGCCTGATCGAGGGCGGCGGCGTAAAGATCGACGATGAAAAGATCGACGATGTGAATGCGGCGGTCCCCGCGTCCGCAAAGGAGAAGGGCGAATTCGTCCTGCATAAGGGAAAAAAGGTGCATATAAGGATAATGTTCACGAAATAAGTTTTAAGCTGTTAAAACTTATTTCCGTGAGACAGAGGGGAAACCCGAACGGATTTCCCCTCTGTCCACGTCGCAACAAGGCGACGGAGGGCAGGCGGCGCGCAAAACTTGCCGCCAAGCCCTCATACACTTGTTGTTCCTCTTCCCCAAAAATCTCACATCGCTACGCGCGTTGCGATTTTCGGGGACCCCGTTTATTTAAGGGCACGCATATTATGCAATCGCGGTCATTCACCCTTTTCGTGAGCCGTAGGTATGCGGCAAATTGAGTGCGCTTTTTGAGAAGTGCGGTTCTCAAACGCGCGAATTTATAATATAAATCCAAAATTTTCACGGAAAACCGCAACGAAGTGAGGTTTTCGTGAACAAGGCGGCGGAGCGATGAAGAGCTATCTTTCCGTCTATTCGGCGGCGACATACGAAAAGGTCATCGAGCGTTCGCGGTTTATCGTCAACTGTGCGCACGCGGAAAACGAGGAAGAGGCGCGCGCCTTTGTTTCCGGGGTCCGCGCCGCCCATCCGCTTGCAACGCATAACTGCTACGCGTTCGTTGCGGACAAGGTCGGCAATCTCATGCGCTTTTCGGACGACGGCGAACCGCAGGGGACGGCAGGCATGCCCATTTTGGACGTTCTCAAAAACAGGAAATTGTTTGAGTCGGCTGTGGTCGTGACCCGCTATTTCGGCGGGATCAAGCTGGGTGCGGGAGGTTTGGTACGCGCTTATTCTTCATCCGCAGCCGAAGCGATCGCCCGTGCGGAGATCCGAGAATACGGCGTGTGCAGAGAGATTTATGCTGCCGTAGGCTACGAAAATTTCGACGCGCTGAAAAAATTCTTTTTGCTCCGAGGGGTCGGGATGAAGGACATCGTTTATACGGACAAAATATCCGTCACCGCGGCGGTGAGGGAAGAAGATGCGACGGAATTTTCCGCCTCCCTTGTCGATTTTATGTCCGGTAAGGTGCAGGTCACGCAGGGATCGGACTATTGGCATCCGTTCATGCCCGGAAGCAGGGGGGCGCAGAGATGAAAAGAGAGGTAAAATGCTATCGATGCGGCAAAATATTTGCCGCGGAAGAGAGCGTTCGGTCAGATATTTGCCCCGCGTGCATGAGTTTTATCGATCTCGGGCGCGCGAAAGAGGCATATGCGGAAGAGAGAAAGAATTCGCGCCCGGGCGCACACGGCATCGCGGCGGATCCTGCGGATGCGGGCGGAGAGAAAACGCCGCAGAGCGCTGCGCCCGCGAAAGATTCTTTATCGGAAAATGCGGCGGTAAATCGGACGGGACCGTCTGTACGGGAGAGTTCGAAAGCGCCGCATGCCGAAACGGAGCGTGACAGAGAAAATCTCATGCGCCGTGCGCAGGAAGCGCTCGAAGAGGGACGCTGGGAAGATTCTGCGGCACTTTGGGAAGAGAGTCTTGCGGTCGCCGAGGATTGGCGCGCACATTTCGGGATCGTTTTGGCGGAGACGCGCGATCTGAGTGATTTTTCTTGCTTTGCAAAGGTCAAAAACCATGCGGATAAAGCGCTCGAACGGGCAGACGCCATGCGCCGCGCGGCGTTGGCGGCAGCCTACCTTCCGCGTCTGAACCGTCTGCGCACCGAACTGTCTCAAAAAGCGGACGCGCTTCGCGCTGCGGCAGCCGAAAGCCCGGAACGGAAAATCCGGCCGGACAGGGAAAGCGGTAAAAAGGGGTATCGCGCGGCGGGCGCGGTATGCATCGTATTCGCCGCTCTCGCGTTTGTCATTCTCGTTGCGGCGCTGAGTACGGGCGCCCCCGTCGGCGTATATGCCGTTTCGGTACCCCTGATCATTTTTTCCGCCGTTTTGGCCGTTGTTTTTTTGGCGGCGTATTCCAAAATCGGAAAAAAACAGCCCGAGAGCATGGCGTTAACGTTTGGCGAGGACGGAAAGAGCAGCGAGATCGCGGCTTTGGAAGAGCAGATCGACGCGATCGATTTTATCTGCGGCAGTATAAAATATTGAGGTCGTGTGATCGGAAAAATCGATGACATTGATTTATATTATCTGTTTTGTAAATTATTTACAAACGGAGAACGATGTGCTATAATAGTGCGGAAATCAAAAGGGCGGAGCGCCCGGATCATGAAGGAAGTGCGGATATGAAATTCATTAAAGCGGAAAAATTGAAAGAAAAACCCGCCGATCAGAGCAAACTCGGATTTGGCAAGATCTTCACCGATTATATGCTGACGATGAAGTACAAAGACGGCAAGTGGGGCGAGCCCGTCATCGAGCCGTACGGTCCCGTCGCATTCGACCTCGCGACGACCGTATTCCACTATGCGCAGGGCATTTTCGAAGGGCTGAAAGCGTTCAAAAACGAAAAGGGCGAAGTGCGCGTTTTCCGTCCCGAAGAGAACTTCAAGCGTATGAACCGTTCGGCGGAGCGCATGTGCATCCCGCTCATCGACGAAAAAGTCGTCCTCGACGGATTGTTCGAGCTTTTGAAGATCGAAAAAGACTGGATCCCGACGGCGCCCGGCACGGCGCTCTACATCCGTCCGTCCATCATCGCGACGAATGTGATGCTCGGCGTGCATGCAAGTTCGGAATATCTGTTCTTTATCATATTGTCGCCCGTCGGCAGCTATTACGCGCACGGGTTGGAGCCTACCCGCCTTCTGGTCGAAGATTATTATACCCGCGCGACGGTCGGCGGCACGGGCGAGGCGAAATGTATCGCAAACTATGCCGTTTCGCTCAAAGCGGGCGAAGAGGCGGAAAAGAAGGGCTTCGATCAGGTGCTTTGGCTGGACGCAAACGAAAAAAAGTACGTGGAAGAAGTCGGTTCGATGAACATGTTCTTCGTGATCGGCGGAGAGGTGGTCACGCCCGCTCTCGTCGGCTCCATCCTTCCCGGCATTACGCGCAAGAGCAGCATCGAACTTTTAAGAGCGCACGGATATAAAGTATCCGAGCGGCGCGTTTCCATCGACGAGGTGATCGAGGCGCAGAAGAACGGCACCCTGAACGAGGCGTTCGGCACGGGTACGGCGGCAGTCATTTCGCCCGTCGGCATGATGGAATACAAGGGCGTCGATTACGTAGTCAACGGCGGCAAGATGGGTGAGATCACAAAGTGGCTCTATGACACCATTACCGGCATTCAATCGGGCCGCCTCGAAGATAAATTCGGTTGGGTCGTGAAACTTTAATGCTTGAAAAATTATTTCCCAAAAAGGTCAAGGATAAAGACGTAAAGCGGTTCTGGAAGGACTTCGAGGACAGGTCGGAGCTTTTTCTCAATATCCTGAAAGAGGACGAAGAAGACAGCGACGACAGGATCTGGATGGAGCTTCTCGTGCGCAAAGGCCTCAACCGCTGCTGTATCGATTCAGATGTCCCGTTTGATTTCGTGTTTGAGACGGGACGGGATCCCATGCGCTTTGCATTTTATTGCAAAGGCGACGCTTTTCTGAAAAAGGTAGGCGAAAAGCTGTCGGAATATTACCCGCCTTCGCTTGCGGGCAAGATCGATTTTATCGTTGCGGACTGACCGGACAGGGCGGTCCGCCCGCGTCCCGCGCTTAAAAAAGCGCGGGATTTTTGCAACGGAGGGAGCAGCATGGCAGAGATCACGGATATTGCGCCGCAGGTCAAGGACAAGGAGCGCTGCAACATTTATATAGACGGCAGGTTCTATTGCGGCCTGAAATTGGAGACGGCGATCAGACACCGGTTGAAAGTGGGGGATCAGATCGAGCTTTCCGAACTGGACGCCATTCAGCTGGAAAACGAGCGTTCGCAGGCGCTCGACAAGGCGATGACTCACCTCACTCATTCGATGAAAACGGAAAAAGAAATCCGCGATTTTCTCAAAAAGAAAGGTTACGTCGAGGCGGTCGCCGACTATGCGGTGCAGAAACTGAAAGAATACGGCTTTCTCGACGACGACGAATATTGCAGGCAATACGTTTCTTCTGCGGGGAAAAACAAGGGGGCGCGTCTGATCGCATATGAGCTGCGGCGGCGCGGCGCAGCGGAAGAGAGCATCGAACGGGCGCTTTCCGAACTTTCCGGCGAGGACGGCGCAGCGGCAGCCGTTTTGAAAAAGTACATGCGCGGCCGCGAATTTTCAAAAGAAAATCTTTCCAAAGCGTTCCGTCATCTGATGTCCAAGGGGTTCGATTACGATACGGCAAAGGATGCGCTCGCCTCGCTCGGGCAGGACGCGGAGGACGGGGAATGACGGATACGGTGCGGAGATTTAAGACCGCGGCCGAACATAGGAGGGGAAATGGAAAAGATTCTTACCTGTGCGCAGATGCGCGCGGCCGATAAATACACGATCGAAGAGCTGGGCGTTCCTTCCGCCGCGCTCATGGAGCGGGCGGGGAAGGCGATCGCGGACGCGGCGGAAAAGGCGCTCGGAGCGCTCGGCGGCGGGCGCGTTCTCGCCGTGTGCGGGGGCGGCAACAACGGCGGCGACGGCTATTGTGCGGCGCGCCTGCTCTCAGAGCGAGGATACGACGCGGAAGTCTTCGAGCTGTGCGAAAAGTTTTCGGACGACTGCGCCGCGCAGCGCGCGAAATTTACGGGTACAAAGCATACGGTTTTCCCGAAAGAGCGTTACGACGTCGTGATCGACGCGATATTCGGTACGGGATTCCGCAGCGTTCCGGAGGGCAAGTTTGCGGATGCGATCGCCTCCGTCAACGCGTGCGGGGCATACGTGATCGCGGCGGATATTCCGAGCGGGCTGAACGGGGACACGGGCACAGCGCAGCTTGCCGTTCGGGCGGATAAAACGGTTACGATCGGGGAACGCAAGATCGGCCTGTATCTGAATGACGGGGCGGATCTGTGCGGAGAGATCGTGCGCGCGGACATCGGGATCGCCCTGCCGGCCGCCGCGTACATCGGGCGATTTTCGGCACGGGAGCTTTCGGATGCGTTTCCGCCGAAAAAGAAAAACAGTAACAAGGGCAGTTACGGCCGCGCAGGGATATTGGCGGGCAGCCGCGCTTATTCGGGCGCCGCGCTCCTTTCCGCAGGTGCCGCGCTCCGCGCGGGAGCGGGGTATACGCGCTTGTTCTGTCCCGAGAGCGTATTTCCGTATTATATAGGGAAATATCCCGAACTCATTCTGACGCCGATGCCGGATTTGGAGGGGCATCTCCGATTTGACGAAAAGGCCGTGCGGAAAATGTCCGAAAATTCGGACGCGCTCGCCGTCGGAATGGGCTGCGGCGTCACGCGCGACCTGTACGAAAGCCTGGGGCTCCTTTTGTCCGAATTCAAAGGCACGCTCGTTCTGGATGCGGACGCGCTGGGTGCGTTGGCGAAGTTCGGCACGGATATTTTGCGCGAAAAGGCGTGCCGCGTCATTCTCACGCCCCATTTGAAAGAGTTTTCCCGCCTTACAGGCAGTTCGGTGGAGGAGGTGAAGGCGGGAGGCGCGGCGCTTGCGGCTGCCTTTGCCGCCGAATACGGCGTGACGCTCCTTTTGAAGAGCAACCGGAGCCTTGTGACCAACGGCAAAAACACCGCTCTCGTTGCCGAAGGCGGCCCGTCGCTTGCGCGCGGCGGCAGCGGCGATGTTCTGGCGGGCATCGTCTGCGCGCTGGCGGCGCGCGGAGTCACGGCCTTCCGTTCCTGCGTATGCGGGGCGCATGTGCTCGGCACGGCGGGTGATCTTGCGGAGGGGGAGAGCAACGAATACAGCGTCCTCGCGTCCGATGTGATCGCAAAACTTCCCGAGGCGATCTCGCAGCTGATCAAGGCGGGCAGAAATGAGTGATTTTTGCCGAGAGGAATAAAATATTCCGTTTTCGGGCACAATTACATCGGAAGGCATTCGTGCGCGTAACGCAGCGGCTCCGTTTTTACATATTATGAACGGAGGGGTGTTTTCCGAAAGAAAAGAGTGAGGTCTGAAAACATGGAAATCCACAGGGGGGAACTCTATTATGCCGATCTCAGCCCCGTGGTCGGCAGCGAACAGGGCGGCGTCCGTCCCGTTCTCGTCGTTCAGAACGACATCGGGAATAAATATTCCCCGACGGTGATCGCGGCGGCTGTAACGAGCAAGATCAATAAAGCGAAACTCCCCACACATATCGAATTGCCTTCGGCGAGTTACGGGCTTGCCAAAGATTCGGTCATCCTGCTCGAACAGATCCGCACTCTTGACAAGAGGCGGCTGAAAGAGCGTATCGGGTCTCTGCCCGAAAATACGATGCGGCGCGTAGACGGCGCACTGCTCATCAGTTTGGGATGCAAAGTCAACTGAATCGTCTGTTCTTGGCGGGTCCCGCGGGCGCGGGGCCCGCTTTCCGGGTTTTTGATCGTTCGGAAAAAATTGCCGCCAAGTGGGTCAAAAGCCTTTAATTTTTCCCGGCGATATGGTATAATGTTCGCATATATCTTTTACCGCTCGGCGTGCGCTTATAAAAAGGTATGCGTGCGCCGCGGAAAACGGAGAATGCGCATGAACTTTTCTTTGTTGGCGTCGGACAATCCCGGCGTCACGATCTTCGGTTTTACCATCTACTATTATGCCATCATCATCGTATGCGGCATCATCCTGGCGACGGTCATCGTTGCGCTTCTGTTCAAAAGGCGCAACATTCCGACGGAATGGACGCTCGATCTTCTTATCTGCATCCTGCCGCTTGGCATCATCGGCGCGCGCACCTATTACTGCGCGTTTTACGGCAACATGAGCGATTGGCTGCATTTCCGCGACGGCGGGCTCGCGATCTACGGCGGCGTGATCGGCGGTGCGCTCGGCGTCGTCCTGTTCTGCCTGATTCATAAGATCAGCTTCTGGCGTACGGCCGACTGTCTCGTTCCCGGCGTGATCCTGGCGCAGGGCATCGGCAGGTGGGGGAATTTCGTCAATCAGGAGGCGTACGGCAACCTCGTCACCAACCCGAATCTTCAATGGTTTCCTTACGCCGTTTACATCGAGGATCAGGGCGCATGGTATCAGGCGACGTTCTTTTATGAAAGTCTTTCCTGTCTCATCATTTTCGCTATCCTGTTTACTTTTGCATGGAAATTCAAGAAAAAGCCGAGCGGGCTCGTCTTCTGCGGCTATCTCATCCTGTACGGCATCGAGCGTTCCATCGTCGAAGGGCTGCGGTCGGACAGTCTGATGGTGGGCAACGTGCGCGTTTCGCAGGCGTTGTCGCTCGTACTCATCGCGGTCGGCGTCGCGCTTATCCTCCTGCAGATGTACCTCAACCGTAAAAAACACGGGACCTGTTTCGGGGCGGCGATCGGCGAACCGCTCGCGATCATGCCGAAATTTTATACCAAGGAACAGAGAAAAAAGATGGAAGAGGCGCGTCGCGCCAAAGAGAGGGCTGCGGAGAACGTTCCCGAAGAGAAAGGGCAAAACAAACAGGAGTAAACGGATGAATACGCACGATCTTACCCTTTTGACCGATCTTTACCAGCTCACTATGATGAACGGGTACCTCAAAAACGGTAAAGAAAAAGACATCGCCGTGTTCGATCTTTTTTTCCGCCGCAACAGTGTGATTACCTACTCCGTCGCCGCGGGGCTCGAACAGGCGGTCGATTACATCCGAAACATCCGTTTCACCGATAACGATATAGAGTACCTTCGCTCGCTCGGGCTGTTTGACGAAGAGTTTTTGGAATACCTGCGCGGTTTCCGCTTTACGGGCGACGTTTATGCCGTGCCCGAGGGGACGATCGTTTTCCCCGAAGAGCCGATCGTCACCGTCCGTGCGCCTTTGTGCGAGGCGCAGCTTCTCGAAACGGCACTTTTGAACATCGTCAATCATCAGACGTTGATCGCGACAAAATCCGCAAAAGTCGCGTATGCCGCGCAGGGGGATACCGTCATGGAATTCGGGCTGCGCCGCGCACAGGGACCGGATGCGGGCGTTTACGGCGCACGCGCGTCCGTCATCGGCGGCTGTCGTTCGACATCGGACGTGCTGGCGGGAAAATTGTTCGGAATTCCCGTCGCGGGGACGCACGCGCACAGTTGGGTAATGAATTTTCCTTCCGAATATGAAGCGTTTCTCGCCTATGCAAAACTTTTTCCCGACGCGTGCCTCTTGCTGGTCGATACCTACGACACGCTCAGGAGCGGCGTGCCGAACGCCATAAAGGTGTTCGACATTCTCCGTAAAGAAGGGCACGAGCCGAAAGGCATACGCCTGGACAGCGGAGACCTTGCCTATCTTTCCAAGCGGGCGAGGGAGATGCTCGACGAGGCGGGCTATCCCGACGCGATCATCTGCGCATCGGGCGATCTGGACGAGTATCTCATTTCCTCCCTCAAAAATCAGGGCGCGAAGATCGATCTGTGGGGCGTGGGCACGAAACTCATCACCAGCAGCGACATGCCCGCGCTCGGCGGCGTGTATAAGTTGTCCGCGCTGTACCCGAAAGAGGGCGGCGAGATCCCCAAAATCAAGCTGTCGGACAATTCGGACAAGATCACCAACCCTGCGTTCAAAGACGTATACCGCATTTACGACAACAAGACGGGCAAGGCAGAGGCGGACCTGATCGTCGTGCGGGGCGAGACGATCGACGAGAGCGAGCCGCTCACCGTGTTCCATCCCAAAGAGACGTGGAAGAGAACGACGTTTACCGATTATACCGTCCGGCCGCTCACCGTCAAGATCATCGAGAACGGAAAGCAGGTCTGTAAACTGCCTTCCCTGAAAGAGATCTCCGCGTACGCCGAGCGGGAAAAGGAGACGTTCTGGGACGAATATAAACGGCTCGACAATCCGCACGTATATAAAGTGGACCTGTCGCAAAAGCTGTATGATATAAAAAATCGACTCATATCGGAGATTCGTGGCGAAAATGGCTAAAAAACTTTCGCAAAAAGAGACGGAAAAGCTCATCGGCGGCATCCGCGAGGCGTATGAGGCCAAGATCCGTCAGCTCAATTACCGCATCGAGAATTTAAACGTGGAAAACAGGAACCTGCGCGCGTCCCTTTCCGAGCTGAAAGGGCGGGAAAACAGGGTCGGGAAAGCCATCGTAGACGCGGAAGAAAAGGGAGAGGAGATCGTGCGGCTGTACCGCATGACCGCAGAGACTGAGCTGAAAACGCTCAGGCTTTTCGCCGAAAAGTGGAAAAAGCTCGCCGAGAGCATGCTCGGCGTTTTTCCGAAAGAGGAAGCGCAGCGGTACGCAGGATTTGCGGACGACCTTGCCGCCCTTTTGGGGAAAGAAGAGGGGCATTTCCTGCGCGAAGAGGAATCGGACGGACAGTTCGATCCGAAAGCGATCATCGGCAAGTATATGGAGGACGAGGAGGAGACGGGATTCAATCTCGACGACGTTCTCAACCCGAAAGGCGAACTCGATCTCGCCAAACTTTGCAGGGGATTGGGCCTGATGGACGATCCCGAACCCAACGAATAAAGGGAGATTTATGGTTTACGCTATTTTGTTTTTTGTGCTGGTCTTTGCCGATCAGCTGACCAAGGCGATCGCATATGCGACGGACGTGTCGCATCTTGTGATCATACCGGGCATTTTGGAGATCGATAAGATGTCCAATCCCGCGACGGGCGATCTGAATACGGGCATGTCTTTCGGCATTGCGGGCGACGAGGAATGGGCGATTCCCGTTTTTATTGCCGTCACGTGCGTGGCGCTCGTGATCTTTTTCATTGCGCTCGCCAAACTGCCTGCAAGAAAGCGCTTTCTGCGCCTCTCCATCGTATTTATCATGGCGGGCGCGGCGGGGAATCTGATCGACCGCGCCGTTTTGCAGGGGGTGCGCGATTTTATTTACATGAATCTCGGATTTACCGCGTTCTGGAACAACGTCGCCGACCTCGTCATTACGGCGGGAGCGGTGATGTTTATCCTGGCGCTCCTCTTTATCGATGACGACGCGCTCTTCCGCTTCGGAAAGAAAAAAGAGGAAAAGAAAGCGTTGGAAGAGGCCGCCGCAAGCCTGCCCGAAGGCGAATCTGCCGTCGGGTCGGACGTCGGCGAGGGCGCGGACGTGCCCGTGAAGCGGGAATGACAAAACAGACCTTTTCCGTCGGGGCGCCTTGCGAAAGGCTGGACGTGTATCTCGGCGAAAAGCTCGGGATCACGCGTTCGGCGGCAAAAAAGCTCATAGACGGCGGCACGGTTCTCGTCAACGGCAGGGCGGCAAAATCTTCCCATCCCCTCAGAGAAGGGGACAGCGTGGAGGCGGCGATCCCCGAGCCGAAAAAGCTCGACCTTACGCCCGAAGACATCCCGATCGAGATCGTCTACGAAGACGACGACATCGCCGTCATCGACAAGCCGCAGGGGCTTACGGTGCATGCGGGCAACGGGAACCTTTCGGGGACGTTGGTCAACGCGCTGTTGTTCCGCCTGAAAAGCCTGAGCACGATCAACGGCGTCGTGCGTCCGGGTATCGTGCATCGGATCGATAAAGATACGTCGGGACTTCTGGTCGTCGCGAAAAACGACGCCGCACACCTGTCTTTATCCAAACAGATCGCGGACAAGACGTGCTGCCGCGAATATCTCGCCTTGTGCGAGGGAATCTTCAAACAGGACAGCGGCACGGTCGATACGTACATAGGGCGGCATCCGACCGACCGCATAAAAATGGCGGTACTGCCCGAAGGAAAGGGGCGGCGCGCCGTCACGCATTATACTGTTTTAAAGCGGTACGACAGGGGGTTTACTCTTGTCCGCTTCCGTTTGGAAACGGGCAGGACGCATCAGATCCGCGTGCATTGCCGGCATCTGGGGCATCCGATCGTCGGCGACCCCGTATACGGCAGCAAAAAGCAGAAGTTCGAACTGAACGGACAGCTCTTGCATGCGTTCCGCCTTTCGCTCGATCATCCGCGCACGGGCGAGCGCATGACGTTCGAAGCGCCGCTGCCCGCGTACTTTGCGCGCGTGCTGGATGTTCTGGAAAAGGGCGGGACGAGATGATCGCGCGGACAAAAGCGCGGAGGGAGAAAAAATGGTGATAAAAGGAAAGCTGATGGACGCGGAAGGCATGAAAAATACTTTCCGCCGGCTGGCGCATCAGGTGATCGAAAAGAACGACGGGGTAGAAAACCTGGCTCTCATCGGCATCAAAACGCGCGGCGTTACGGTCGCAAAGCGCATCCGTGCGGCGCTTGCCGATATAGAAGGTGTCACCGTTCCCATGGGCGAATTCGACATCGCCCTGTACAGGGACGACCTCGGCGACAATGCCGACATCGCTTTTTTGGGGAGCGAGATCGATTTCGGGGTGGACGGCAAAGACGTGCTCGTCTGCGACGACGTGATGTATACGGGCAGGACGGTGCGTGCCGCCATTTCCGAGATCATGCAGCTGGGGCGGCCGAAGAGCATTCAATTTCTGGTCCTTGTCGACCGCGGGCACAGAGAACTTCCGTTCCGTGCCGATTTTACGGGAAAGAACGTGCCGACTTCCCGCAGGGAGGGGATCGCTGTGCGCTTTACGGAAAACGACGGCGAAGACGGCGTATACATATACGATAAGTAGGAGCGAGTACGTGTACGTTTTTTTGAAGATGAAATAATTTTTTGTATGCAGTCGCTTGCCTTTATCGGTATGGCATGATAAAATATAGGCGAATTTCAAAAAGGAGAGGATCATTATGGCTAAAAAACAGAGAACGGAAGGACAGGCAAAACGCGATCTCGTCAAGTTCTGCGCCTTTGTGGCGCTCATCGTGGCGGCATTCACGTTTACGTTCGGCGGATTGTTTTCGGGATCGCTCGCGGGCAGGATCCTGGATCTTGTGGCAAAAGTCGCGCTCTTGATCGCGATCGCTTTTCCTGCTTATCATTTCAGCAGGGGCTGCAAGACGGTTTGGCGCGTTATTTTCTGGATCGCGCTCGTGATCTATGTGCTCGGCTGCGTGCTCGGCATGCTGAACATCAACATCGGTTAAAAAGAATGCGGATCAAAGCGGTTTGCCTTTCGGCAGACCGCTTTTTTCTTTACAAAAGCGCGCAAAAACGCTATAATAGAGCAAAAAGACAAAGGAGGGAGGGCGCATGGCCGCAAATCCTCTCATCGCGATCGTGGGGCGCCCCAACGTGGGCAAAAGCACCCTCTTCAATAAAATAGCGGGCAGAAAAATTTCCATTACCGAAAACAGGCCCGGCGTCACGCGCGACAGGCTGTATGCCGACGCCGAGTGGCGGGGCAAAAAATTCACCGTCGTAGATACGGGCGGCATCGAGTTGAAGTCGGAAGACAGGATGTGGAAAGAGATCCTGCGCCAGGCGGACGCCGCCATCGACATGGCGGACGTCATTTTACTGATGGTGGACGGAAAGGAGGAGCTGACTTCTTCCGATTACGACGTTGCGGATAAACTGAGGCGGAGCAAAAAGCCCGTCCTTTTGGTCGTCAACAAGGTGGATAATTTTTCTCACGACAAGCTTTTTGAATATTATGCGCTCGGGCTGGGCGAGCCGTATGCGGTTTCCGCGGAACATTCGCAGGGGATCGGCGACGTGCTCGACGAGGCGGTCGCTCATTTCGGCGAAGGGGAGAGCGACGATTCCGAACGGTTGAAGATCGCCGTCGTCGGCAAGCCGAATGCGGGCAAGAGCAGCCTCGTGAACAGGCTTTTGGGGTTCGAGCGGACGATCGTCACCGATATGGCGGGCACTACGCGCGACGCGATCGATACCCCCTTCGAGCTGGACGGGCAGAAATATACCATCATCGATACGGCTGGCATTCGTAAAAAGAAAAACGTGGACGACGACGTGGAATATTACAGCGTCCTGCGCGCGTTCGACGCGGTGCGCCGCGCGGACGTATGCCTGCTCGTCGTGGACAGCTCGGAAGGGCTGACCGAACAGGACGTCAAGATCGCGGGATACGTGCACGAGCAGGGCAAGCCGAGCGTCATCGTCATGAACAAATGGGACCTGATCGAGAAGGATACGAAGACGGTCAACAAGTTCGAGGAAAAACTCAAACTCGACCTGAAATTCATGGATTATTACCAGTCCGTCTATATTTCCGCCAAAACGGGCCAACGCGCGGAAAAGGTGCTGAAGATCGCGCGGGAGGTGTTCTCGCACGCGAACTTCCGCGTTCCGACCGGAACCTTAAACGATCTGATGCTGGACGCGGTGCGCACGAACGAGCCGCCCTCTTACAACGGCAGAAGATTGAAAGTGTATTACTGCAATCAGCCGTCTGTCTGCCCGCCTACGTTCGTGTTATTTGTCAATGATACGGAGCTGATGCACTTTTCCTATAAACGCTATCTCGAAAACGTGCTGCGGCGCGCGTTCGACTTTTCGGGTACGCCCATACGCATCGTCACGCGCGGTCGCGGCGATAACGACGGCGGCCTGATGGGCTGACGGGGGAGGAAAAAATATGGAACTTGCCTTTTCGGATATTTGGTATTGGTTCGTCGTCATGGCGGTCGTCTCCTACTTTGTGGGATGTTTCAATTTTGCGCTCCTCATTTCCAAGGTCAAGCACAAAGACGTCCGCAAAATGGGCAGCGGAAACCCGGGTACGATGAATATGAGCCGTCAATTCGGTTTGAAGATCGGCGCGCTCACCTTATTTTTGGATATGGTCAAGGGCGGGTTGCCCCTTCTCATCGCGTACTTTATTTTCCGCGGCTACCGTTTCGAGGGAACGGACGTACTCGTTTCTGACCTTGCGCGTTATGTGTGCGGCGTGTCCGTCATTATCGGGCATATTTATCCCGTCACCATGCGTTTTAAGGGCGGAAAGGGTATCGCTTCCACGCTCGGCATGTACGCGTTCGCGCTGTGCCTGGAAACGCAGTATCCCTGGATGATCGCGCTCGTTCTCGGGATCCTCGTCCTCACCTTATTCTATATATGGGCGAGCGAATGGGGATCGATGGGGTCTCTGCTCGGCGTCAGCCTTCTCGCTCTGGTGCAGGCGTTCATCTTTTATTTCCGTTACCGCGCGGAGCTTACGAACGGATTCGTCATCGCGCTCTTCATGCTCCTTTTGCTCGATTGTTTCCTCACGTGGTTTGCGCACCGCAAAAATATCATCGCTCTCCTTTCGGGCGAAGAACATCATACTTCGGTCAAAAAACTTTCCCACGGCAAAAAAGACAGCTGAGGGGAAAGTGGTCTAATCGCATAAGAGCCTTCATATACTAAATTGTAAAAAGGGTATATGGAGGCTTTTTCGTATGGAAGATCAGAGGATTTACGAGGACATTGCCGAACGCACGGGCGGCGATATATATATCGGCGTCGTGGGGCCGGTGCGGACGGGCAAGTCTACATTTATCCGCAGGTTTGCCGAAAAAATGATCCTGCCGCACATGGCCGAAAGCTCTGCCAGGGCGCAGCTCGTCGACGAACTGCCGCAGGCGGCAGAGGGAAAAACGGTCATGACGAGCGAGCCGAAATTTATTCCGGCGGAAGCGGCGAGGGTGAGCGTCGCCGAAAATGCCGCCGTAAATGTGCGCCTTGTCGACTGCGTCGGGTTCCCGGTGGAAGGGGCGATCCTCGGCGAAGACGGAAAACCGCGCATGGTTTCGACCCCTTGGCGGGATGAGCCGATGCCCTTTGCGGAGGCCGCGCAGCTCGGAACGCAGAAGGTGATCCGCGAGCACGCTACGATCGGCCTTCTCGTCACGACGGACGGGTCGGTGGCGGATCTGCCGCGCGAGCGGTATCTGCTAGCAGAAGAACGTACGGTCAAAGAACTGAAAGAGATCGGAAAACCTTTCGTCGTTCTCGTCAACAGCCGCAATGCGGAAAGCTCCGAATGCGAAAAATTGTGCGCGTCTCTCCGCGAAAAATATGCGGTGCCTGTCCTGCCGTTTGACTGCGAAAAAGCGTCGGAAGGGGACTTTTCGGGCGTATTGGAAACGGTTTTGTTTGAATTTCCAGTCCTCAGCATCGATTTCGATCTGCCTGACTGGGTGCGCACCCTTCCCGAGACGGATCCGATCGTTTCGGACGCGTTGGAAAAGATCAGGACGGTTTCGGCGGGTATTTTCAAAATGCGCGACCTCGACGCCGTAGGACATATGTTCGACGGGAGCGAATATTTCGCCCCTCCGCAGGGCGGCAAACTGCAGCTGGGGTGCGGCCGTGCAGAATACTCCGTCGAGGCGAAAGAGGGGCTTTTCAATCGTGTTTTGAGCCGCGAATGCGGCGCGGACGTGTCGGACGATTTCCGCCTGATGGCATATGTGCGGTCTCTCGGTCGTGCGAAAGCGTTTTACGACCGTTTCGAAGGGGCGCTTCGCGCCGCAGACGAAACGGGTTACGGCATCGTCATGCCGGACGGGGACAGCCTTGAACTGGAACCGCCGAGGCTTGCGGGGCAGGGCGGCCGCAGCGGCATCACCCTCCGCGCGAGTGCGGGCACTTACCATGTCATCCGCGTGGACGTGAAGAGCGAAGTGTCTCCCGTGATCGGAGACGCGGCGCGCAGCGAAGAGATCGCGCGGGGCATGGTGGAAAGTTACGAGCGCGATCCTGACGGGCTCTGGAATACGGAGCTTTTCGGCAGGACGTTCAAAGATATGGTACGCGAAGATCTGGAATCCCGCGCGGGCAGCATGCCCGAAGAAGTGCGCAAAAAAATGGGACGCACGATCCGCCGCATCGTCAACGAAGGGCGGGGCGGGGTCATCTGCATCTTGCTTTAATAAAGGACACGGGCGGCGCGATACAGCGCCGCCCGTGTCGAGTTTTGTGTGTATTTCAGAGAGAGAATCTGGCGCGGATATTCGCGCAGACCGTCACTTTTCCTTCTTCGTCGGCGGGGCCGTGCCAACAGTATTCTTCCTTTATTCCCGCAAGTTCCGCGCCTTCTCCGAGGAGGGATGCGGCCTTTGCCTTCGCGTCTCCCATGGCGAGCGTGAGTGCCTGCCTGAGCGCTTCGCTCTCGTTTTCAAGCGTATAGCAGGTATGAAGAAGGGTTCCGCCGGCGCTTTCGCCCGCGCTTTTTGCCTCTGCGGCTTTGGACGGTTCGGAAAGCTTGATGCAGAGGTTTGCCGTAAACGCATAGCCGCCTTTCATCCCGTCTGAGACGGGGCGATGTGCGATGTGTGTTTCGCCGCAGACGGATGCGTTTGCAATACCTTTAACGGCGTCGGCGACTGCCGCGCACATCTCCTCCATGTGCGCCTTTCCCTCGGAAAAACCGTCTGCCGTCGCGTCGAGACGGAAAGTAAGGTAAGCTGTATCCGCGTCTGCCGTCGTTTTGCCGCATCCGGTCACGGAAACATGCTTTTTCAGTGCGTCTTGTTCGCGGGGCGCAGGCATGGTGCGCAGATCGTGCGCTTTTTCAGGTTTCTCTGCGGGCCTTTTGTCGGCGCCGGGCGCTGTCTGTTCGTTTTGCGGAGCGACTTGTTCGGTCCGCGGTTCCGCCTGTTCGCTTTGCTCGGCGGTTTGCTGTTCCGCAAATACGGAAATTGCCGTGCCGCCCACCGCCGCAAGGGCAAGGGTCAGTACCAAAAACATCAATAAGATCTTTTTTTTCATTGTTTTCACCTCTCTTGGGAATACCGTTAATTTGCGCGGCGGCGCATATTTTATGCGCAGAATTTCCTGAATTTTCAAAATTTACCTGTTTGCGGCGGGTTTTCGGGCGGCGCGGCGCATTTTCGCTTGCTTAAAAAGGGTTTTACGCCTATAATAGTATAAAATATTTTTTCGTAAGTGAGTTTGAAAAAAGTGATCAAACGGTATCTTCCTTATCTCAAACAATACAGGGTATCCTGTATTCTCGGCGCGATCTCGAAGTGGCTCGAGGCCATTTTAGAATTGCTCGTCCCCCTCGTGATGGCGAACATCATCGATGAGGGCGTCGCGCGTGCGGATATAAGCTATGTCCTGTGGGGCGGTGCGCTCATGCTCGCTATGGGCGCGGTCGGATTCGGGTGCGCGCTGTTCTGTCAGAGGAGTGCCTCGATCGCGTCGCAGGGATTTGGAACGAATGTGCGCAACGCGCTGTTCAAGCATATCGATACCCTTTCTTACAGGGAGATCGATAAAGTGGGCGCGGCGTCTTTGGTCACGCGGGTCGCAAACGACGTCACCCAGATGCAGAGCGCGGTCGCCATGACCATTCGTCTTGTCGTGCGTTCGCCGTTCATCGCGCTCGGGTCCGTCATTTTATGCCTCATCCTCGATTGGCAGATCGGGCTGATCGTCACGGCAGTGTCCGTCCTCGTCGCGCTCGTTTTGTGGGTGATCATGAAAAAGAGCGTGCCGTATTATTCCGCGAATCAGAAAAAGCTCGACCGTCTCACGCAGATCACGAACGAAAACCTGGAAGGCGCCCGCGTCGTACGCGCGTTTTCCAACCGCGAAAAAGAGCGCGCCCGCTTCGGCGAGGCAGCGGACGACATGCTGCAAAATTCCATCGTCATCGGGCGCATTTCCGCATGGCTGAACCCGCTCACCTATGCGATTGTCAACTTCGGTGTGGCGGTCATCCTGCTTTTGAGCGGCGTAAAAGTGCACGGCGGCAGTCTTTCGAGCGGCGACATCATTGCCGTCATCAATTACATGACGCAGATTCTGAATGCGATGATCGTCATTTCCAACCTCGTTTCCCTCTTTACGAAGGCGAACGCGTCCATGCACCGTGTGAGCGAGGTGTTCGACATGCGTTCCTGCGTTTCGGACGGCGGCGGCTGCGATCCGGATTTTTCCGCCTCCGCCATCGAGATGAAAGGCGTCAGTTTTTCTTACGCGGGTACGGACAAATATTCGCTCAGGGACGTATCGCTCTGTATAGAGCGGGGCGAAACGGTGGGGATCATCGGCGGCACGGGCAGCGGCAAATCGACGCTGATCAGTCTGTTGCCGCGCCTGTATGACTGTTCTCTCGGACAGGTGAAAATTTTCGGCAGGGACGTCCGCGAATATAAACTCCGTGATCTTCGTTTTCTGTTCGGCGTGGTGCCGCAGAATGCCGCCCTCTTTTCGGGAACGGTGCGCTCCAATTTGTTTTGGGGCAACGACAAGGCGACGGACGAAGAGTTCGACGAGGCGCTTAAAATCGCCTGCGCTTACGATTTTGTGTACGAAAAGGGCGGTTTGGACGAAAAGGTCGCCGAGGGCGGCAAGAATTTTTCGGGAGGCCAGCGCCAGCGGCTCACGATCGCGCGCGCCGTCGTCGCAAAGCCCGAGATCCTGATCCTCGACGACAGCTGTTCCGCGCTCGACTTTGCCACCGACGCGAAGGTGCGCGCCAACATCGCGGCGCTCAGAGGCATGACGACGCTCATCATTTCTCAGAGGGCCTCGTCGATCATGAACGCGGATAAGATCTTTGTCATGGAAGACGGCAGGATCGTCGGCGCAGGCAGGCACGAAGAGCTGTACCGCGATTGCGGGCTGTACAGGGAGATCTGCGATTCGCAGACGAGGGCGGAAGCATGAAAGAGATCAAGAAAGTCAAAAAGGGCCTCGTCCGCAGGCTGACGGCCTATATCCGCCCGTATAAAGGGTATGTCGCGGGGGCTGTGATCTTCAGCATCCTGTATGTCGTGTTCGTCCTGCTCGGCCCCGTCCTGTACGGCGAGGCGATCGACGCGATGATCGGAAAGGGACAGGTCGATTTCCGCGCCGTCTACATCATGGTGGGGGGATTTGCGCTCTGCGTGCTGGTCGGTTCCGCCGCGCAGAAATTTCTCAACAACTGCGTCAACAGCCTCTGCTATAAACTGGTGCGCGATTTGCGCCGCGACGCGTTCGACAGCCTGACTGCCGCGAGCGCAAAATATATCGACACGCACGCGCAGGGCGACGTGATGACGCGCATCGTCAACGATGTGGACGTGATCACCGACGGGCTTTTGCAGGGGGCGGCGCAGCTGTTCACGGGCGTCATGACTATTCTCGCGACGCTCGTGGTGATGTTTGTCATCAACTACATCATCGCGCTCGTCGTGGTCATACTGACGCCGCTCTCGCTGTTCGTGGCGGCGGCCATCACTAAGAGAACATTCCGGCTTTTCCGCAAACAGGTGCGCATCCAGGGCGAGCTCGTCGCGCATGCGAAAGAGATGTTCGGAGGCCAGAAGACGGTCATTCTTTTCAACGAAGAGGCGTATTCCGAAAAGAAGTTCGAAAGCATCAATGCCCGCCTGAACGAGATCGGATGGCGTGCGCAGTATGCCTCCGCGCTCACCAATCCCAGCACGCGCTTTGTCAATGCCGTCATTTCGGCATTTGTCGGCGTTCTCGGCGTAATCTTCTGCATTCTCAGCGACGGAGGAGAACTCGTGCTGGGTGCGGTTTCCCTAGGGGCGTTCACCGTCGGCAAACTGTCCGTGTTTTTGAGTTATGCCAATCAGTATACAAAGCCGTTCAACGAGATCTCCAACGTCGTCACTCAGCTGCAGAACGCGTTCGCCTCTTCCGCAAGGGTCTTCGAGGTCATCGACGAGCCGGGCGAGCGGATGGAAGGGGATCAACATATCGCCGAATGCCGCGGCGATGTCTCGATCGAACACGCGTATTTTTCTTACGATCCGGAAAAGCCGCTGATCGAAGACCTGAACGTGAACGTCAGGGCGGGCAGCAAAGTCGCCATCGTAGGCCCGACCGGCTGCGGGAAAACGACGCTCATTAACCTTCTGATGCGTTTCTACGATCCGGACAGCGGCCGCATCACCGTGGACGGAACGGACATCCGCGATATTCCGCTGGACGAATACAGAAAATTGTTCGGCATGGTCTTGCAGGAAAGTTTTCTCTCGGGCGAGACGGTCGCCTATAATATTGCGTACGGCGCAGAGGGCGCCTCGCGCGAGGAGATCGAACGCGCGGCGAAAGCGGCGTACTGCGATTTCTTTATCCGCAATCTCGAAAAGGGATACGATACCGTCCTTACGGGCAACGTGAATATCTCGCAGGGTGAAAAACAGCTGCTCTGCATCGCTCGGGTCATGCTCGCCGATCCGCCCATGCTCATTCTCGACGAGGCGACGAGCAACATCGACACGATGACGGAGATGCGCATCCAAAAGGCATTCCGCAAGATCATGAAGGGTAGGACCAGCTTCGTCGTCGCGCACAGGCTCTCCACGGTACTGGACGCGGACATGATCCTCGTGATGAATCACGGCGCGGTCATCGAGCAGGGCACGCACGCGCAGCTCATGCAAAAGAAGGGCTTTTATTTCGATCTGTATAACGCGCAGTTTGCCGGCAGTGAAAAAATTTCACGGTAAAATTTTGCTTTCGGGGGTTGACAAAGCAATTTTTTGCGGGTATAATACAGACGAAAATTGAATATCCGGTAAGTAAGGCTATTACGGGGATACGGGCTGTTGCCGCAAAGCGATGGAGACATCGCGCGCAGGTTTGAACAGGCCGCGTCGAAACACAAGGCGCGGCATAACACAGCTTCATCGCCCCGCAAAGTCAAAGCTCAAACGGTGTGCGTTTATGTAACATATATTTTATTGTCTATGGTTCCGCGTGCCGTTTCGGCACGCGGGTTTTCTTTTTTCAAAATAAAAACAAGGAGGATCCGGAAGATGGACGAAGGTTACGGCAGTCGAAGGCCGGTTTCAGGCGCGGCCGATACGGGCACGGTCCGTCTTTCCGCGCGTCCTTAAAGAGAATATCGGCTTTGCGCTGCCAACTTCGAACTTTGGATCGAAGGAGGTAGGCTATGGCAATGAAAAAGAGACTGTTTCTGTCCCGCATGGCGGCAAACATCGCGCGTGCGGAGGAGGCAAAGCTGCGCGTCCGCACCGCCGCGGCGATCGCGGAAGAGGAGACGTACGCTTATTTGCAGACGGAACGGGGCGGGATTACGAGCGCCGAAGCAGAGCGCCGCAGGGAGCAATACGGGGCGAACGTGCTGCCTTTCCGCAAGAAAAAGGGGGATGCCGCACGTTTTTTGGCGGCTTTTATCAATCCGTTCACGATCATCTTGCTCGCCCTTGCCGCCGTTTCGGTGTTTACCGACATCGTTCTCGCCGAAAGGGGAGAGGAAAACTATATCACCGTCATCGTGATCGTCGTCATGGTCGCGGTGTCGGGCATCCTGCGCTTCGTGCAGGAAACGCGCAGCGGCGCGGCGGCGGAAAAGCTTTCCGCCATGATCACGACGACAACCTGCGTCTCCCGCATGGGCGAGGGGAAAAAGGAGATCCCCGTCTCCGAACTTGTCGTGGGGGACGAGGTATATCTTTCCGCGGGGGATATGATCCCGGCGGATCTTCGCATCGTCGCGGCGAAGGATCTGTTTATCGCGCAGTCGGCGCTCACGGGCGAAAGCGCGCCCGAGGAAAAGAAGGCGGAGCCGTGCGAGGCGGGTTCGCTCACAAATTGTAATTGCCTCGCGTTCATGGGAACAAACGTCGTCAGCGGCAGCGGCGTGGGAATCGTCGCGGCGACGGGGGAAGATACGTTGTTCGGGCAGACGGCAAAGACGCTTTCTGCCGGCAAAACGGAAAAGACCGCCTTTGAAAAGGGAGTGAATTCTGTGTCGCGTATCCTGATCGGGTTTATGCTGGCGATGGTTCCCGTCGTATTCCTGATCAACGGGTTTACGAAAGGGGAATGGCTGGGCGCGGCGCTGTTCGCGGTCAGCATCGCCGTGGGGCTGACGCCCGAAATGCTCCCGATGATCGTCACGGCATGCCTTGCAAAGGGTGCGGTGGCGATGTCGCGGAAAAAGGTCGTCGTCAAGGACATCAACTGCATACAAAATCTCGGTGCGATGGACATTCTCTGTACGGACAAGACGGGCACGCTCACGCAGGATAAGGTCGTTCTGGAGATGCATCTGAACGTGGAAGGAAAAGAGGACGCGCACGTTTTGTGCCGGGCCTTTCTCAACAGCAATTACCAAACGGGGCTCAAAAATCTGATGGACGTTGCCGTCATAGAGCGCACGCACGAACTCCGCGCGAGCGGCGAAATTACCGAGGAAGACCTCACGAAATACCGCAAGGTCGATGAGATCCCCTTCGATTTCGAGCGCCGCCGCATGAGCGTTGCGGTGACGAACGGGAAGGGGAAGACCCTCCTCATCACCAAGGGCGCGGTGGAAGAGATGCTCGCCGTGTCCGCGTTCGCGGAGACGGACGGCGAAGTGCACCCGCTCACGGGCGATCTGAAAAAGAGTGTGCTTTTGCGCGCATCCGAGCTGAACGAGCAGGGCATGCGCGTGCTCGCCGTCGCAGAGAAGCGGCTTGCCGAGGGCGCAGAAGTGAGTATGTCGGATGAGGCAGAGATGGTACTCATCGGCTATCTCGCTTTCCTCGATCCGCCCAAAGAGACGACGGCGGACGCGGTGGCGCGCCTGCACGATCTGGGTGTTTCCGTCAAGATCCTGACAGGTGACAATGAAAAAGTCACCGCCTGCGTCTGCCGCAAGGTGGGGCTTGCGGGCGAAAATATCCTGCTCGGCGCAGAGCTTGAAAATCTGAACGATAGAGAGCTTTCTGCCGCGGCGGAAAAAGCGACTGTGTTTGCAAAACTTTCTCCCGCGCAGAAAGAACGGGTCGTGCGGGTATTGCGCGAGCGCGGGCACGTCGTCGGGTTCATGGGCGACGGTATCAACGACGCCCCCGCCATGCGCGCGGCGGACGCGGGTATTTCCGTGGATACGGCGGTGGATATTGCCAAAGAATCGGCGGGCGTCATTTTGCTCGAAAAGGACCTGACCGTCGTCGCGGACGGCGCCGTCGAGGGGAGGAAGACGTACGCCAACATGATGAAGTATATCAAGATCACGGCGTCTTCCAATTTCGGGAATATGCTCTCGGTGCTGATCGCGAGCGTGTTTCTCCCTTTTTTGCCCATGCTTTCGGTACAGCTGATCCTTCTGAATCTGGTGTACGATATTTCCTGTACATCGCTGCCCTGGGACAATGTGGAAGAAGGCTGTCTTGCCCGTCCCGCCGTGTGGGAGGCGCGTTCGATCGTAAAATTCATGCTATGGTTCGGGCCGGTAAGCTCGCTTTTCGACATTTTAACTTACGTATTGCTCTATTGGGTGCTGTGCCCGTATATGGCGGGCAGCTCTTACGCGCTGACAGAAGGTGCGCGGCGCGCGCTGTTTGTCTCCGTTTTCCGGACGGGTTGGTTCGTCGAATCTATCGTTACGCAGTCGCTCGTCATCCATATGCTGCGCGGAAAAAAATTCCCCTCTCCCAAATATCACGCGTCCGCTCCCGTATGTGCGCTCACGCTGTGCGGCGTTGCATTGCTTGTGTCCGTCCCGTATACTTCCGTCGGGGAGGCGCTCGGTTTTTCTTCGCTGCCGGCGGTCTATTATGCCGTGCTGGCGGCTGTCGTGGCGGGGTATATCCTGCTCACCGCGCTCGTCAAAAAATTATATGTCGGGCGCTTCGGGGCTCTGCTGTAAAGTTGTTTTGAACATAAAATCAGCCCGCCGCGGTCACGCGGCGGGCTGATTTTTAATTGCGGCCGCATTTTTTATTTCCCGTTAACGGCCGTTTTTATTTTTGAGGCTTTCTCTTTCCGTCCTTATCGATCAGCATGGTCGGGCGTTCGTCTTTGAGCGCCATCAGATAATCGTTGTACTGTTCGTCCGTCAGCGATCTTACTTTTGCTTTTTTGCGTTTGGACATATATAGCCTCCTTGCGTTGGGTTAAACGTAATATGCCCCCTTTGCGCTCGGGCTATACCGATACGTTGCAAAATTTTCTCCGAATAAAAAGAGCGGAACGGGACAAACTGCAAGCGACGGAAGGTTTGTTATGCAGGGTCAGACGATATTTTTTGAAAATCGGCCGAGGATCGTTTCGGCGTCTGCGATCGCGGGGCCGAAGGAATGTGCGGGCGTGGTGGGGCAGTATGTAGACTGCGCCCTGACGGACGACACTTTCGGGGAAAAGACGTTCGAGCGGGCCGAGCGCAAAATGCTGCTGTGGGCGGCGGAAAAGTGCGTGGAAAAGGCGGGGCTCCGCCCCCGCGGCGTGGATGTCTTTTTATCGGGGGATCTTCTCAACCAGATCATATCGGCAAGTTTTACCGCCCGCGAGATCGGGATCCCGTTTTTGGGGATCTACGGCGCGTGTTCGACGATGAGCGAGGGATACCTTCTCGGCGCGGCGCTGGTCGACGGAGGTTTTGCCGAAAACGCGCTCGCCGTCACGGGCAGCCACTTTTCTTCGGCGGAGCGGCAGTATCGCTATCCGCTCGAACAGGGCACGACCCGCCCGCCGCAGTCGCAGTGGACGGTCACGGGCGCGGGCGCGGCGCTGATCGCGAAAGACGGGCGGGGACCCTGCTTGACTTCGGCGACGATCGGAAAAGTCATCGATTACGGCGTTTCGGACGTGAATAACATGGGCGCGGCGATGGCTCCTGCCGCCGCGGACACGCTTTTGGCGCATTTCAGGGATACGGGGCGGGATCCGTCGTATTACGATCTCATCCTCACGGGCGATCTCGGTGCGCTCGGCAGCCGCATCGTAAAAGATCTCGTGTGGGAAAAGGGGACGGATATTTCCGCAAACCACGTCGACTGCGGCGAGATCATATACAAGGTCATAGAGGATGAATTTCAGGGCGGCAGCGGCGCGGGGTGCAGTGCGGTCGTCATGAATTCGTATATCTATGACAAACTGACGGGCGGCAGCGGGATCCGGAAGGTCCTGTTCGCGGCGACGGGCGCTCTCCTGTCCACCGTTTCGTCGGGGCAGGGGGATACGATCCCGTGCGTCGCGCACGCGGTCGCGATCGAAAACGGAGAGGCGGAAAATGGATAAATATACAGACATCCTGCTCATGTTCGTCAAGGCGTTCGCCGTCGGCGGTGCGATCTGTACGCTCGCGCAGGTCGTCATCAACAAGACCAAACTGACCGCGGGGCGCATCCTCGTCATCTTTATGCTCGCGGGCGTCGCGCTCGAAGCGTTCGGACTGTACGATTACATCGTTGAATTTGCCGGCGCCGGCGCGACGGTCCCCATTTCGGGGTTCGGGTACCTGCTCGCCCGCGGCGGCATCCGCGGCGCGGAAAAGGGGCTGTTTTATGCGCTCACGGGGCCGCTTGCCGCCGCCAGCGCGGGCGTCACCGCGGCGATCGTGTTCTCCTTTCTGTTTGCTCTGATCTTCCGCCCGAAGAGTAAAAAAAACTGAGCGGCCTCTCCGCCTTCGCCTTTGCGGACGGCGGAGAGATTTCTTTGTCGTGAAGGAAACGTTCACCTTAAAAATATGAAAAAAAAAGAGGTAAAAACGCCGGATATTTTTCGGTGCAGCCATTGACTATCGATTTTTGTTATGTTACAATGAGACAAAAGAAAACTGTTTCGGGAGACTTTTTTATGGTCAATTTTACGCTCGACAAGAACAACAAGGGTATCGAAGTCAGCAAGCATCTTTACGGGCTGTTCTTCGAAGACATCAATCAGGCGGCGGACGGCGGCCTGAACGCGGAAATGGTCATCAACAATTCGTTTGAATTCGAATATTTCGCGTACGACAATTTCAACGCCTCCTCGCCGGTGGAACTGCGCAAGCAGAAAGCGGCTTATTGGGATATTTCCGGCGCCGGCCCTCATTACATAGCGGAGGAAGGCGGCATCGCGCCCGGCAATCCTTCGTATCTTGTCATGTGCGTGGGCGGCATTTACCGCCTGGAAAACCCCGGGTTCGCCGTGGGGGCTTGGAACTATTACGGCATGGCGCTCGACAAGGGCGAGACGTATAATTTCAGCATGTTTTTCAAAAAACTCGGCTTTGAAGGCAAAGTCGAGGTCTATGTGCGCGGCGCACGCTCGGTGCTCACCACCGTCGCCGAGATCCCGCTGTCCGGAAACGACGGCTCGTGGGAAAAGGTGAATTGCTCGTTCAAAGCGCTCTCGACGGAAATGGGCAGGCTCGTCATGATCTTCAAGGGTAACGGGCATATCGGCATCGATTACGTATCCCTCCTTCCGAGCACCGTCTGGGGCGATCCCGACAAATACAGGAACGGCAAGCTTTCCCCGCGCATCGTAAAGGCGCTCAAAGACTGCCATCCTTCTTTCTTCCGTTTCCCCGGCGGCTGCGTCGTGGAAGGGGACGACGTGTTCGAAAATCAGTACCGCTGGCGCAATACGGTCGGCCCGCTGGAAACGAGAAAGCAGATCGCCAACACGTGGGGCTATATGCAGTCTTACGGGATCGGTTTCTACGAATATTTCTGCCTCTGCGAAGATCTGAACATGGCGCCGTTGCCCGTTCTGCATGTCGGCCTGCTCTGTCAGATCCGCGTCGGTACCCAGCGCGGCGAAGGGTACCGCCGCATCATGCCCGGCACGGGGATGTTTAAACGCGAGGTCATCGACAACGTCGCCCACCTCCTGTATTTTGCAAAGGGCAGCGTCGATTCGGAAGACCCGGTCGAGGCGCACTGGGCAAAAGTCCGCGCCGATATGGGACACCCCGCGCCTTTCGATCTCGAATATGTGGGGATCGGCAACGAAAACTGGGGCGACGCTTATTTTGAGAATTTTGCCGCCTGCCTTCTGGGGCTCGAACAGTATGCGTATGCGGGCACGCAGGTCGACCTCATCAAAAAGTTTGATGTCACCGTCGTCACGACGGCAGGCGTCGACATCCGCCCGCAGGATTCCAACGACAACTGGAAACTGATCAATAAAAAATACCGCAACATGATCGTGGACGAACACGTCTACAACTCCTATCAGTGGTTTATCGACAATACCAAGCGTTACGATTGTTATGACCGCGACGGCGCGAAAGTGTTCATGGGCGAATACGCGATGCACACGATGAGCGACGGCAGGGGTCGGCTGAACGGGGAAAATAACCTGCGCTCCGCCCTCGCCGAGGCGGCGTTCCTCACAGGCTGCGAGCGCAACAGCGATGTCGTCAAAATGACCTGCTACGCTCCGCTGTTTGCCTCTACCGCCAACTACAAATGGACGCCCAACCTGATCTGGTTCAACCCGCGCGACATCATGTACACGCCCAACTATTATGTGCAGCAGATGTTTGCCGCAAATACGGGTAAAATGCTGATCGACGGCGTGAGCGAGGTAGACGACGACAATTCGGGCGGCCTTCTGATCGGTGCGCACGCGACGGCCGTCGCCGTAAAGGAAGTGCGCGTCAAGAGCATTGCGGACGGCACCGAGCTTTACAGGCATAATTTTGCCGACGGGATGGGGGATTGGAAACTGTACCCTCGCTGCATCGGCGGAAGGCTGGAAAACGGAGAGCTCTTCATCGACGAGGCGGATGCCTTCAACGGTTATTATCTCGACGGCGATTTCTCAGAATGCGAAGTCGAAGTGGATTTCCGCAGGGTCGGCGGCAAGCAGAGCTTTATCGCGGGCGTCGGCGTAAAGGACGTAGCCGACCGCGGCACGATGGACTGCAACGGTTTCTCCATGAGCTGTCAATACGGGAAAAACCACAAGGGCTATGACGTTTCTTTCGACAAGCGCGTCGATTTCATGCGCACGGTGTGCGAGCTGATGGGCAAGGACAAATTCCTCGGATACAGCCCCGAGGGCAACACCATGCGCCTCGTGTATACCAAAAACAAGCTGACCGCTTATTTCTTCAAAGACGGCGAATGGCACTTCCTCTTCGATAAAAACGTCTGGCGTGTAAACGAACGGGTGTTCCAGAGCGCGACTTTCGACGGCGACAAGATCTTCCTGAAAGTCGTCAACGTGAGCGGCGAAGAGCAAAAGATGACGGCGGACATCAAAAACTTCGGGGATAAAAAGAAAGCGCACGTCGTTACCCTTTCCGACGAAGATATCAATATCATCAACGAGATCGGCACAAATTACGGCGCGAAACACAACATCGTCCCGCGGGAGAAAAACATCAAAATCGCGGGCAACAAGCTGGAGTATACGCTCGACAAAAACAGCCTTACCGTGTTTGTGATCGAATGACCGAAAAGGAATGCGTTTCGGCGCCCCGGCAGAGGGGCGCCGAACTTTTCTGTTTATAGTTTCCGTGTATGGTTTCCGATAAAAAATAAGTATTAGACATTATAGGCGCCGCGTGTTATAATATAGAAAAAATCGGCGTTATCGGATGATGCGCACGGAGAGAATGCATGGAATATCGGATCAACCGGCGCACGGGCGACAAGATCGGTGTGATCGGCATGGGGACGGCTTATATCCCCGAGGCGGACGAAAAAGAGTTTGCCGCCACGCTCGAATACGTTTTTGAGCAGGGCGTCAATTATTATGACCTGGCGACGGCGGACGGCTGTTCGTTTCCCGCGTTCGGCAGCGCATTTGCGGGCGTCAGAGATAAGGTTTTTTATCAGATCCATTTCGGCGCGGATTATTCCCGCGGCGAATACGGCTGGACGACGAAGGCGGACGAGATCAGACGTTCCGTCGAGTGGCAGCTGAAAAACCTGAAAACCGATTACATAGATTACGCGTTTATCCACTGTATCGACGAGCTTTCGGATTGGGGGAAATACCGCACGGGCGGCGCACTCGATTATCTTTTGGAAATGAAAAAAGCGGGCGTCGCGCGGCACATCGGGCTCTCTTCGCACGATCCTGCCACCGCGCAGGCGGTTTTGGATACGGGGCTCGTCGACATGCTCATGTTCAGCATCAATCCGGGTTACGATTACAGCCACGGCGATTATGCGAACGGCAGCGCGGAAGAGCGGATGCGCCTGTACCGCCGCTGTGAGCGCGACGGCATCGGCATTTCCGTCATGAAGGCGTTTTCGGGCGGGCAGCTTCTGAACGAAAAGACATCTCCTTTCGGAAAAGCGCTCACGCCCCGGCAGTGCATCCGCTATGCGCTGGATAAACCGGGCGTCCTCACTGTTTTGCCCGGTATCCGCAACCGCGAGGACGCGCGCGGGCTTTTGGGGTATTTCGGCGCGGCGGAGGAGGAAAAGGACTATTCGGTCATCTCTTCTTTAACGCCCGCAGACGCGGCGGGCAAGTGCGTGTATTGCAATCACTGCCAGCCCTGTCCCGCGGGGATCGATGTGGGAGCTGTGAACAAATACTACGATCTTGCGCGAATCGGCGACGAACTGGCCGCCGATCATTATAAAAATCTGAGCAAAACCGCATCCGACTGCATCGGCTGCGGACATTGCAACCGCAGGTGCCCTTTTCATGCCGATCAGGTCGGACGCATGAAGGAGATCGCGGCGTATTTCGGTAAATAAATTTTGATCGAAGGAGTTACAGACAAATGTTGGAAAGCATACTTTCCCGCAAAGGGATCTCTCTGAAAGTCAGGCTGACAGTAAAGGGCGCCGTCGCCATCGGCGTCGTGGCGCTCGCGGTCCTGCTGCCTCAGCTCGTGCATCTCGCATTGGGGCAGGCAGGCGGCGTCGAATGGCTGCCCATGTATCTGCCCGTCCTGTTGGGCGGTTGTCTGCTCGGCACGTGGTGGGGGCTGGGCGTGGGGCTTGCGTCTCCGCTCGTCAGTTTTGCAATCACGTCGGCGATGGGCAGTGCGATGCCTGCGGCGGCAAGACTGCCGTTCATGATGGCGGAACTCGCGGTCTTTGCGGCGGTTTCCGGGCTGTTTTCGAAAAAGATCGCCGAAAACGGCTGGATGGCTTTCCCTGCCGTTTTGCTCGCGCAGGTCGCGGGCAGGGCGTTTTTCCTTCTGCTCGCGGTAATTTTTCAAAATGTGGCGCCCTTTACGCCCGCGCTCGTCTGGTCGCAGATCCGGACGGGGCTTTTGGGTATGGTTTTGCAGGCGGTTCTCGTGCCGTTTATCGTAATGGGCGTCAAGGCACTGATCGATCGGGAAAAGAGACATGATTGATCTGCAACGCGCAAAAGAAAATCTTGCAGGGCACTCCATCGCGCTTTGCAGGGGCGATCGGGTGCTGACGAGCGATAAGCGCGGCATTTCGCCCATGCTCGACTGGATTCAGGAGAGCGTGGACCTGAAAGGCTGGTCTGCCGCCGATATCATCGTCGGAAAGGCGGCGGCTCTGTTGTTTGCTTTTGCGGGGATCTCTGAGGTCTATGCAAAAGTGCTTTCGGTGGGCGGTGCCCGCGCGCTCGAGGCGCACGGCATTCCCTATTCTTACGATACGCTCGTGCAGAACATCGTCAATCGGAAGGGGGACGGCGCCTGCCCGATGGAAAAAACGGTCGAATGTATCTGCGATCCCGCGTCGGCAGTCGCCGCGCTTACGAAAAAGCGCGACGAATTGCGTTCGCAGGCGGGCGGGCCGCAGTGAAAAATGCGCGAAAAGACATTTTCGCGCGGACGGAAAGAAGACGAAAAAGTGCCTCCGCTCTTAAAGGGCGGAGGCGCTTTGCTGTGCGTATTCAGAATTTCATGGCAGGAAAGCGCGTTTTCATGAGCGCGTCGTGGAAGATCCGATCGATCCAAGCCCCGACGGCGGTGCGGGCAGCTTTGTTTTTGGCGCGCGCCGCATAGCGGAAAAGGGCGGGCACGGTGACGATAAAATCGGCGATGATCCATGTGAATATGATCGAAGCGACCCAGGCGCATGCTTTTTTCGGCAGCGAGCAAAGCATCTTGTCGAGCGGGCGATAGGCTGCGAACACCACGACGAGGCAGAGAAATCCCCAAAAAATCATATAGGGGATCGTCACTCGGCCGTTTATGTCGAGAGGTTGATTCGAATAATCCCACGAGCGCGTTCCGAGGATCGTTTCTTCGAGAAAGCTCAAAAGATATTCGATCGCACCGCCGCCGAGAGCGCCGTACAGAAAAACTTTCCAACCCTGTTTTTTATTGCCGAGCAAAAAAATGATTACGAGAGCCCCGGTGCCGTATACAAAGTTAAAAGGCGTCAAAAGACTTCCGTTGCAGAAGACGAATCCCCGCCCGCGCACGAAATTCAGAATGGTTTCCCACAAGGTGCCGACCAATCCGCCGAGCGCATAGACGAATACCGCGCTGCAAAAACCGAGGCGGTATTTTTGATGCGAAAAGTTTGTCGGGCCGTGCTCATGCGGATGCAGATCATCCGCAAAAGCCCGTTTTTTTCTGCTTTCCAGAACGGATGCGCGATATTCACGTTCGCGTTTCTCCGCCCGGATGTCGGTGGGCGATCGCATCCTCAAACATTTCCTCCATTTTGTCGATGCATTTTTCAATGCGGAACCGTTCGGCATATTCAATATAGCGCAGGCGCAAGTCGTTTCTGAGTTGCGGATTTTCGATCATGAAATCGATTTGCCGTGCGAGCGAATCGGTATCGCCCGATCGATAAAGATTGTGTTCCGTCAAAGCAAAGTGTTTTGCGGCGCTCATTTTGCTGTCTGCGATAACGGGGACGAGCCCGCATGTGATCGCTTCCACGCATGCGATCGATTCGATCTCGGCATAGGAAGGATGAACGTACAGATCGCAGAAATTGATGACTTTTACAAGTTCTTCTTTGGGTCTGAACATGATGACGGGAGGATTTTTCAGCTTTTTGCCGCGCCGCATGAGCTTGTTTTTGAGCGGCCCGTCTCCCGCGATGAAAATCTGTATCCTGTCTGCATATTTTGATTTTTTTACGGCGTCGATCAGGTCTTTCTGGCACTTTTCTTTGCTGAGCCGCCCGGTCGTCAGGATGCAGAATTTATCGGCATATTCTTTGGGTTTTTCGACTTTTTCTGCATGAAATACGTGATCTACGCCGTTGGATATGACTCGAAAATCTGCCGCATATCCGTGTTCGGCAAGTTTATCCGCGATAAACTGCGTGGGGCAGTGGATGTATTCCGCGTGGCTGTAAAAATGTTCGTAAAAATTTTTATAGATATATTTGTTGATCGGTTTGCTCTTTTGCAGTCCGAAGTGGCTGCTCACGTTTTCCGGCTGTACGTGGAATGCGGTCGTTACGGGCTTGTTCAGTTCGTTTGCGACGCGCATCGCCGCCCGACCCATTGCAAACGGCATGAGAATGTGCACGACGTCGCATTCGCCGATAACTTGTTTCAAAAGATCTTTGTCCGGTTTGGCAAGTTCGACTCCGTTTTTCTTTACGTAATTGTTGAAGATCTTGAAATCGATTTTTTTAACTTGATGAAATCCGGTTTCATTCGCTGCGCTCGGGGAAACGACTTCGACCTGATGTCCGCGCGCTTTCAGGTGGTTGATGAGCCGCTTGACAGTGATGGTCGTGCCGTTATTTTCTTCGCCGAGCACGTCGGCAATGATTGCTATTTTCATATATAAATTACTCCGTTACAAATGTCATATTTTTGCATGACATTATATTACAATATGCGCACGATTTTGTCAAGCGCACAAGAGGAATCAGCTTTCGGAAAGGCTTTCGTGTCCTGTCGCAAAAATCTTAGAGCAACGGTCGAAGAGCTGTTCTAAAGGATAGGATTGGTCAGAGCGGAGCCATACGATGAACATGTCAAACGTGCCCGCAGTTATGAAATTGATGATATAAAAGGATGCACCGTTGCAGTGCGGGTATTCCGATTTGAAATCGTCGTAAACTTTGGAGGCAAAACATTTTTTCAGTTCTTCCAGAAAATATACGGCTTCTCTCGACAGTCGCACAAACCGTTCGAATCCTTCGTAAGATGCAATTACCTGCGTGCAAGTCATCAAAAAATTCATGGGATGCTCCATCGTATAGAGGAAGGATTCTCCTTGGTACTGCGTGAAGATACGTTCGACGATTTCTTCGCGGATAGATCTCAGTACGTCGTCCGTGTTGTCGAAATGCAGGTAAAAAGTTGTGCGATTGATGTCTGCGCGCCGGCATAATTCGATAATCTTGATGTCTGAGAGATTTTTTTCTGACAGCATCTGCAGTAATGCGTCTTGTATGGCTTTTACGGTCTTTCTGCTTCTTTTGTCGGCTTTTTTCATATTACAATCTCCTTTATAGGTCCATTATAAGGCATAAAGGAAAATTTGTCAACACTTGTCTATAAAATCATTTAATGATTGCCGTATGGTTGCATTGACGGCAGGGATCGGTTATAATATAAGGCAGAATATGGGAGTGACCCCATACCGGTACCGGGAGGTTTTCTTATGGACAAAAAAGTCAGCGGTCTTATCAACAGTCAGGTCAATAAAGAGTTTTATTCTGCGTATTTGTATTTTGAATTTGCTAACTTTTACCAGGAGTGCGGGCTTGACGGGTTTTACAATTGGTTTTATGTGCAGGCGCAGGAAGAGATGGATCACGCTCTGCTTATGGTCAAGTATCTCCAAAATAACGGAGAAAAAGTCGTTTTCGAGGCGATCGGTAAACCCGAAACGCCCGCCGGCGATAACTTACAGCCTTTAAAAGCGGCGCTTGCGCACGAGAAATATATTACGGGCGAGATCAATGAGATCTATGCGGCTGCGAATACCGCCAAGGATTTTAGAACCATGCAGTTTCTCGATTGGTTCGTGAAAGAACAGGGGGAAGAAGAAAAAAATGCATCCGATCTCATCCGAAAGATGGAATTGTTCGGAGGAGACGTTCGTTCGCTGTACCTTCTCGACGCTGAGTTGAAAACGCGCGTTTACGCGGCGCCGTCGCTGATCCTGTGATTTACATTATACGGCTGAAATATAAATATTTTGTTAATTCTTCGACCATAAAGATTTCTTTTTTATTAAAGTGCGCAAAAAGAAACAAATTTGTTTCTTTTTGCGCACTTTAATGTTTTTTCTTCTTTTGCCGCGTTGACAATCCTCATTCTCTCATGTATAATAACGCTCAAACGGATTTTCGGCTTTTCTTTCGGCGTGGCCGAAGGAAAAGCCGGTAAGGAGAGACAATGATACGCAGGATCGAATACAGAGACAGGGCCGATTTTCTTCGGATGTCGTCCGAATTTTATGCATCTCCGGCAGTATTGCACGATATTCCCGCCTCTCGGCACGAAGCGATGTTCGAAGAATTGATGAAGGGGTCTCCCTATGCGGACGGGTATATGCTGGAGGCGGACGACAGATGCGTCGGGTACGGCATCACCGCGAAGACGTATTCGAGAGAGGCGGGCGGAATGGTCTTATGGCTGGAAGAGCTCTATATTCTGCCCGATTACCGCAGCCGCGGGCTGGGACGGGAATATTTTGCTTTCGTCGAACGTGAGGCGGAAAGAGAGGGATATGTGCGCATTCGCTTGGAAGTTGAGGAAGACAACTCGCGCGCCGTATCGCTTTACGGAAGGCTCGGTTACGTCCCGCTCAGTTATTTGCAAATGTTCAAAGAACTCGGAAGATAAGGCGTGAAAATTGCTGTGCGCGGTATGATTTTATGAGAAGACTAGGCGTCAGACATACTTTTATAGCCTGTTATGTCGGTTACGTTACGCAGGCGATCATCAATAATTTCGCTCCGCTGCTCTTTGTAACGTTTAATACGGAGTACGGGGTTTCGCTCACGCTCATCGGCACGATGATCACGGTGAATTTCGGTATGCAGCTTTTGATCGATCTGCTTTCCGCCAAGTTCGTGGATAAAATCGGTTATCGTCCTTGCATGATCGCCGCACATATTTTTGCGGGGGCAGGCCTGATCCTTTTGGCGTTTTTGCCCGATCTGCTGCCGTCGCCCGCGGCGGGACTGTTCATCGCGTCTGCCGTATACGCGGTGGGCGGTGGGCTGATCGAAGTTTTGGTCAGTCCCGTGGTGGAGGCATGCCCTTCGGACGATAAAAAATCGGCGATGAGTCTGCTGCATTCGTTTTACTGTTGGGGGCAGGTCGCGGTCGTGGCGCTGTCTACTCTCTTTTTTGTGACGGCGGGGATCGATCATTGGGCGCTTTTGGCGTGTATCTGGGCGGTGCTGCCGCTTTTTAACGCGCTCTATTTTTTATTTGTTCCGGTGCCGAAACCCGTGGAAGAAGGACAGGGGATGAAGGTCTCATCTCTCTTGAAAACGCGCGTTTTTTGGGTCTTTGTCGTTCTGATGCTGTGTGCGGGCAGTGCGGAATTGGCAGTCAGCCAGTGGGCGTCCGCTTTTGCGGAATCGGGATTGAAAGTTTCCAAAACGCTGGGAGATCTTCTGGGCCCGTGCCTGTTTGCCGTCTGCATGGGGCTGGCTCGCGTTCTGTTTGCCAAATTCGGGGCAAAACTGCACATCCGCCCCGCACTGATGATCGCGGCCGCCGTCTGTACGGCGGGCTATGCTCTGTGCGCGTTTGCGCCGCAGGATGCGGCGTGGCTGGGACTCGCCGGGTGCGGCGTGGTCGGCTTCTCTGTCGGGATCATGTGGCCGGGAACTTTCTCTTTCGCTTCCGCCGGGATCCCGAAGGGCGGCACGGCGCTCTTTGCGCTGCTCGCTTTGGCGGGCGATGTCGGCTGTATGGCGGGACCTACCGCCGTCGGCGCGATCGCAGATGTTTTCGGCGGCGATTTGCATGTCGGGCTCGCGTTCGGGATGATCGTGCCCGTCGTCATGTTTGTTGTCGCGGCGATGTATCGCGTAAAGAAGAGTATCGGCCAAACGGAATAATTTTTCGGCGGCGCACAGATTTTTCGTTTTCTTCGTATGATGATAGAAGAGAGAGATCTCGAAACATACAAAAGGGGATGAAGATCATGTGTTTGATTTATCTTTTGCTGTTCGGCTGTTGCTGTTCCGGAGAGCGCGGCGGCAATGCGTGCTATGACTCTTGCACCGCTTCTCTGAACGGCTGTTCATGCCGTTCGGGTTGCTGCGGCTCGGCCCGCTCCGGCGGCTGCGGCTCGAATCGTTCTGGCGGCTGCGGTTCAAGCCGTTCGCTCTGCTGCTGCCGCAACTGTTCTGGGTACGGGCGTCACGGCGGCGTAAGCGTCTGCTGCGATGCTGAATATTACGACCGTCAGTATGCGCTGTGCTGCAATTGCAGTGCTCGCTGCTGCGATTAAAAAGGAAAGGCGGCAAATTTTTGCCGCCTTTTATTCAATTCCGTTATTGTGATGCTGCGCTTTATTCGGGTTTTACGGATACGACGATCTTTGCGGAAACGCCTTCCATAAAACGGATCTCAACGGGGTAGTCTCCCGGCGTTTTCAGCGCGTCTTTGAGAACGATCTTCTTTTTGTCGATGTCGTAACCCATTTCCGCAAGTTTCGATGCGATCTCTTTCGAAGTGACGCTGCCGAACACTTTGCCGTTTTCACCGCACTTGATGGTCACGTCTACGGCAGTTTTGTCGATTTTTGCAGCCGTCTCTTTGATTGCTTTGATTTCTTCCGCGCGGCGGCGTTCTTCCGCCTCTTTTTGCAGTTTCAGGCTGTTGACCGCAACCGAAGACGCGACTTCGGCGAGTCCCTTTTTAAGTAAAAAGTTTTTGGCGTATCCGTCGCTCACGTCGATGATGTCTCCCTTTTTGCCCGAACCTTTTACGTCTTGTTTGAGAATGACTTTCATATTGTATAGACCTCGCGGTTTCGTATTTCTTTTATTTTACATAGAAAAGGGGAAAATGTCAACTCTAATCGGAATATTTTCCCCGCCTTCGCGCATAATAGCGAAAGGAGGTTGTTATGAACAAGATCAACAACGCGATCGGCTGCGAAGTGACCGAATGTATGTATAACTGCGACGGAAAAAATTGTACGCTCGACAAGATCACGGTCGGCAATGATTGTAACTGCGATGCGGAAAGCTGCACCTGCTGTGAAAATTATAAGAGCAGATAAAGAAACGGCCGCGCGCCCGAAAGGGCGCGCGGCTTTTCGTTCGGTCAGAGTTTGCTGCGTTTGAGCTCGGCGACGGCACTTTTGAGGAAATATTCCGCGGTAGAGTCGTGGCTGATGCGCTCGAGCGCTTCGTCGTAAGAATACCAGCCGATCTCTTCTATTTCGTCCGTATTCGGCTTGATCTCTCCGTCGGAAACAACGACGATAAACCCAAGCATCAGCACGTTGCGCGGTTCGTGATAGCGCGAACTCATATATTTGTATTTTACCGCGTTCAGGCCTGTCTCTTCTTTGATCTCTCGGACGATCGTTTTTTCGGCAGATTCGCCTTTTTTTACATAACCCGCCAGCAGAAGATATTCGCCGTTGGTGTGTCTGGCGATGAGAAATTTATCCTGTTTCCGGTTGACGACGGCCATGCTTACGGCCGTTTTGAAGGGCGGGAACACAAATTTCCCGCAATTTTCGCAGTAAGGTACCAACCCTTCGTTTTCACAGAATTTTAAGATGAGTTTGTTTCCGCAGTCTTCGCAATGCATAATCTTTCTCCCTGCGCCCGCGCCCCCGCGCGGCCAATTTGACTTTTCTTTTAAGAATAAACTATTTTGGACCAAATGTCAATAGTTCCCGCCAATTTTTTAAACCGTTTTGCAAATTTTTTACATATTTCGTGGTTTAGAAACGTTTTTGGCGGTATTTTCGTTCTTTCCTGAAGAGAATAGGTGCGTTTTCTGTTTTATTTAAAGGCGAACAGCCCTTTCAATGCCGCTTTCAGGTAAAAAGGGAGAGAATAATTTTTTTTGCGCAGCGTTTTGATAAAGCGAAACGGCGATTTTTCGCCGACAGCTACCCACAGCGCCATGTTTTCTTCTTTGATTTGCGCATCGAGTTCGCGGATGCGTTTACGGTCGCCGGTCAAGGCACCCTGCGCCATGGCGGAAATGAATTCTCCGCAGACGAATTGAAAAGCGAAGCGATATTTCGAGGCATCCAAAGAAGGTTTGATCCGGTCAAAATACTTTGCCAAAGCAATCACTCCGTCGGCGGTCGGCGTGTCGTTTTCCGGGGCGTTTTTTTCGTCCGAACACAGTCCGAGCGGCAGAGAGGCCGCGCTTTCGGCAAACAGCAGGGGGATGAACAATTCGCGGTATCTCGGGCAAAGGCCGCTGTTCGTTCCCAATTGCGCAAGTTTTTTTGAATACGCGATGCGGGAAGGGACGCCCCGCTCTCCCTTGATGACTAAGGGCAGAGGATCTGCGCCGCCGCCCGAAGTTTTCTTTTCGGACGCGCCGTAAAAGAGGACGTCCTCTCTCGCTTCGGAAAGGTATCCGAACAGCTCCGCTGCGCGCGTACCGTCTAATTTCTCTTTCCGTGATGTGCGCACGGTATAGGCGCCGCCGCCGGGGATCGACTCTTCCGCGGTGCGGAGAGAAACCGTATCGGGGACGGGGAGATCGCGCGGAAGATCTTTGCATCCGTGCAGGACGATCTCCGAATATTCCGGCAAAACGGGAAAAAGAGAAGAAAGCGAGCCCGTTTCTCCCGGCTCCGTTTCGAAGTCGATCGTCAAAGGGATCTCGTGCGGTTCGTTTTCTGCGGGTGTTTCTTCGGCCGCAGATCTTTTTTTGCGGAAAAACGCCATGGTCGGTATCCTTGTCTTTATTTCCGGTATATCATACCACAAATCAGCCGAAAATTCAAGTCCCGCGCCGTCTTTTGCTCGCAACAAAGTTGCATTTTCGGGGGGAATATGGTAAAATATAGTCTATGTTCGAGTGGAAGGGGATATGCGCCGAAGCCGCCGTTTTCGATCTGGACGGTACGCTGATCGACAGCATGGAGATCTGGCGGGAGATCGATGAAGAGTTCTTTGCGAAGCGAGGCATGCGCGTTCCCGAAAATTATCAGGAAAACATCGCGCACCTGGGGTTTCGCGACGTTGCCGCTTTTACGGTCGGAAATTACCTGCCTGCCGAGCGTGAAGAGGATGTCATTGCCGAGTGGAATGCGATGTGCCTTGCGAAATATACCGCCAAGGGCAGCGGAAAATACTTCAAACCGGGAGCGACGGAGTTTGTGCGTGCGCTTTATGCGCGGGGCGTAAAGATGTGCGTTGCCACGGCGTCTTCGCCCGAGCTGTTTGTTCCCGCTTTGAAGTCGGGCGGGCTTTGCGACCTGTTCGAAGGTTTTTTTACGGTTGACGACGTAAAGCGCAACAAGAGCCATCCCGATATTTTTTTGTTGGCTGCAGAGCGCCTGGGCGTGCCGCCGCAAGGCTGCGTCGCGTTCGAAGACAGCCTGACGGCGCTTCTTGCGGCAAAGCGCGCGGGTATGCGCACGATCGCCGTGTACGACCCGTCTTCCGAGAAAAATATCGGACGCCTCAGAGAGGAGGCGGACGCTTTCGTTTTCGGCTTTCAGGAGCTGAACGAAGGACTGCAATAAATTATACGAAAGGGGATAATTTTATGTATCGTTCGAAATTGGATCTGATCGAGACGGAAAAAGCGGTCAAATACCTCAAAACGGTGTTTGAAAAGGAGCTTTCCGAAGCGCTCAACCTCACGCGCATCAGCGCACCGCTCTTCGTCACGCGCGAGAGCGGACTGAACGACGATCTGAACGGTGTCGAGCGCCCCGTGTCCTTCGACATGAAGGCGACGGGCAAGACGGTCGAGGTCGTACACAGTCTCGCAAAATGGAAACGCTATGCGCTGAAAAAATACGGTTTCCAAAAATACAGCGGGCTGTATACCGACATGAACGCCATCCGCCGCGACGAGATCCCCGACAACCTTCATTCGATCTACGTCGATCAATGGGACTGGGAAGTCGTCATCGGCAGGGAAGACAGGAACATTCAGTTCCTCAAAGAATCGGTAAAAAAGATCTACGGCGCGCTCAGACGCACCGAAGACGCCCTTTGTGCCGCTTATCCCGCTTTGGAAAGATATCTCGGCGAAGACATATCTTTTGTCACCACGCAGGAGTTGGAGGACATGTATCCGGAAAAATCGCCGAAAGAGCGCGAGACCGCCTACACGAAGCAACACGGCTCTGCGTTCATCATGCAGATCGGCGGCAGGCTGCGTTCGGGAAACAAGCACGACGGCCGCGCACCCGACTACGACGATTGGTCCCTGAACGGCGACATCGTGCTGTATTATCCCGTTTTGGGCTGCGCGTTCGAAGTTTCGTCTATGGGCATACGCGTGGACGAAAAGTCGCTTGTCTCTCAGCTTGAGGCGGAAAATTGCACACAGAGGCTGAAAAGTCCCTTCCACAGTGCGCTTGCGGCGGGAGAAATGCCGCTCACGATGGGGGGCGGCATCGGCCAGTCCCGCCTTTCCATGTTTCTTCTCAACAAGATGCACATCGGAGAAGTGCAGGTCTCCGTTTGGGATGAGAAGACGGAAAAATATTGCCGCGAAAACAACATAACGCTCATGTGATAACAGTGCCAATACGGAAAAACGCGCCCTTCCCCGAATTTGTGGGAAAGGGCGCGTCGGTTTTTCGGATGTGTCCGGTCAGCCGATCCTGCGGACGAAAGGTTTGTAAGCTAAAATTCCGTCTATTTCTTTCAAAGTCGCGTCGTCCAGTTTCAGTCCGCTTGCGGCAACGTTCGCTTCCAGCTGCTCGGGGCGGGATGCGCCCGTGATGACGGAAGAGATCTGCTTCAGCCGCAGGATCCATGCGAGGGCGAGTACGGACATGCTCACGCCCAGGCGTTCGGCGATCGCCGACAGCTTTTCCACCTTGTCCAGATTTTCGTCGGTCAGGAGATTGTTGATCTGTTTGTCCGCCTGATGGGTCGCGCGGGAACCCGCGGGCAGCGGCACGCCCTTGCGATATTTGCCCGTCAGAAGACCCTGCGCGAGGGGTGAGAAGGGCACGATCCCGATGCCGTTGCGTTCGCAGATCCCGACGATCTCGTCTTCGATATACCTGTCCGCCATATTGTATTGCGGCTGAATGACGTTCATGGGGCGAAGATGCAATTCTTTCGTCACGGCGACCGCCTCCGTGATCTGCACGGGCGTCCATTCGCTGACGCCGTAATAGAGGATCTTGCCCGCGGCAACCATGTCCGAGAGCGTCTGCATGGTCTCTTCGATCGGCGTGGTCGGGTCGGGGCGGTGGCAGAAATACATGTCCAGGTAGTCCAGCCCCATGTTTTTGAGCGATCTGTCCAGCTGTTCTACGATATGTTTTCTGGAAAGGCCCCAGTCGTTTGCGCCCGGCCCCATGGGGAAAAAGACTTTGGACGAGACCACGTAAGAGCTGCGCGGATATTCGCGGAGCGCCTTGCCCAAAAATTTTTCTGCTTCGCCGCCGCTGTAAGCGTCGGCGCAGTCGAAAAAGTTGACTCCCGCGTCATAAGCGGCGCGGATCGTCTGCCTTGCCGTGTCGGAGGCGGCCGATCCCGAAAGGTCGGTCATCCAGCTCCCCAGGGCGATCTCGCTGACTTTCAGTCCCCATTTGCCGAGATTGCGATATTGCATAAAAATAATACTCCTTCGTTTTTCTTTCATTATACAACGGGAGCGCCGCATTGTCAACGTTTGCTGAAAAATTTCGGTCCGCGGTCCACTTTCTTGCTTTTTTCCGCCGCCGGTAGTATAATAGGGAGGAAAAAGGAGCGGTTATGCCAAATTTTATCGACGAAATGGAGTCGCGCATTTTCAAAGCGCAGTTGTCGCGTTTGACGCGCGTGACGGGGAGCGTCGTTGTTCCCGAATTTATATCCGAGATGTACGCCAAGGTCAAAGAGCGGTATCTCGAAGAGCTGAAAAAGCGCAAGATCCGATTGCGCGAGCTGGACGGGGCGCGCCTCGACGAGATCGTGAGCTACATCTTCTATTACCATATTTTTCATACGTCTCATCTTCCGCCGGAAGTCGTGCGGAAACTGGAAGCGGACGCGGCGTACAGGGAGTGCCTCGTGCGCGACGTCGCCGTCTACATCGTCATCAACGAGCATCTGAATGTAGAAAAGAAGTCCAACACATCCGAATATTCTCCCGAGATCGCCGCATACAACATGGCGTGCAGTTTTTCGCTGTACGTCCTCGGCAGCATCAAGGGCGGCGATCCGCGCATGAACGGGATGAACAACCTGTTCAAAAAGGCGCTCGTGACCATCAAGAGCGTCGTCAGCCTTCTCGCCGCGGGAAACAGCTGCGACGCGGTCATTTTATGGCGCCACCTGCACGAATTGGAGTGCGTGCTTACCGTATTGGGGAAGGGAGACGACGAACTTTTTTTCCACTATGTCAAGCATATGGAATACCTTAACATGGAAGGGAACCCCAACGCCGACAAATTGCAGGAAAGGCTCGCGGAGGAGTGCAAGACGTTCGGCGTGAAAGAGCGCAACGCCTTCGTCAATTACGGCTGGCTTCTGCATGTGCCCGGGTTCCGCGAGGGGATGGGTAAGGAGTATCGCCTCAATTTTAAGGACGGTTTACAGAAGGCGGCGGGGCTTACGGCGCGCCACGCGGCGTACGCGAGCGCGAGCAAGATCCTGCACCCGTCCGCATGGGTCGTCGCCATACGGGACGACAAGTTTTATAAATTCACCGTGTTTGAATTGTATAAGTCGCTCGTCAATCTTGTCGGGGAGATCAAAAACTACGTGTCGCGGTACAGGGCAAGTTCGCTAAAACCCGGAGAGTGCGACGGTTATGCGGCCAATATCGACGGGTATCTCAAAATGATCGACCGGAATAACCGCGTCGTGGCGGTCAAGTACGTCGAGAGAAGAGCGCCCGGCATTCAATGACCGCACGGGCGAAAAACAACTGCGTTTATAAAGAGCCGCATCCCGAAAAGTTTACCGTTCGGGGCGCGGCTCTTTTTCGGGGGGCGGTGCGCAAATGAAAAAGGGGCGAGCCGACGGCTCGCCTCTTTCGGGACTTAATTTTGCAGATTCAGTTTTTCGGCGCCTTTGCTTCGCGGTCGCGGTATGCTCTCACCGCGCTTGCCAGCTGGTCGGGGCAGGAAGTATTGTTCCTGCATTTGATGCCTTTCAGCGTGCTTTCGATCTCGTCCAAGGTCTTGCCTTCGACCAAGCGCGAAATGCCCTGCAGGTTGCCGCCGCAGCCGCCGATAAATTTCACGTTGTGCACCTTATTTTCTTCGTCCACGTCAAATATGATCTGGCGCGAACAAGTTCCTTTCGTGTTGTAAGTAAACATATTTTTCCGATCACCTCAATATAGTTAATCTACCAGATTTTCGTAAATGACCGCATACACGTCGGCGGCCTTCAGCTCCCATTTTTTATAAATGTTCTGCGCCGTCTTTCTGTCGGGGACGACGAATTTCAGTTCCAGCATCGGCTGCGCGGGGGCGAGGATGCGCAGAAAAACGGTATAGGTGCCGTCTTTATTCTGATAATAATCCGATTTGCATTCCTGCCGATTGCGGTAGCGGGCGCTGTTGTTTTTTACGAATACCGAAATTTCTTCTCTCGTGCTTTTCGGGATATTGATATAAAAATTTGCGAGACAGCTTCGCCCGTCGGGCGTGATGGTATAGAGGGTGTCGTCGTTCGTCTCCACCGTGCAGATAAATCCGTCTTCCAGCAATTGACCGATGATCATTACGCAGTCCATGTAATTGATCCAGTCGTTGCTGGTCGAACACATGTCGACCAACGTGCGTTCGGACAGAGCGCTCTCCATTTTGTCGAAGACAAAGAGCAATATTAATTTGTTGACGAACGTTTCTCCTTGGATCTGCATGGGCGGCCCCTCGTCTGCTCGCGTGTGAATGTTCCGTACGGACAAAAAATCCGCTTTTGTGCAAAAGCGGATCGTTTGCCCGGTCATGTGTCAGTGGTGTAAAGATCGCGTTATGCGAATTTTTTGAGCGCTTCGAGAAGATCGTCGCAGTTGTCCGAATGAATTTCTACGACCAACGGCTTGGAAAGATCGAGGCTGAAAATACCGAGAATGGATTTCGCGTCGACGACGTATTTGTCGCTCTTGAGGTCGATCTCATAAGGATAGTCCTGAACGACTTTGACGAAGTCTTTTACGTTCTGCGCCATCTGAAGAGAAATTTTAACGGATTTCATAAAAAATAAACCTCCAAGTTTAGTTTTCTATATTATACATAAAAAAAATCCGAAAATCAAGATATTTCCCGAAAATAAGTTAATAAAAAAACAAATTTGTGCTATAATGATACGCGAAAAGAAAAAGTTATCAAAAATGCACAGAAAGGAGACCGCAAATGGATACGGACAGACGACAGATCGATCTTTTCCTGGAAAAATGCGATGAAGTAATGCAGTCTAAGTTCATCATTGCCGATACGAAGATCAGCGACCTTCTCAAATCGATCGCCACGAGCGACCTTCTTTATGCATTTTTCCGCGAACTGACGAAGAATTTCGATTATCCCGCCGCATGCGAAAAATACATGAATTACCGGCCGGAGGGTACGTCGAACAAGCGCAAGCTGCTGTTCCCCGAAGACGTCGGAGAGCGGCTCGCGTTCGTGTTTTGCCTGCTGATCGATTTCGATTCGGGACGCATCGATCTCGGCGCGTTTTTGCAGGAGTATTTTTACGAAGACGGCAGCGTTTACGGCAGCTTTTATGCTTTTACCAATCAGGTCATCAAACCGTTCCGCAATGCGGTGCGCACAATGTTTCGGGACGGCAAGCTGATTTCGCCCCGTCCGCGGGTGCGGAGCGGCAGGGAGGAACTGTCCGCCTTTGTCTCCGCCGAGCGCAAACGCGTTTATTCCTCCCGCCTTCCCGATGCGCGGAAAGTGGATGCGCTCGTCTTGCTCAATGCGTTGTCCGATCTTGCGGAAAGCGGCGACGGCAGAGTGGTGGCGGCCCTTCTTTGCGGTTACCGCTGTTTTTGCGAGTCGGCGCACTGGCAGTGCGCCGACCTGAAAGTCGTCATGAAAAAATACGGAGATCCGGAGGCGCTGGCATGAATCTGGAAGAAAAGACGGTCAGAAAAAATTATATTTATACGGGAAAGATCGTAAATCTCCGCTGCGACGACGCGCTTTTGCCCGACGGAAGGCCGTGTAAACGCGAAGTCGTCGAACATGGCGGCGGCGCGAGCGTCCTGTATGAACGGGACGGACAGGTCCTTCTCGTTCGGCAGTTCCGCTATGCTTACGGCGAAGAGCTGTGGGAGATCCCCGCGGGCAAACTGGAAAAGGGAGAGGATCCCGCCGTGACTGCCGCGCGCGAGCTGGAAGAAGAGGCGGGGTTCATTCCCGAAAAAACCGAACTTCTTTACATAATTTATCCGACGCCCGGCTATACGAACGAAAAAATCTATATTTACCGCGCTGTCGGCGTGCGCGAGGGGCATGTCCATTTGGATGACGGGGAGTATCTGACGTCCGCCTTTTTTCCTCTCGGCAAAATAGGGGAAATGATCGAACGAGGGGAGATCAGAGACGCCAAAACGATCGTAGCGGTGCAGCGGCTGCTTTTGGAAAGGGCGCAAAATAAATGACGGAAAAGAGAAAGCGGACCGCGCGTATGCGCGGTCCGCTTTGAAGTGGGCGGAGAGACGGTCTATTTACAGCCGCAGCCCGAACCGAAAATATTGCACAGTCCGCCCTTTTTGATGACGCAGTACGCTGCGGCAAGGATGAGAGGCGTATAGCAGTTGTTCAGAATGCCGTCGAGCACCCCGTTTCCGCAGAAACAGAGGATGAGCAATATGATGAGAAGCCAAAGGCACGTGTTGTTGCCGAAAGTTCCGAAACAGTTCATTGATGATTCCTCCTGTATTCTTCGCTGCGGCAATTATGTAAAAAATAGGTGCGCCGCAGCTTTTTTCCCGGCAGCCGCCGCCGTCTGGCGTCGGCGGCCGTTGCCTATACTCATATGTACGCTTGCCGCGCGGAAAATGTTCCGTCCCGTCATAAAACTGTCTGCGTGCGCGTAAACTGTAAACAAAAAAGGCGCGGATGTGCCGAGAAAGGGGCGTGCGTTGCACTTTTTGCCGCCATTTGCTTGCTAATGTCGTCCTTTTTTGTTATAATTATATGCGCCGAAAACAGGAAACGATTTTCGGCGGCGCGGATGACGCGCTTTCAGATACGATATGCGCGGGCCGGTACGCATTGCGGCCGGACCCGATCGTGCGCATAAATACATTTTTTTCACGGATACTCGGAAGAGATCCGATGGAGGTTTTTATGGAAAAGAAGAGATTCTTCACTTCCCGCAACATCGCCTTTTTGGCGGTCCTTCTCGCACTTGTGATCGTGTTGCAGGTGTTTGCCAGCGCGATCCCGATCGGCGCGACGAGGATCAGCCTCACGCTCATTCCAATCGTGCTCGGCGCGATGCTGCTGGGTCCGCTCGCGGGTGCGTTTTTGGGCGCCGCGTTCGGGGTCGTGGTTCTCGTGGTCGCGCTCAGCGGCGGCGACCCGTTTACGGCGGTGCTTTTGGGGGATCATCCCGTTTTGACGGTCGCGCTCTGTCTTGTTAAAGGCGCTGCGGCAGGTTTGGCCGCGGGATGGATATACAGGCTCGTCAGAAAAAAGGATGAGTATGCGGCGGCTGTCACGTCAGCTCTCGTTGCTCCCGTCGTCAACACGGGGCTGTTTATCCTCGGGGCGCTCCTTATGAGCGATACGCTCGGCGCAAACTTCGTTGAGGACGGTATGTCGGTCATCTATTATCTTGTAATCGTCTGCGCGGGCATCAATTTTATCATAGAATTTTTTGTCAACGCGGTCGCTTCCCCCGCCCTTTACACGGTCGAGCGGGTAGTTGAACGCGCGATACGCGGCAGGCGCGGAAGCGCTGCCGTGAGCAAAGCGGAAAAGACAGAGAGCGCGGGCGAACGTCAGGAGCCGCAAAACACAAAAATCTGACGGACGCGGGGGAGAAAATATGGTCATCTGCATCGACGTCGGCAACACCAATATCAAGTACGGCATCTTCAGAGGGGACGAGTTGGTCGTCAGCTTTCGGGTCGCTACGGAACTGAAAAGGACGAGCGATCAATACGGCACGGCGATCATCGATATGCTCGCGGTCAAGGGGATCGCGCCATCCGATATAAAGGGGGCGATCATCTCGTCCGTCGTGCCTTCCCTGAATTACACCATTTCGCACATGTGCGCTTATTATCTCGGCGTGGAACCGCTTATCGTGGGCGCCGGGCTGAAAACGGGGCATAATCTGCGCGTGGACGACGCGCGCGAAGTGGGCGCCGACAGGATCGTAAATGACGTCGCGGCCATCAAAAAGTACGGAGCGCCCTTGATCGTCATTGATTTCGGCACGGCGACGACCTTCAACGTCGTCAACGAAAAAAAAGAGTTTATCGGCGGCGCCGTCGCCCCGGGGATCCGCGGGTCTATGGATTCGCTCGTCTCGGGCACGGCGAAACTGCCGCGCGTCGAGATCGAAAAACCCGACAGCGTCATCGGCAAAAACACGACGACGAATATGCAGGCGGGGATCGTGTTCGGCTTTGCGGGGCTGGTCGGCTATATCGTCAAGAAGATCAAAAAGGAAATGAAAGATCCCGACATACCCGTCGTGGCGACGGGCGGGTTCAGCGAGATCATCGCGGGAGAGATCTCCTGCATCGATCATGTGGATAAGCTCCTTACCTTGCAGGGGCTGAAGATATTGTACGATTTGAATCAAACGGAGGGCAAAAAATGAAGAGCGTCGGAGTAGCGATTCTGGGGCTTGGCGTCGTCGGCGGCGGCACATATAAGATCCTGCGCGATCACAGGGAATTTTATAAGCAGACGCAGGGCGTCGACATCACCGTCGAAAGCGTTTTAGAGATCAACAAGGAGAAGACGCTCGCCCTCGGCGTCGAAGAGAGCAAGATCTCCGACAATATCGCGGAAGTCGTTTCAAATCCGAACGTGGACATCGTCGTGGAGGTGATCGGCGGCGTTGAGCCGGCGAAAAGCTTTGTCCTTGCGGCGCTGCACAGCGGCAAGAGCGTCGTGACTTCCAATAAAGAGCTGTTCTGCAAATACTGGCACGAATTGGAAAAAGCGGCGAAGCGCACCAACGCGGGCCTGTATTTCGAGGCGAGCTGCGTGGGCGGCGTGCCCATCATCCGCACCCTCCTCGACGGGATGCAGGCGAACGTCGTGACAGACCTTACGGGCATCATCAACGGCACGACCAATTATATCCTTACGCGCATGGCGCGCGAGGGGCTAGGGTATGAAGAAGTCCTGAAGGACGCGCAGGCGCTCGGTTATGCCGAGGCGAATCCTTCCGCCGACGTGGAAGGATACGACGCGGCGTACAAGCTCTCCATTTTGTCCAGCCTCGCTTTCCATACGAAAGTCCCTCTGGACAAGGTGTACCGCGAAGGGATCACGGGCATCAAGGCGCAGGACATTGCGTACGGCGAAGAGCTCGGGTATGTCCTGAAACTTCTTGCCATCGGTAAAAATACGGACAAGGGGATCGAGGTGCGCGTACATCCCGCCTTCATCCGTAAAAATCATCCGCTCGCGTCCGTCAACGACAGTTTCAATGCGGTCTATCTGAAAGGCGACAGCGTGGGCGACATCATGCTTTACGGCAGAGGCGCGGGTGACATGCCTACGGGCAGCGCCATCGTCTCCGACGTCATTTACGCCGCGACGCACAACGACGTCAAATACGCGACTTTCAAAAACGGTGCGCAGGCGGAATCGGGCGTGAAATTCATCACCGATTTCAGGAGCCGCTATTATATCCGGTTCACCGCCAAAGACAAGGCGGGCGTCCTTGCAAAGGTGGCGGGGATCTTTGCCAAATACAATATCAGCATCATCGACCTCATTCAGAAGGGGGACGACGGATGCGAAAACATCCCCATCATTTTGGTCACGCATGAGACGAACGAATATTCCGTCCGCCGCGCGATCGTCAAGATCGGAGAGTTGGACGACGTGCTTTCCGTGGACAGCCTGGTTCGCGTGGAGGCGTAAAGAGAGCAAGGTCACGGCCTTTCCGCGCGGCGGAAAGGCCGTTTTTGCAGGGGAGTTTATCATGAACGGCATTATTTTAGTCAACGCGTATATCCGTTCGGAGGGCGCCTTCCGCCAGGCGGAGCGCATGCGGGAAGAACTTGCCTCCTTGGGCCTTGCGGCGCGCGTCGAAAAGAACGGGAATTTTCTGTGTTCTGTGCAAAGGGGCGGGATCTGTCTTTCGGAGCCGATCGATTTCTGCGTATATCTCGATAAGGATAAATACCTGCCGCGCATGCTCGAAAAGCGCGGCGTACGCCTGTTCAACACCGCAGAGGCCGTGGAGCTGTGCGACGATAAAATGCTCACCTATATCGCCCTTGCGGGGAAGGGTGTGAATATGCCCGATACGCTTGCCGCGCCTCTTTGCTACTATGCCGACGCAAAGCTGCACGAAGGGTATGCCGAAACGATCGGGGCGCGTTTGGGGTATCCCGTCATCGTCAAAAAAAGTTTCGGCAGCTGGGGCATGGATATCGAATTGGCGGAAAACGAGGAGCAGCTGAAAGACGCTGCCGAACGCTGCCGCATGAGTCCGCACCTCTATCAGAAATACATTTCGGCGCACAGGGGAGAGGATTACCGCGTCATTGTCGTGGGCGGCAGAACGGTCGCGGTCATGAAGAGGTCTAATCCACATGATTTCCGCTCTAATATCGAGTGCGGCGGCAAAGGGTTTCCCGCAAAGGTGCCGGATTCTTTTACGGAACAGGCGGAGCGCTGTGCGGAGATCCTCGGGCTGGATTATTGCGGAGTCGATATTCTGGACGACAACGGAACGCCCGTCGTGTGCGAAGTCAATTCCAACGCCTTTTTCAACGAGGCCGAGCGGGTGACGGGCGTCAATATTGCGGGGGCTTACGCCCAGCGCATCGCCGAAGTGCTGGGCGTCCGTTGAATAAATTTTTGAGTGTGCGCGGTCTCTGATCGGGCACACGCTTTTTATAACGGGCCGAAAAGCAGGGTGAATAAGTTTAGCCGTTTTTCCGACAGGGGGATCTGCGGGATAACTGTAAATGGTCGAAATATTTTTATTTATCTTTTCGTTGCATTTTCGGGGAATGTCCGCTATAATGAATATGTGACAGGGGTATGCAATGCGGTTGGATTGGCATATCCGAAAAAAGAGGTGTGGACGATATGAAAAAGAAGGTTGTGATTGGCTGTTTGGCCGCGATTGCGATGATCGCATGCGCGGCGGGATTCTCCGCCTGCAAAGAGGAAGGCGGCGGGCATACGCACATTGCGTCGCATCACGAGGCGATCGCGGCAACTTGTACCGAAGACGGGATGCCCGAATATTGGTCTTGTTCGGAATGCGGTAAGGCGTTTTCCGATGCGGAATGCACGGAAGAGCTTTCCGTCGTTTCGCCGATCCCTGCGCTCGGCACAATATGGTGACAATATCCTATCGCGCGGCGACGTGTACGGAAGACGGCGTAACGGCGCATTACGAGTGCGGGCGCTGCGGTCTGTATTTTGCGGACGCGGAAGGTTCCGAAACGATCGGCGCGGACGAGACCGTCATTCCTGCGACGGGTCACAGCTGGGGCGTCTGGACAGAGGACGTCGCGCCGACAAAAGAGTCTGCGGGAACGCTTGTGCGTACCTGCGCGAATTGTTCCGATGAAGACGAAATGCAGCTTCCTGTCCTCGACGAATACGACAGGCATGATTATAGCTGGCAGGCTGTGGCTCCGTCCTGTACGAGCGACGGTTGGGAGCGGTTTTCTCTTACGGTAGAGAATGCGGACGGCACGGACCGAACTTTTTCCTGGCGGTTCACCCTCGAATCGCCCGGCCATAAATGGTCGGAGTGGGAAGAGACGGTCGAGCCCACAGCGGCCGACGCGGGACAGCTCAGGCGCGAGTGCATTCAGGTGATCGACAACTGGAACGGCCCCGACGTCACCTGCGATGCGGTGCAGACGCAGACGGTGCCGGCATTGCAGGAAGAAAATTATCCGGATTCCACTGAGATCGTCGAGGAGGCCACATGCACCGAAAACGGTCTGCGTGAATTTACTTATACGATCGACGGACAGACGTTTACGTATGAACAGACCATTCGCGCCGGGCATATTCCCGATGAGAGCGAGTGGCTGACGGACGACGACTATCATTGGCATGCCTGCACCCGCTGCGACGAGCAGACAGACAAAGCGACGCATACTTGGTCGGACGGCAAATGCACGGTTTGCGAGATGGATATACCGTATACCGAAGGACTTTCGTTCACTGCACGCAGCGGCGGCTACTCCGTTGCGATCGGCAGTGCAGAGGGCGCGGCCGAGATCGTGATTCCGTCGACGCATCTGGGAAAACCCGTCACGGCGATCGCAAGGCGCGGATTTTATGATATTGTGGCGGACAGGATCGAGATCCCCGCATCCGTCGAAAATGTCGGAGAAGAAGCCTTTTACAGCGCGGAGGTGAAAGAGCTTGTCATCGACAATAAAAGCCTGAATTATGTCAGTAAAAGTGCCTTCAACGCTTATGTGGAAAAATTATATATTACCGATGTCGCGAAGTGGTGCGCGGTCGAATTCGAGACAGAGACGGTAAGCGCAGGCTTTTTCGGCGACCGCGGTTATTTGAATAACAATCCGGTGGATGGCGCGTCGCTCTATCTCAACGGGGAGCCCGTAACCGATCTCGTCATTCCGGAGGGGGTCACGTCTGTCAGCGACTTTGCGTTTACCGGCACCGTCGGGCTCAGATCCGTGACTTTGCCGTCGAGTCTCGTCTCTTTGGGGAACGGAGCGTTTTACGCCTGCGCAGACCTCGTCTCCGCAAGCTTTACGGACGCAACAGCTTTGGCGGAGATCGGAGGCGGCGTCTTCGTCAGTTGCGATTTGCTTGCGGAAGTGGATTTCAGCGAAAACGGTCCGCAAAAGATCGGGGAAACCATGTTTTACGGGTGCAGCGCGCTCAAATCTGTCGTGATCCCCGCCTCGGTCAAAACGATCGGCGTAGAGGCGTTTTACTATTGCGACGCGCTGGAGTCGGTAACTTTATCGGAAGGGCTGCAGGTCATCGGGACGTTAGCTTTTTCCGGGACGGCGCTGACGTCCGTGCATATTCCGGGGAGCGTGCAGGCGATTGACGCGCGGGCGTTTGACGAAACCGATACGATCGCCTCGGTCACTTTTGGAGAAGGATCGGAAGATCTCACCATCGGAAATTCTTCTTTCGGAGGGCTTGTATTGCTGACGGAAATCGTCCTTCCGGACAGGGTGACGTCGGTCGGGGCGCACGCGTTTGAAGACTGTATCGCTTTGACGACGTTTACGATCAGCGAAACGAGCCGCCTCGAAAATATCGGGGAACTTGCCTTTGCTTGCTGCAGCGAGCTGAAATCGGTCTATATCCCCGCTGGGGTCACCAATCTCGGCGGTTATCTGCAGAGCGATTATTATTTGACCTACGGAGATTCATACAGCCGAAGAGTCCCCAAGGGCGCGTGCGGCGCATTCCGTTCAAGCGGAGTCACCGAGGTTATCTTTGCCGAGAAGAGCGGATGGTCTACTTATGACGGCAACAGATATGTTACGGTCAACGGGGAAGAGGGCCCCGGCGCTTCTCTTGCGCAAAGCATTTGGCTTATAAAGCGCGAATCGTAAAACAGATGAAAACCTGGACGGTTTCGGCCGCCCCGCGCCTGTTTTGACAGGCGCGGGGCGGCATTTTTCATGAAATCGGATAAAAACGGAATAAACGGAAAAAAGTTACGCATACTCATTTTCGACAAAAAAGCCGCGCATGAGCGCGCGGCCGAAGGGAGGGAAAAATGAAAGCAACGGGCATCGTAAGGCGTATCGACGAACTCGGACGTGTGGTCATTCCCAAAGAGATCCGCCGCACGCTGCGCATCAAAGACGGCGACCCGTCATTGATAACCTTGAAAGGAATGTCCGACAAAAAGAGCGAAAATTCGCAAAATTACGCAAAGCTGCGCCCGAACACCGCCCTCCTCGAATATTTGCAGGCGAAGGGGAACTCGGCAGCGAAACCCGGGGAGTTCGCCGATTTTTCCGCGGAGGATGTGTTTATGCTTGCCCTTCGTTCGCTCGCAGACAGGGGATACATAAAGAGCAGAAAATAATTTGCGGAAATCGGGCAAAAGGCCATTGCATGCTGTCGGTGCCTCACGATGTAAGCGAAAGCGCCTCGCTTCGTGAGGGCGCACCCCTTTCGACGACGAATTATAAAAAAATCGAAAAAATAATTGATAACGGTTGAAAGAAGATGTTATAATAAAGGGGAAATAGGAGCGGAGGTGCCTGAAAGCATGATTGATTTTTCCCGCCTGGAAGAATACAGAGAGAATAACCGCATCGAAGCGAAGAGGTCGCTCGGCGGATTGCCGAAGAGCATCTGGGAAACATATTCCGCGTTTGCAAACACTTTGGGCGGAATTATTTTGCTCGGCGTCGAAGAGGGGGCGGACAAGAGTCTCCGCGTGGCCGACGGAGGGCTGCCCGATCCTGCGGCGCTGATCAAAGAGTTCTGGAATATCATCAACAATCCGAAAAAAGTCAGCGTCAATATTTTGTCGGACAAGGACGTGTACGTTCAGACCGTCGACGGAAAGAATATCATCGTCATCGATATTCCCCGCGCCGCCAGAAGCTACCGCCCTGTGTACATAGACGGGAATCCCGTTACGGGAACATACCGCCGCAACGGCGAGGGGGATTATCGCTGCACGCAGGAAGAGTACCGCACGATGGTGCGCGATGCGTCCGTCCGAACGGCGGATATGCTCGTTTTGGAGGAGATGGATTTATCGGTCTTCAACGCCGAAAGCATCGACGGCTACCGCAAGCGCATGCACCTGTCGCGCCCGAACCATGTCTGGGAAACGCTGAACGACGAGGATTTTCTCTTGCGGCTCGGTGCGGTCGGCATCGGCGGGGGCGGAAAGAAGCACCCCACGACGGCGGGGCTTTTGATGTTCGGGAACGAGTATTGCATCACGCGGGAATTCCCTGCATATTTTTTGGATTATCAGGAACAGTACGACGAATCCCTTCGTTGGACAGACCGCATCGTTTCTTCCTCGGGGGATTGGAGCGGGAACGTATACGATTTTTATTTCCGCGTTTACCGGCGGCTGACGCAGGATATTAAGGTTCCGTTTACCATGGAAGGCGGCGTGCGGGTGGACGATACGCCCGTTCATCAGGCACTGCGGGAGGCTCTGGCAAACTGCCTTGTAAACGCCGATTATTACGGGCGGCAGGGTGTCGTCATCATCAAGAGAAAAGACCGGATCACTTTTTCCAACCCGGGCGGGTTTCGGATCGAGATCGATGCGGCGAAGAGCGGGGGTATATCCGACCCGCGCAACAGCGCGCTGCTGAAGATGTTTAACCTGATCAACATCGGGGAAAGGGCGGGCAGCGGAATCCCGAACATATTTTCCGTTTGGTCAAAACAGGGCTGGGCAGAGCCGGTTATCCGGGAGACGTTTGAGCCGGAAAGGACTGCGCTGATCCTTTCGTTGTCCGCAAAGGAGAAAAAAATCGGCGATAAAAAATCGGCGATAAAAATCGGCGATAAAAACTCGGCGATAAGCGTAAACGCAAGGCGCTCGATCATCGAATATCTGACCGACCACGCGTCGGCTTCGTGCGCGGAAATCGCGGCGGCAATCGGGCTGAAAGAGTCGAGAACGCGCGATTATCTGAAGGAGCTTGCATCCGAGGATATTCTCATTACAGAGGGCGCAAACCGCAACCGTCGATATATGCTGAAACGATAAATGCAACCGCCCTGTGTTCTGCGGCGGAATATAGCGGGCAAAAAAAGGCCATGAAAAACAGAACGTTTTTCATGGCTTTTTTTATATCAGTAAAAAACTGATCGACATAGCCGGCAGATACTATTTGATTTGAATTCAGTGATAGAGAAAAGGCCTTGTTTTGCAAATGCGCCAAATTTGATACAAAATAAGCCAATTGATCGAAGGTTGTCAAAAAGAAATTTATAATACAGCTATCCAAAAAATAAAGGGAGGTAAAATATGACCAAAAACAAACTGTTGACACAGATTCTCGTTATAGCACTGGCCCTCGCTTTGATAGCGGGCGTGCTTGTGTTGCCGGGTTTCGGTGTGAACGCAAACGCCGCATCGGCGGATGGGTATACTTCAGAGTATGCGAGTAAGCAGGAGGCAAAGGAGGCGGGCGCCCGGCTCAATAAAGAGATCGTTTCGGAAGGCATATTCTCGTAAAAAACGAGAACGCTGCACTTACCATTCCTGCGGGCTCCGGTACGAATGCTGCCAGAGTCTCCGTATTCGGGTATGCTTTGATCAGCCTTACGGGCGGCGGCGTTGTGATGAGCGACTATAATCTGCAGGACTACATGAATGCGGATTAGATGGTCCTCGCGGGAAGCGATCTGAACCTGACGCAGACGAAGGACTCTACGGTCGCCGTATGTGGGGTGCCTGCATCATCGTGCGTGCCGTCCGCAAGGGAAAAAGCGCACGGTGCAGGCTTTTTTAAAGCCCTGCCGCGGGGAGTTCTCCGAAGCAGGGCGCGTTGTTTATACGGGCTTTTTCCAGATCCCCTCTGCGGGGTCGTAGAGACAGCGCGGGTTTTTTGCAAGGGGGGTGCCGCAGGCACGGGCGAGGGGCCTGCAGTCTTTACAGGCGAAGCGGTATTCGCACTCTCGGCATTCCTCAATCTGAGAAAAGTCCAACAGCCAGCATTTTTTCAGAGCGTCCGACTGTAAGATCTCGCCAACAGACTGGCGCGACAGGTCTCCCAGCAGCAGTCCGCGCTCGAAGATGCAGGGGGCAACTTTTCCCGTCGGCATGACGACAAACTTCCCGTACCAACAGGTGTTGCGGTGCAGGGCATCGGAAAACCTCTCTTTGGTGACGCGGAAGAGGGGACGGGAGCGGTACTGCGAATGCAGGGCGGCCTTGTCCGTCGGGAGATGCACAGGCTGCGTTCCGCCCTTCACGCAGCGGATGACGTCAAAGCCATCATAGCGCATGCCGAGAGAGAGGACGAATTTCCGGATATTTTCCGCGTCCTCTTGGTTTTCTCGCAAGATCACGATTGCAGGGCTGACGCAAATGCCCTGTGCCAGCATAGATTTGACGTTTGCGGTCGTCTTTTCAAAGCTTCCCTCCGTCGCAGTCACGCGGTCGTGGACTTCTGGGCTCGCTCCGTAGAGGGAAAAGCGGACGCAGACGCCGCACCTCCTGAAGAGGTCGATCCATTCTCTGTCGAGCAGCGTCGCGTTAGTGAAGACGGTGATCTCGCGGAACCCGAGCCCCGCCGCGTCCACGAGCAGCTCGCGGGCGAAGGGGACGGTGCAGATCTCTCCTCCCGTCAGCTGGATGCGCTCGCACCCGGCGCCGCGTAGCTCCCGCAAGATCTCTTTCCAGCGCTGCAAACCGAGCTCACTCTCCCGTTTGCGGTGGTCGTTCCCCTCATAGCAGTGCAGACATTTCAGGTTGCACCCCTCCGTCAGTTCCAGCCAGGCAAAGTGCAGCGTGAGCGTCTCGTCTTTGGGGGGATCGAAGGGGCGCGGTATAAACCCGTCCGAAATCAGCCCTTCCTCTCGCAGTGTTTCCAGATAGGTGCGGTCTGTCTCTTTGGTAAGAGGTTCGCCCCGTACATAACTGCGCAGGATGCGGACTCCCTCTCTGTTGACGGAATAGATCTTTTCCCGCTTGGGAAAGTAGATCGCGCCGCCCGCCGCACCTTCGACGAAAAAGACGCCGCCGTTGATCTCAAACATCCTTCTTAGTCGGGCCAGCATCCTGAATCCGGAGAGCAGGATGAAGCGGGGGATTCGTATTCGTCAGAAGGTTCACAGCTCATGGAACTGTATTGCCCGTTTGTAGCGCTGACGTCCGTCAGCGTGGGCTGCTGTTTATTTTCTGTATTCATTGTTTCTCCTGTTTCGATTAATCGTCTTTAATTTCTTCTTTATAGATATAGCCGTCCTCTGCCAGGTAGTAGCCGTCTCTGAGGATGAGTAAATCACGCAGAGGTCGTTCGCTGAGGCGAGCGTAGAGAAGAAGTTTGGGCAGAGTGATATTCTGCGCGACATGCTCTTCTCCGTTGTTCTTGGTATAGGTTTCTATCTCCTTGATCTGATTTTCGGTCATCGCGGGAGCAAAGTAGCGCGCGAGGGATCGTGTGCTCACGCAGTCTGTATAATATTCTTCACAACCCTCGCAGTTATAATTTCTTTTGCAGGGGTCGCGGCGGATATTGGTGCGTGTAACGCCCGGTTCGATGAAAACACCGAGATAGAGGCCTTCTTTATACACGCGGGAGTGACGGCAGATTTTTTTCCTTACAACGGGGTCGTTCCGCAGCGCATATAAAACTTTTCCGGTCTCGCGCAGGTCGATAACCTGTCGGTTATTGCTGTCGACCAGTCCGATATCCGGGCAGGCAAAATTCCAGTGCAATTCGATGATCACATCCCTGTATTCCGGGTCCAATCTTCTCGGGTCTGTTTCCGTGCTGTCGGCAAGCGCCTTGGCATGCGCGAACAGGTCAATGCTTTCGTTTTTCTCCATAGGCGGTACACCTGCCCTTTGTTAAAATCGTCGAAAAAATTTTTGTCCTTATCCGTAATTGTATTATACCAATGGCAGGGTTAAAAGTCAATAGTGTAGCTTTCTTTTTTAGTGTAAACATTTTTTCAAAAAAGTTTTTTCACGGAAAAAAATATTTTTATTTTTCTTCCCGGGTTTTTCTTTTAAAAAATGACATTTTATAAAATTTTTGTCAAAAAATATGACGACTTTCGCTATTGCTTTTGTCATTGTCCCGTGCTATGATGTAGTTACAAACAAAAAAGAGGCGAGCGCCTCCGCAAAAAACGCCGATGGCCGGACGCGGACATTGGCGAGCAGATAGATGAAAAAAATTGGAGGTTTTATCTTATTATGAACGCAAATCTTATAATTTCACTTAACGACTCGTGCATCTTTCGCACCACTGCATCCGTCGAGCAACCGATTTCCGGCATCATTCAGGAAAGCGTTGCCCGCCTCGGCGAGGGCGAGATCAGCCCCGAGTTGAAAAGTCTGATAGAGAGCGGTGCCTACCGTAACGGCGGAACGTTCTGTGCCCGCCTCGCCTCACATGATTTTTCCCGCAGCGTCGCGCTTGACTGGAACAGTCCGCTGTCCGCCCAGCGCGAGGCAATTGAGATCATCGAGGCGGCAGACGGGGAAGACCTTTCCGTCACCGTCTCTGTCGAAGCCAAGGTCGGCTGAGCCCAAAAAATAAATGTCCCGCAGGCAGACCGCCCGCCGGACGCAAGGGCCGTTCGGGCGGTCTGCGGGGAAAAGGAGGTCTGTCATGGCAACTACTACACTCGAAATGTATCGGAAGATCGGGTTTGCTATCGCGATGACGCTCGGCGTGCCTTTCGGCGGAGTCAGCCGTTTTAGCACCGATCCGACGAAGGCGGTCCTGACATTTCAGGGCATCCCGTATGACAAAGGGCAGGTCGGCTGTATATTCTGTCTTCTTCCGATGACCTGGCTCACCCCTTTGCCCAACGGGGATATCCGTGTCCGACCCTTCCAGCAGGGCGAATTTAAGATATATGTGGGCGAGTTGGCAGCGCACAAGGCGTTCCGTCACTGTAATATCTTTCCCGCGGGCAGTCCCTGCTGGGGCGGGGTCAACCGTTCCGCGAATATCACAGAACTCGCCCTATGGATGGTGGAAACCGTTCTCCGTACGAATGTCACGGACAAGGCGGCGGCAGACCGCGCCTCCAACAGCATGGGGACGAGTATTTCTGAGATCATGCGCACCAAAGCGGCCTTGCAAAAGGAGGCGCGCAAAACCCTTCCGAGCACCTTTTCGCTGGATACCGTCGGTCTTCGGAAGAAGTTTGCCCATTATTTCGGCGGTTAAAAGGAGGCATGTCATGAATAATTTGCAAGAGATCGCTGCCTCATTGGAACACTGCTGCCTGGAGTGCGCGGAATATTTTTCCGACGCCCTGCGAGCGCCTAGCGGAAAGCTGGGTGCGGAATACGCTGAATACGTTTCCCGTGATCGTGTTCCTAAAAGCAAGCGCGGCGATATCGATAAGAGATTCGCGCATTCCCTGTGCGCTGTGCAGGGGAAGGGCATCCTCATCGCCGGGAACGATGCCGCGGCGATGGAGCGGGTGGCGGAAAACTGTGCCTTGTCCGGGGTGGGCCGCATCGGCCTTTGCTCCTCGGCGGTCCTGCCGGACGGTCGGTCTGCCGCCCGCACCGTGGCGGAGCGGCTGTCCGGGAGTACCCCGTTTTCGGGCGTATTCGCGGCGCTGCACAGCAAAAAGCCGCCGGAGCGCATGATCAGAAGCTACGATTTTCTCGTCGCCGTCGGCCCGCTGCCGCGCAGCAGTCTGCGCGCCGCGGCCTATTGCGGTAAGCCTGCCGTCGTTCTCAAAGGCAGAGAGGGAGAGGGCGCCGTCTACCTGCTCTTTCCCGAAAGCCTGGAAGCCCGCAGACGTTGCTTCCGCGACGAGCGTGCGCCGTGCGAAGGATCAGTCTTTTTGGCGGATATCGCGTCCGAACTCGCATTGCAGGTTCTCATCCGCGGAAATCCTTTGCTCGGAGGCCTTCTCTTCCGCGTCGGTGCGGGCGGCATCCGTCGCATTCGGCTGTAGGGAGGTACCCCATGAAAAAAGCGTTGTTGTCAAGGATCCCCGAAGGCGGTGCACTCAAACTTTGTACATGCTGCCGTTGCGTCTACACGCCGAAAGGGATCGAGGTGCAGGGAGAGGACGGCCTTTGGCGCCGCCTGTGCAGTGAATGCGCCGACCGGCTTATCTGGGAAAAACGCGTCCTTCCGCCGGGCGAACGCGCCGAAAAGAAGCGCTCGCTCCTTTCCCGCTTGTTGCATTTCCGTTGAGCGGCGCATTGCCGCAAATCATGCAGGAGGTATCGCATATGCAGAGGCTTATCATGTCGTATGGCATTGAACAAGCGATTTTTCAACACATCAATGAGGACAGCCGGCACGAATGCGGCGGGTTTCTGCTCGCTGTATGTATCGATGAACAGACGGCCGTCGCCGTCGAGTATTTCCCCTGTGCGGGGGTGGGAAGCGGCGCGGAATTCACCTTTTCGGCGCAGGAGCGGGACAAGGTCTCCCTTTACCGTATGCGCTATGCAAAGGAACACGGGCTGCGCCTGCAGGACGTACATGTCTTTACCGTCCATTCGCATGCCGCGTTTGACGCCTTTATATCGGGGGTGGACGAACACATGATGCGCTTATTTCCCGATTATATCATGGTCGTTTCCCCCTCCACGCGCCGTATCCTCTGCCGCCGCTATACCGTGGACGGCAAATATGAAAAGGTGACCGTGTTCCGCGTCCTTCCCGAGCGCAAACCCAGCCCCGTCGAGGTGTATGGCGCGCGCAGTCCGTTGCCCGCGGTCCTGTACCGGAGCGACGGATTTATTCCCGGGAGAGCGAAAAAGATCCTCTGGATCGGTTGCGGGACGCTGGGTTCGGCGACCTTGCGCGATCTGCTCGCCTCGGGGGAGCCGCTCGACATCCTGTTAGTCGATTCCGATCTGTTCGGCATTGAAAACGCGCCGCGCTCCGCCATTGTAGACGCGGTCGGTGCAGCGGGGAAACCCAAGGCGGAGGAGACCGCCCGCGCCGCGGCGAAACTCTGCCGCGGGGAGTACCGCTTCGTCGGGCTCAGGGCGGACGCGATGCTGCTCGGCGGCGGGTTTATGAGGTATTTCGATATCGTGTATTGCCCCGCCGACAACAGTGAAGTTCGCCAGTTCGCCTCCGTCAATGCAAAACTTGCCGGAGCATGGTTCGTCAATGCGGGCACGTCCTACAAGGGCGTCTTCGGCGAGCCGAAATTTTCGGGCACCGTCTGCGTAGAACCGCCTTCACGGGGCTGCGCTTGCTACGACTGCGAACACCTAACTTTCAATCGGTCTGCGGAAAAGCTGCTCGAGCGCACTTCCTGCGCGGGCGGCGCCGTCCCGAAAGAGGTGCAGCCGCAGGTGATGACGTCCTCTTCAATCGTTGGGCATTTTGCGGCGGAGCGCATCCTGGATCTGCTCCGCGGAACGTATCCCGCCGACACATCTGTCTGGACGTTCGGGGAGCTCTTGGGTGCAGGGCCTGTCCTGCGCCGGGAGAAAATAGCCGTAACGGGCAGCTGTGCGCACAGCCTACTGCATACCGAGGGGCAGATCCCCGAATTGTTTCTGCATCTGGACGAACCCGAAGGGGCTTGGTATGACAAGCTGAGCACCTGTTTCTCAAGGGAAGAGGAGGGATTTGTCTGCATCGACATGGTCGCGTCTTTGCTCACGGGCATCGCCTTTCGCCCCCGCTCTTTTTTGACCCTGTATATCGTGCGCGGCGCGCCTGGTCCCGTCCGCAGCAAGATCATGAGCGAGGAGATCGTCGGCAGGGGCGGTACAGTGACGCTCGGAGCCTTGCATTTAGGCGATTATCCGCTGCCCCGCGACCATTATTACGTCGTCTGTACGGGCGACATGCAGCAGCACCGGTATCTTCGCATACATATCGAAGGATAAAAGGAGGTCACAATGGAAAAATTTGCAAGAAAGATCGTTTCACCCGGATCTGTCGGGCAGACCTGTAAGCAGTGCGGCACGATGAGCCGCGAAACGTATGAGACGGTAGATTTGGGCAGGGGGGTTTCGAGTATACTCTGCCGCACCTGTTACGCGGCGTGTACGGATGCGTACCCGGTTGTCGGGGAGACGCTCGGCGCACCGCTCCCCGCGGACGTTCTCTTTACCGAAAAGGCGCAGACTTACGAGCCGCCCCGCCCTGACGAATGGGCGTGGGCGAAGGCTCTGCGGGGCAAGCCCATCAAATCGGTTGGTGTTTTGCAGGATTCCGCTCCGTGCCCGTCAGCGGGGGAACGGCGCGCCGCCATCGACGCTGCCCCCGCGCCGGACAGCCGGATCGACGCACGGTTTGACGAAAACGGTATCGCCGAACTGCGCCTTCCTGCCGGTTTTTTCGACGAAAAGGACGAGATCATCGTTCGGGTGAAAAGGGGATGAATCGCGCCGTACTCCCCATTGAGCGGCGCGGGGCGGAGGTGCTGGTCGCCAACGAGGAGGATCTGTATGCCTGCTTAATGCGCGGTTTCCGCCCGCGCATTTACGGGGGGAGATCCGTCGGCATGCTGTACGAAAAGCTCCTTGCCCTCGGCGGCAGGCTGTACGGGGAGGGAGTGAGCGGATATGAATATGTTCGCCGCATCAACAACTATTTTGCGACGACCGTGCGCTACGACTATGCCGCCGCGCATGACGCCGGGGCGTACCCGCTCAGCTATGATTTCGTCGCTCCGCTGCTCGAAAACAAGTGCGTTTGCGCGGGCAGCGCAAAACTGTTCGGTCTGCTGTGCGCTCTTGTCCTGATCCCTTCGGTGATCGTCATCGGCAGGTGGCGGCGGGGCGGCGGCTCCCTTCATGCGTGGAACAAAGTCCGCCTCTCTCTTCCGCAGGGGGAGGGATGGTTCAATGTCGACATGACGGCGGCGGTTCCCGTCTCGTCCTGCGTCCCCGCGCGCGGCAGGTTCTTTCTCGTCTCTGACCGCGAGGCGGAGAAGACACATATTTTCCTGCCGAACACGCTGCTTCCGCGCTATTATCGCTTTAACGAATACGCGGGCATCTGCGGGGCAGGGTATCCCGAAGCGGACATTGAACTGGACGCTTGGGAGAAAGGATGAAGGTATTCGGTCCGTGCGGGCGGGGAGAGCTCCTCTTCGTTCGCGTCTAATACAAATTTCAGGAGGTTTTTTATGCAGCTTTTCATCTTGTCATGTCTGTATCTAGGCGTTTTTGCCTTGTCTGCCGCCTTCGTTTGGGCTGTCGCGGCGGGGCTGCGCCACGCTCCCGTGCATACCGTTTGTGCCTGTGCGCTGGCCGCGGGCGCCGCGGCGGTGTGCTGCGCTCCAGCTCTCGGGCTGTCTTCCCGCCTCGCGGAGGCGGTCGCCGGAGACACCGCATGGACGATCCAGCTTTCGGAAAAGGAGGCCCTTTCTGCGGCCCTTACCGGGGAAGGACAGGAGCTTTGGTGTGCATTGTTTGGGGCATTCCCCGCTTGGAACGTCTCGTTCGCGGAACTTCTTGCGGACATCGTCCTGACAGCGGTCTGCGCTGCAGCGGCGGCCGGATTCGTTTGGATGATCGCCTTTGCCGTGCGTAAGGTATCCAAAAAACACGCCCATTCCGCACGTTCCCGCAGGGATGACCCGTACGATCTCCGCGGTTATACGGGCAAGCTGATCGTCGGCAGCGACGGAAGGTACCGCAAGCCTTGAAGGAAGACCCTGCAAGGGCACCGCGCGCCGCTATAGGATGGCTCGCGGCTGAAAAGCATCATTGGAGGAGGAACTTATGGATCATTTTGAAAAGACGTTCCGAAATATAGAACACTATTATCAAAGGCAGGACGGCCGTTTCTGGGGTCGCTTGCAGGGCGGAGCGGAGGGATTTTTCTGCCTCTTCTATTTCCGCAGCAGGACGATTCTGGAATTTGTGCGCATCGATCGCGACGTCGAATACCTTTTATTTTCGCTCTATCCAAACATCACCTGCGCGGAGGAACATCGCGTTGCGTTCGGCGAATATCTGGCGAGCATTTCCAATTCTTTCAAGGCGGGCGGCATTCGAATGGAGGAGAGCGGCACGCTCATCGTTCACCTGGAGGCTCCCATGAAGAAGCAGGAGGTGTCCGCAGCGATGTTCAAGCACATTGAGCGGATCGGGCTGGGACTTCTGTTTGACCGCGCCGAGTCGCTCGAGCGCGTTACCCACGGCCTCCCGCCCGAAGGAAAGGTTGACGGGGGAGATAGTGCGGACGATCGCTGGCGGAGAAATGCGCACACGCGCCTGCAGCAGCTCCTTGACCGCCGTCGCGAACTTTTCGAGCGCCTGTACCGTGCCGGCGAGGATGGCGAAGATATAAACGACGATGAAGGTGGGAGCAGCGCGTTCTTTGAACGCCTGCAACGCACAGACGAAGACGGAGAAAATGAGGACGAAGACGGTGATGTCTGATGTTGCGCTTGACCCGCACAAAAAAGGAAGGATACCGCAAACGAGCGGTATCCTTTTTTGCTCTAAAAAGAAACCCACCGGCTATGCCGGTGGTGGTAGTGGGATAGGAAAAAGGCTTTAGCAGCAGCAATCGAAGGTAAACAAAAAAGCTCCTTTGCGCTAAACTGAATGTGGTCTCGCAAGTGCACAGAAGACAGCGCAAAGGAGGACGTTTTAATGAAAAAACCAAGAAAACGACACATTCAGTTTAGCACAAGGTAAATAGCCTGGGGCGGCATTTTTCATGAAATCGGATAAAAACGGAATAAACGGAAAAAAGTTACGCATACTCATTTTCGACAAAAAAGCCGCGCATGAGCGCGCGGCCGAAGGGAGGGAAAAATGAAAGCAACGGGCATCGTGAGGCGTATCGACGAACTCGGACGTGTGGTCATCCCCAAAGAGATCCGCCGCACATTGCGCATCAAAGACGGCGACCCGCTGGAGATCTTTACGGACAGAGACGAACTGATGCTGAAAAAATATTCGCCGATCGCGACCCTTGAAAAATTTTCGGAGGGTACGACCAAATCGCTGAGCGATCTGAGCGGATGCCTTGCAGTCATCTGCGACACGGACGAAATTCTGTATGCATCGGGCGACGGGCGCAAAGAATTCAGCAAAAAGCATATTTCCGAGCAATTGGAAAAGATCATGCAGGGCAGGCGCAGTTATATCGCCAACCTCGCCGAGGGGGGCGACATCGTGCCGCTGACAGATGGGGCCGATTTTAAAGCGACGGCGCAGATCATCGTTCCTATCGTTGCGGGCGGCGATTGTCTCGGGGCGGTTTCGCTTCTGAGCGGGGAAGAGGGAGCAAAGATGGAAAATGCCGCCGTCAAACTTTGTCGTCTGACGGCGGACATCCTGGCAAATCAATTCGAGTGAGAACTTTCGCCCGCCTTTTTGCGGGCGATCGCCTTTTCGATGAACGTAAACACGGTGCGCACGGCAAAAAAGATGGCGGCGGCAATGCCGATGAAACCGAGAAGGTAGATCGCGAGGAATACGGGATAGGGCACGACCTTCCATATTTCGTCCAAAATATTGATGGTGCAGGGCAGGTAAGGGCTGATATAGAAGAGATTGAAATTTTCGTCCGCAAGCTGCGGAAGGGCGAAGTCGAGCGCCAGCGCGATCGCCGCAAAGATCAGGAAAATTACCGCCGCGCCAAAAAACGGGCGGGACGTCCTTTCAAATGTTTTGCCCGCCCACTGCAACACGCCGACGAGGAAGAGCGACGAGTGCCAAAACATGGTGTGCAGGTCGATGAACAGGCTGTCGATGAGTACGGCGCCGGGAGTCGTCATGACGCCCGCGCCCGCAAAGGCGCCGAAGGTGCCGAGGAAAGCGCACAGCGCGTCGTGGATGCGTCCTCTCCGGAAAAAGCACAGGGCAATACAGGCATAGAGCGGAGTGGAACAGAACTGGAAGGGGAACGCGTGCCATTGGTAATCCCAGTAAAGACCGTTTTCGCCGATATGCAGGCTGTAATAGATCTGTTTGGCGCCCTCTATCAACAATAAAAAGACGCCGAACGCGATCGTGAGCGCGTAAACGAGCCGAGGCCTTTTGCGGAGTTTTCCCGAAAAGGCAAGAATGACGGCCGCCGCCGCGAGCATCGCGGCAAAAAAGCAGGCGTGGAAAACGCCCCACACGCGCGGCGGGGTGATCGTCGTATTCATGATACGGATCAGATCTTCCAAAAATTCCTGCATAATGTATGCCTTTTTTCGATTAGCTGTCTCCATTATAACAGATGGAAGCTGTATTTGCAAGCGTGCGGCGCATATAATGCGCTACATATGAAAAAACAAAGTTTTATTGCGGGTGCGCTCATCGTTTCAGTCGGCGGCATTGCCGCAAAACTTTTTGGGGCGCTGTATCGCATACCTCTTTCCAATCTGCTCGGAGGTGAAGGGATGGGCATTTATCAGATGGTCTATCCCTTTTACTGTCTGCTTCTCACGCTGTCCGCAACGGGGATTCCGTCGGGGCTTGCCCGCATCGTCGCGCGGCTGGAAACGGAGGGCGGCGCCGCCGCATCGCGCACGGCGCTGAAAAAAGCGCTTTTTTTATTCTGTGCGGTCGGGCTTGGCGGCAGTCTGATCATGTTTGCCGCGGCGCCGTTGATGAGCGCCCTCCAAAATGAGCCCTCGGCCGCGGCCGCGTACAGGATGCTTGCGCCGAGTGTTTTCGCGGTGGCGGCCGTTTCCTGTTTCCGCGGTTATTTTCAGGGAAGGGGAAACTTTCTTCCTACCGCGCTATCGGAGATCTTCGAACAGATCGTCAAGGTCGGGCTGGGGCTGTTTTTCGCCTATACTTACCGCGGCGATGCGCCGCGCGCCGTCGCGTATACCCTTCTTGCTGTGACCGCAAGCGAAACTGCCGCGGCTGTTTTCATGCTGGCGTGCGGTTATTTTTCCCGCGCAGGCGATGTAAAACCGCTGTATCGAGAGCGGACGAAAGGGGAGATCGGCGCGGCGCCGATCCTGCGTTTCATCCTGCCCGTCGCCGTGTCTGCGGGCATTCTGCCCCTTTCCAATTTGCTGGACAGCATCCTGATCGTCCGCCTGATCGGGAAATATTCTCCGAACGCGACGGCGCTTTACGGTGTCTTTGCGGGCGGGGCGGCAACGCTCGTCAATCTGCCCGTTTCCGTCTGTTACGGCCTTGCCGCGGCGATCGTGCCGCTTGCGGCGTCGTTGTACGCAAAGGGAAGGGCGGCGGAGGCGGAAAAAAAGATCGCCTTTGCGCTCAAATGTACACTCTTCGTCTCGGTGCCGTCTGCGGCGTTTCTGTTTGCATTCCCGTCGGAGACGGCGGCCCTTCTTTTCCGTTCCGTGCAGGGAGAAGAGGGAGTGTGGCTGGTCCGGCTGATCCGAATCATGTCGGTCGGCGCCGTTCTGCTGTCTGCGGTGCAGACGCTTTCAGCTTGTCTTACCGGGCGGGGAAAACCCAAAATCGCGGCGGCTTGTATGTCTGCCGCCGTCGCTGTGAAAATCATTTTGGAACTGATTCTCCTCCGTATTCCCGAAATTTCTATATCCGGCGCGGCGATCGCGACGATCTGCTGTTATTTTGTTGCTTTGATCGGCGATTTGTTGTATAGTGTAAGGGATAAAAAACTCCTTGCGCGTACGGGCATCGATTTTCTGCAGTTTGCGGCGGCTGCCGCCGTGTCGGTCGGGGCGGCGTATCCGCTTCGTTTTGCGGGCGCAATTTTGCCGCTCGCCGTCACGGGCGCGGCTTACCTTGCGCTGTGCATAGTTACAAAATGTTTTTCGCGCGAGGAACTCGGTTTGTTCGGGAGGCTGAAAAACAATGATCACCGTAATCGGGCTGGGGTGCTGCCCCGAAGATCTCACGGCTGCCGCAAAGGACGCGATCCTGTCGGCAGATAAAGTTATTTTGCGGACGGGCGAAACGCCGCCTGCCGGGAGCGTGCGCGCGCTGGGCGTGCCGTTTGAAACGCTCGATTTCATATATGAAAAGAGCCGCAATTTTGACACCCTCAATAAAAACCTCGCCGCAGAAGTGATCGGAGCGGCAAAGGGCGGCAGCGTGGCGTACTGCGTGGACGGGAGCGCGGGAGAGGATGCTTCCGCAGAGATCGTTGCAAAAAAATGCCGGAATGTGCGCATCATCGGGGGCGTGTCGAAATCGGCGCATGCCTTTTCGGCGGCAAAAGTATTCGGCGGTGGCGCATCCGTATCCGCATACGACATCGACAGCTTTGACCGCGCCGTTCTGCCCCTTGCCGTGTACGATTTGGACTGCGACCTCATCGCGGGCGACGTCAAATTGAAACTGTGCGAGATGTTCGGAGACGAGGCGGACGCGGTCTTCGTCTCGGAGGAAGGCGTGCGGCCTGTCAAATTGTACGAGGCGGACAGGCAGAAAGGATACGGGCCTTTCGCCGCGCTCGTGATCGATCGCATTCCGCTGCTGAAGAAAAAGCGATTCGATTACGAAGATCTTCTGGAAGTTCTGCGCCTTCTGCGCGCGCCGGACGGCTGCCCTTGGGACAGGGTGCAGACGCACGAGAGCATTCGCGCCAACATGATCGAAGAGGCGTACGAACTGGTCGACGCGATCGACCTGCAAGACGACGCGAAGATCTGCGAGGAGACGGGTGATGTTCTCATGCAGGGGGCGTTTCATTCTGTTCTCGGGGAGGAACGCGGCGCGTTTACCTGTGCGGACGTCCTGAGCGAGGTGTGCGGGAAACTCATTTTCCGCCATTCGCACATTTTCGGGGAAGATAAGGCGTCCGACGAGAGCGGTGCGCTCTCCGTCTGGGAGAAAAACAAGAGGGAGGAAAAGGGACAAAAGACGGCGGGCGATTCGGTCAGCGACGTGCCGAAGTCTTTCCCCGCGGCGATGCGCGCGCAGAAGGTCGGCAAACGCGCTTCGAAATGGGGCTACGATTTCAAAGATGCGCAAGAGGCGGCGGAAAAGGTAAAAGAAGAGCTTTCCGAACTTTTGGCGGCGATCGGCGAAGGCGACAAAGCGCATATTTGCGAAGAAGCGGGCGATCTGCTCTTTTCCGCGGTCAACGTGGGGCGGCTTGCGGGCGCAGACTGCGAAACGGCGCTCAGGGAAAGCACGGATAAGTTTGTCGGGCGGTTCCTTGCGACCGAGGCGCTCATCCTGCAAGAGGGCAAAAAGATGGAAGATCTTTCCCCCGAAGAACTGTGGTCGTATTACGAGCGGGCGAAGAGGGCGCATGAAGATCAAAAGAATTAAGATCGGGAATTTCGAAACGCAAAACAACGTGTTCTGCGCTCCGCTTGCGGGGTACACGGATTTCGCTTTCCGCAAGCTTTGCTATGCGTACGGTGCGGGACTGTGTTTTACCGAAATGGTCAGCGCCAAGGGGCTGAAATATAACAGCGAGGCGACCCGCCTTCTCCTCTATAAAGATCCGTCCGAACCGCAGACGGCTGCCCAGCTTTTCGGAAGTGACCCGGAAATTTTGCGGGCGGCGTGCGAGAGCGAATGCCTCGCAGATTATGCCGTCGTCGATCTGAACATGGGCTGTCCCGTGCCGAAAGTCTACAAAAACGGAGAGGGGAGCGCACTTCTGAACGATTTTCCGCTTGCGTCGAAGATCATATCCGAATGCAAAAAGAGCGGCAAGGCGGTCACGGTCAAATTCCGCATCGGGCTTTCCGAGGAGAAAAAGATCGCCGCCGAGTTCGCAAAGATGTGCGAGGATTCGGGCGCGGATCTCATCACCGTGCACGGAAGGACACGCGACAAATATTACGCCGGCGAACCCGATTATGCGCAGATTGCGGCCGCAAAGGCGGCGGTACGCATTCCCGTGATCGCCAACGGCGGCATCTTTACCGAAAAGGACGCGGATAAAATGTGCGAGGAGACGGGTGCGGACGGGGTGATGCTCGCGCGGGCGGCGCTGTACGGGCCGTGGGTATTTTCCGAAATAACGGGGAGCGGAAAGCAAAAGGATGTCCGCGCCGATATCCTGTCTCAGATTGCAGATATGCTTCCCGTATACGGAGAAAAATTTACGCTCGTGCAGATGCGGAAGATGACGGCGTTTTATATCAAAGGGCGGCGCGGCGGCGCGGAGTACAGAAAGCGCCTGTTTGCGGCCGATTCTTTGGCGGCGCTGTACGCGCTGATCGATGAAATTTTTGCAAAGGACGCCTGATGCGTCCTTTTTTCACTGTGCGTTCATTGACAAAACGACCCGAAAAATGGTAAACTGAAAGGGATGTATATCGACGGTATCAACGCCGAGCGTGCGGGTTCGGCGGGATTCAGGACAATGGTGGGGCGCTATTCCCGCCGTAAGAGAGACAGGTTTTGGGAGATCGATTTTCTGAGGGGCGTTTGCGTCCTTCTGATGGTGTTCGATCATTTTATGTATTGCTTGTGGGACGTGATGCCCGACATCAACAATATGCTGGGGACGAGCCTGTTTTCCGAATGGCGGCGCACGGCGATGCGTTACTGGTCTTGGGAAGTTCGGGTGACGGTGCGCATGGTCGTCATCTTTACGTTTTTTATCCTCAGCGGCATCAGCTGTACGCTCACGCGCGGCAATTTCAGACGGTGCATCCCGCTGGCGCTCGTCGCGTGGGGGATCACGGAAGTGACGGGCGTGATCGATGACAATTTCATCGACGGCGCCCACATCCTGTTCGGCGTTATCCATATGATCGCCTGCGGCGTGTTCATGTACGCGCTTTTGGACAACGCCGTCTCAGCCGTCGTCCCGCTGTTCGGAAAGGGCAGACGCGCGCGAAAAGCGGAAAATATCCTGCGCTATTTTCCGGGCGCCGTCGGGGTCGGATTTCTCATCTTTTTCTTCGTTTACTGCGCCGATCTGAGCTTTGAAGGCGGGGCGCATTTTGTATCGCACATCGCTGCGGACGGAGACCTGTCGGAAAATCTGTTCCGCGCTGTCTTTGTCTATCTGAACGATCTGAACGGCTTCGAGTTCGAACGCTATTCCGCCGATTATTTTCCTCTTTTGCCGTATGCCGCGGCGATCCTGGCCGGCGGCATCATCGGCAGGGCGTATTATCATACGGCAGCGAAATATACGCTCATGCCTTTGGACGGGGCTTGGAATAAGGGTTTCTGTTTTCTCGGGCGGCATTCCGCCGTCATCTTCGTCGCGCATATGGTCGTCATTCCCGTCCTGATGGGGCTTTTTGCGCTCATGACTTCGATCTTCTGAGGAATTTTATGAAATACGAAAAGCTTCTTCCCGAATTTTCCATGTACGAGGCGGCGAAAGCCAATATCGCGGACAGAAAAGTGCAGACCGCCGTTTCCTTTTACGGAAAGAGGTATACCTTCGACGAGATCTTCGCGCTCATCGACCGACTTGCGGACAATCTTGCGGAGGAATACGGCCTGAAACAGGGTGATACGGTCACGCTCTGCGCCCCCAATTCTCCGCAGGCCCTCATCGCCTTTTACGCCGCGAACAAACTGGGCGTTGCCGTCAATCTCGTGCATCCGTACATCCCGCCCGAAAAACTTTCCGAAAGCATCGACCGTACGGACAGCAAACTTCTCTTTGTGTACGATCTGTACAAGGGAGACGCGTCCGCGTTTTCAGTCCCCGTTCTTGTCAGCGGCTGCGGATATTTTATGGGGGCGGCGGCAAAACTGTATTATAAATTGACCAATAAGCGAACGATGCGGGGCGGGATTCCCTTTGAAAAATACCTCAAGGACCGAGGCGCTGCGGAATCGCGGCCGGTGCGCTTTGCCTGGGACGAACCTGCGGTCTATCTCGCCAGCGGCGGCACGACGGGCGAGCCGAAGATCATCGCGCACAACAATTTTGTGTTCAACAACCTCTGCGCCAAGGCAGAGGAGTTTTTGAGCGAACCGCTCGAAAACTATACGGCGCTGTATAACGTTCTGCCTATCTTTCACGGGTTCGGACTGTGTATCAACATGCATATGTGCATGATGATGCGTGCGACGAACATCATGTGCATCAAATTCGACGCAAAAAGGAGTGCAAAACAGATCGTCGGCGAACGCGCGAATATCCTGACGGGCGTTCCCACGATGTTTTTGAAACTGCTCGGCGAAAAGAACTTTACGGAAGGGGATCTCTCCGCGCTCAAAGACGTGTACGTCGGCGGCGACAGCGTGCCGGACAGCCTTGTCCGCGATTTTGACGCCGCGCTGGAAAAAGGCGGCAGCCGCGCGAAGATGTATATCGGCTACGGGCTGACGGAAACGGTCACCGTGTGCCTCGTAAATACCATTCGCCGTCATTGCCCTTCTTCCATCGGTTATCCTCTCTCCGCAACGCAGGTGCGCATCGTAAAAGACGGGAAAATTCTGTCGGCGGGAGAAGTGGGGGAAATCTGGCTGCATACCGACCAGTTCATGCTCGGCTATCTCGGTGAAGAGAGCGTTCCGTTCGAAACTGTGGACGGGCTCAAATGGCTGAAAACGGGCGATTACGGTTGGCTGAACGAGGACGGGTTCCTCTTTTTCAAACAGCGGATCAAAAATATGATCAAGGTAAGCGGCGTGCCCGTGTATCCTTCGGAAATCGAGGCGGCGGTGCAGTCGGTCGCGGGCGTGAAAAAGTCGTGCGCCGTCGGTATGGACGATCCCGTGCGCGGACAGGTCGTCAAACTGTACGTGGAGCCTGCCGAAGGCGCGGACGGTGCGGCGCTGATCGGGCAGATCGAAAGGGCGTGCCGCGAAAAGCTGATCGCTTACGCCGTGCCGAAGAAGATTGTTCTGCGCGAAAAGCTGCCCGTCAATCTGATCGGCAAGATCGACAGGAAAAAACTGGAAGAAGAAAAAGACTGAAACATTGCGATCTCCGCGGCGGGAAGGGCGTATGGGAAATATCCGAAGCTCGTTCCCGACCGCGGGATTTTAAAAATAACTTGACACATTTACGCATATATATTATAATAAATACGTAATAGAGCTGTACGCCGAAAGAAGGCCCCCTTCTTTTTTTGCTTTGCAAGAAGAGAATCGTTTTTCCGGCAAGGCGGAGAGAATATGTTTTGTAGATTTTGCGGAAAAGAAATATCCGAGGATTCTCGGTTTTGCCCGCACTGCGGTAAAGTGTTGCAGGCGGAAGACAATGCGTCCGGCATTCCGCCCGAGAGGGAGGGCGGTTTCGGCCCGAAAGGGCCGGAGGATGCGTCGTTTTCAGGTTTTGGCGGCGGCGCACCTTACGGAAATTCGAACCCGCACAACGGCAATACTCCGCCTAATTACGGCAGTATGCCGCCTTATGCCCGTCAGCCCGCGCCGGATGTGCCGAACATCGGTTGGGGCGTTTTGGGATTCTTTTTCCCGCTTATCGGGCTGATCATGTTCCTCGTCTGGCACGACGAGTATCCGAACCGCGCACGGATGTGCGGTAAGGGCGCGCTGATCAGCGTCATCGTGGGAGTGGGCGCAGCGATCCTTATGTTTGTGTTTTTGTTCGCTATATTAGGGCTTGTCAGTTTCAGTGCGCTCTGAATAAACCCGGCGGCAAGGTTAATCATTTAGGAGGATATGAAAATGTATTGCAAATACTGCGGAAAAGAGATCGGCGAAAACGATACTTTTTGCCCGTATTGCGGCAAAGAACAGGCAAGTTCTTCGCAGGGCGGGGCCGACCGTCAGGCACCGAACGGACAAGGGGCGCCCGGACAATATAACGGGCAGAACGGACAGTATGGCGGACAGCCGCCGTATCCGTATCCGCAGCCGCAGTATGACAGCGGCAGCGCGGGCTGGGGCGTGTTGGGCTTTTTTATTCCGCTTGTCGGGCTGATCTTGTTTTTGATATGGCGCGACACCAAGCCTCGTTCTTCTAAAAAGGCGGGGATCGGTGCACTCATCGGCGTGATCGTCCAAATCATTTTTGCGATTTTGTGGGTGGTCGTTTTCTTGGCGCTTTTCGAAGAGATGAACGAGTATTACTATATGATTCCTAATATCATCTTGCAGTTTAATTTCGTTTAATGCAGATAAAAAAGGCTTTCCGCGTCGGCGGGGAGCCTTTTTTGTGAAGGTTGACTTTTCGGGATGAGTATGCTATAATGAACAATACGAAGGAGTTTGTATGAAGAGCGAAAATATAGCCGCCGTTTCGACTCCGGCGGGCAGGGGCGGCGTTGCAGTCATCCGCCTGAGCGGCGATTCGCCCCTTTGCGTGGCGGAAAAAATGTTTTTGCCGAGCGGCAAGACAAAAGTTGCCGATTTTGAGCCGTATCGCATGTACCCCGGCGAGATCGTGGCGGAAGGGTTCAAAGATTACGGCCTGTGCGTATTTTTCCGCGCACCGCACTCTTTTACGGGTGAAGACGTGGTGGAGTTCCATTGTCACGGCGGCACGAGCATCGCGCGCGGCGTTTTGTCCCGCGCTTTGTCCCTCGGGTGCAGGGCCGCGGAGAGGGGGGAATTTACGAAGAGGGCGTTCCTCAACGGCAAACTGTCTTTATCTTCTGCGGAAGGACTCATCGACATGATCAACGGCGAGAGCGAGGCGGAAGTGCGTGCGGGGTATATGCTCTACGGCGAAAAGCTCAGCGCGCGCGCCGATGCCATGCAGGCGGAGATCACCGAACTTCTCGCAGGGATCGACGCGGACATGGATTTCCCAGAAGAGGATATCGAGCACACCGACTTAAAAGATATCGGCAGCCGCATGCAGGCGGTCGCAGACGAACTTTCCGGAATGCTTGCCACATACGGCACGGGCAGCAAGGTCAAGGAGGGGGTCAACGTCGTCCTTGCGGGGCGGCCGAACACGGGAAAAAGTTCTCTCTTAAACGCGTTATTGAATACCGAAAAGGCGATCGTTTCCGCCGTTCCCGGAACTACGCGCGACGCGGTGGAAGGGAGTTTGGAGATCGCGGGCGTGCGGTTCAATCTTTTCGATACGGCGGGCATCCGCGAGAGCGGAAACGAGATCGAAAATATCGGCATCGCCCGTGCTAAATCACTCATAGAGGGGGCGGATCTCGTTTTGTTCGTCCTCGACGGCACGGAAAAAATGAGCACCGAGGACAGGGAGATCTACGAAAAACTTGCCGATAAGGCAAAGATCGTCGTTTCCAATAAGACCGACCTTGCGGGGGACAGCGGGGAAGTCTGCGACATCCGCGTTTCCGCGAAGACGGGCGAAAATATCCGCGCTCTCAAAGAGATGATGCTGGAAAAGAGCATGGGCGGCTATCGCGCGGACGCGGCATTCCTCATCGAAAAGCGGCATTACGATGCATTGTCGGCGGCTTTTCGGGAACTTGAAGAGGCGGTCTCTCTCTGCGGCGGCGTGCCGCTCGACCTTCTGGGCGTGCATCTGAAAGCAGCTTGGGATAAATTGGGCGAGATCAGCGGTAAAACGGCTACGGAAGAGATCATCAACGAGATCTTTTCAAAATTCTGCGTCGGAAAGTGACGGCGCAGCGAACTGCAAACATCAATTACGGAGAAAGGGAAAGCATGGTCAATCTGGAATTATACAGGGTCTTTTATACGGTTGCAAAGTGCGGCAGTCTCACGCGCGCCGCAGACGAGCTGTTCATCAGTCAGCCCGCGGTCTCTCAGGCGATCAAACAGCTTGAAGGACAGCTCGGCACTCCGCTGTTCAACCGCACGCACAGGGGGATGGAGCTTTCCGAACAGGGCGGCAAACAGATCTTCGATATCGTGGCGTGCGCTCTTGCGGAACTGGACGAGGCGGAAAACAAGCTCAAAGAGATCAATTCGACGGCGACGGGAACCATCCGCATCAGCGCTTCCGATACGATTTTTTCGTACGTCGTTCTGGATAAGATCGCGGAGTATCACGAAAAATATCCCGCCGTCAAGCTGAATCTCATCAATTGCATTACGACAGAGACGCTCGACCTTCTGAAAAATAGCAAGTGCGACATTGCGTTTCTCAATCTTCCCGTCGATGACAAGGACATCAACCTTTCGGGCGCGATCATGCCGCTGCACGATACGTTTGTCGCCAACAAGAATTTTGCCGCCCTTGCGGAAGACGTTCAGCCGCTCAAATCCATGCACGATTATCCGCTTTTGATGCTCGACCAGAATACGGTCACGCGAAAGGCGATCATCAATTTTTCTCATTCGATCGGCGTGCATCTGCATCCCGAAGTGGAGTGCGGCAGTTTGGAACTCATGATCCGTCTCGCGCAAAACGGCGTGGGCATCGCCTGTGTGCCGAGAGAATATGTCCGCCGCGAACTCAACGAAAAGTCTTTGTTCGAGATCAAAACGGAACCCGCGCTGCCCGCGCGGTCTATCGGCGTCGCCTTTCCCAAAAACCAGCCGATCTCTTACGCGACAAAAGAATTTTTCAAACTTTTCAATAAAGAAATGCAGTGAATCTGCGGCAAATAAAAGCGCCCTCCGCGTTATGCGGAGGGCGCTCGCCGTCTTTATGTTTTCAGCCGATCACGTCGTGCATATCGTATTTGCCCGCAGGCTTTCCCGCGACGAATTTTGCTGCCGTAACGGCGCCTGCCGCGAAAACTTTTTTGCTGCGCGCACTGTGCGAGATGGTGACGATCTCGTCTTCTCCCGCAAACATCACTTCGTGCTCGCCCACAATCGTGCCGCCGCGCACGGCGTGGATGCCGATTTCCTTTTTATCCCGCGCACCGACCATGCCGCTGCGCCCGTAAACATAATGTTTTTGCTGCCCGAATGCCTCGTTCACGCTCTCGGCAAGCATGTATGCCGTGCCGGAAGGGGCGTCCTTTTTCAGGTTGTGGTGTCTCTCGACGATCTCGACGTCGAAGGCGTCTCCGAGAAAAGCCGCAGCTTCTTTGACCAGTTTTTGCAGGAGATTCACGCCGACGGAGAGGTTTGCCGTTTTAAATACGGCGATCTCTTGGCTCGCCTGTTCGATCGCTTTCAGGTCGTCGTCCGTATAGTCCGTCGCGGCGAGGACGACGGAACAGCCTGTCCTCTTTGCATAGCCGAGCACGTTTTTCAGGTTTGCGGCGCTCGAAAAGTCGATCACGGCATCCGCTTTTTCCGTCACGTCCTTAAATGAGGCGTATACGGGTGCGCCGTACGATTCGCCCGCTTTCAGGTCTACCCCGCACAGCAGTTTGGTATCTTTGTCCGCGTCGACAAGTTCGGCGACGTTTCTGCCCATGTGCCCGAAAATGCCGCTGATCAAAATATTTATCATATCTCCTCCTTTAAGGTTCGCAGAGCGTCCCGCCTTTTTCGCGGGACGCTCTGTCCGTGCTATTTGACAAGTTTCAGCCCGAACGTTTCGAGCGTCTTGCGCATTTGCTCTTTGTGCGCGGGTTCGAGCTCCGTCAGGGGCGGGCGGGGAATGCCGCCGCCGAGACCGACCATTTCCGCCGCGGCTTTCGCGGGGATGGGATTGACTTCCAGAAACATCGCGTCGATCACGGGCAACATTTTGTCCTGTATCTCGTTTGCCGATTTCAGATCTCCTGCCTGCATAAAGTCGTAGAGCATTTTGGTCTCTTTCGGGATGATGTTGGAGGCAACTGAAATCAGCCCTGCGCCGCCGATGGCGAGGATGGGAAGATTCAGGTTGTCGTCGCCCGAATACAGGTCGCATTTTCCGCGGATGCGGCGCGCCGTCTCACAGATCTGCTCCATGTTGCCGCAAGCCTCTTTCACGCCCGCAATGTTTTTAAGGGAGGCGATCTTTTCCATCGTCGCGGGCAGAATGTTTACGCCCGTGCGCGGCGGCACGTTGTAGCAGATGATGGGGATGTTCACCGCGTCGGAGATCGCTTTATAATACTCGTAAATGCCGTTTTGCGTGCATTTGTTGTAATAAGGGGTCACGACGAGCAGACCGTCCGCGCCGAGCTTTTCCGCCTTTTTGCTCGCTTCTACCGCGTGGGCAGTGCTGTTGGAGCCGCTTCCGAATACGATCTTGGCTCGCCCCGCGATCTTCTGTACGGAAAAGCGCATCACTTCGTCTTTTTCTTCTTCCGTCATGGTGGCGGGTTCGCCCGTCGTTCCCAAAATGACGAGGACGTCCGTGCCGTTTTCGATCTGGAAGTCGATCATTTTGCCGAACGATTTATAATCGACGCTGCCGTCCCTTGTAAAAGGGGTGATCATGGCCGTCGCCGTGCCGTTAAAAAAACCTGTCATGAATGTCCTCCCTTAAAATCGGTTTCGCGCATCGGACCGTTTTTTTGTGTCAGTCGAGCCAGCCCTTTGCCGCTAAAAGTTCCGCCATCAGAACCGCGCCGCCCGCCGCGCCGCGCAGCGTGTTGTGCGAAAGGCAGACGAATTTGTAATCGAAGAGGATGTCTTCGCGCAGCCTGCCGACGGACACCGCCATGCCGTTTTCGAGCATGCGGTCGAGTTTGGCCTGCGGGCGGTCATTTTCTTCGAAGTAGTGTAAAAACTGTTTGGGTGCGCTGGGAAGGTTCAGTCCCTGCGGCACGCCCGAAAAATCTGCCCAGGCTTTTAAGATCTCTTCCTTTGCGGGCTTTTTGTCGAAAGATACGAACACCGCCGCCGTATGTCCGTCGGAGACGGGCACGCGCAGACACTGTGCGGTGATCTTGGGCGAGACGGCGTTTACGATATGGCCCCCCTCGATGTGGCCCCAGATCTTGAGCGGTTCGCATTCGGATTTTTCCTCTTCGCCGCCGATATAGGGGATCACGTTGTCGATGATCTCGGGCATGCGGTCGAACGTTTTGCCCGCTCCGCTGATCGCCTGATAGGTGCAGACCGCCGCGCATTTTACGCCGTATTTCATGAGCGGATGCAGGGCGGGCACGTAGCTTTGCAGAGAGCAGTTGCTCTTTACGGCGATAAAGCCGCGTCTGGTGCCGAGTCGCTTTCTCTGTGCGCGGATGATCTCCGCGTGTTCGGGATTGATCTCGGGGATGATCATGGGGACGTCCGGCGTGCCGCGGTGCGCGGAGTTGTTGGAAATGACGGGAACTTCCGCTTTGGCGTATGTTTCTTCGAGTGCGCGGATCTCCTCTTTTTTCATGTTGACCGCACAGAAAACGAAATCTGCCGAAGAGGCGATCTTATCCACGTCCGTTTCCGCGTTCAGGACGGTCATGTTCCTGAACTTTTCGGGAATGGGCGAAGTCATTGCCCAGCGCCCCGCGACCGCATCTTCATACCGCTTGCCCGCCGAAGAAGGGGATGCCGCGAGCGCGGTCACGTTGAACCAGGGGTGATTTTCGAGCAGAAGGCAGAATCTCTGTCCCACCATGCCCGTCGCGCCGATGACGGCGACGTTGTACTTTTTCATTTTTTTATCTCCTGCAAAAATTTTCGGAAAAGGTACAAAAAAAGCGGAGCGCAAGACGCACCGCATGCAGAAAATCCGGAAATATGTCCGGGCGTTTTCAGATTGCCCGGAGGTTTCGGCCGAATAGTTCTCCACGTCGGTGTGACAGTCGCGGGGGTATTGACCCCGGCGCCCAGCGTCAGCGGCTGCGGCGGCGCGCTGCGCTTCGGCGGAGATGCCCTTTCTCGCCCTGCGGAAAATGTTTGCCGCCTTCCTTGCGGCAGGGGATACTCTTGCTCGTCCGCTCCTCTATTTCGTATTTGATATTTTATCATATCTTCCCGCAAAAGTCAAAGAAAAAAAAGAAAAGTGGGTGAAAAGCCGAATATTTTTTTGCAGGCGCGGTATTTTAATTGAAAAATTTTCCGTTTTATAGTAAAATGATAAAAGCGGCGGTTTTTCTCCATATAAAAGGCTGAAAAGACCGTTTTCCGCGTTTATACGGAGGTATTATGGCACAAGGTGAAAAGAAGGGCTTTATAGCCAGAATGCTCGAAGGCAAGGAGCGCGACGAGGAGTACGCCAGAAGCACTCTTCCGACCAACAGATGGGCGCTCTTTTGGGATATATTTAAAGGAAGATTTTCGAAACTTGTCATCGTCAATCTCCTCATGCTTTTGTTCTTTATTCCTGCGATCATCGTTGCCGTGCTTATGTTCGCGTACAATTCGTCGCAGATAGCCATGGCGCCGTTTTCGCAGTGGCTGCTCACCAATTATCCGGGTTTTCCGTCTCTTGTCGGACTGTCCGAGCAGCTGTCTCTTTCGACTAAGCTCGTGTTTATCCCCATTTTTTTGGTGGCGGCACTGATTGCCGGCATCGGGGTTTCGGGCGGCATGTACGTTATCCGCAATATGGTCTGGACGGAGGGCATCTTCGTCGCGAATGACTTTTGGCGCGGCATAAAAATCAACATCGGCGTCGTACTGCTTTCCACGCTCTTTTACGTGGTCATGCTCGGGCTGATGCTGATCGCCATCAATTATTCGGATCTTATCATCGCTACGGGCGCCGGCAACGAAGTTCTGTTCACGATCTCTAAAGTCGTGGCGTATATCGCCATAGCCATATTCACGATCATGTACCTGTGGATGCTTGCCATGGGCGGGAGCTATAAGCTGAAATTTCATCAGCTTCTCAAAAACGCTTTCCTCATGACGTTCGGGCTCGTGTTTCAGAATGTCTTCTTTGTCATTCTCATGGCGATCCCGGTCATTTTGGTCTTGCTTGGATCTTTTTTCCAGATCATAGGGATCATCATCATGATCCTTTTCGGCATATCGCTCATGCTTCTGATCTGGCTGGATTACACGCAGTGGGCATTCGATAAGTTCATCGAGTCCAGGCGCGAAGGAGGAAAAGTCAACCGCGGCATCTATTCCAAAACGGACAAGAAGGGCGGTTCGCAGAGCAAGGCGGTGCAGCAGTATCAGCAGAATCTCGAAGAGGCGGCGAGTATCCGCTCCGACCTCTCTTCTCGTCCCATCAAGCCGATCACGGACGATCTGAAAGTGTACGAGCTGCCCGAATCTTTCTCGCGCGACGACCTTAAAAAATTGCGCGAATCCAAAAACGCGATCCTGGAGGATACCCAACAATACGCCGAAGAGCATAAAAACGACGAAAAGTACGTGACCTACAACGCGCAGTTCGAAAAGGCGGAAGAGGAGCGCAAGGCGAAGGAAGAGCAGGAGGCCAAAGGCAAGGGTAAAGGTAAAAATAAGGGCAAAAAACCGACGGGGGAAGATCAATGACGTTGCCGGCATACTCCGGCCTTGCCGATTGGTTTGAATATTTGAACGAAGACTGCGACTATGAAAAATGGTCGCAGTATTTGCATGAGCGGCTGAAAGAGGCGGGCATCCTGCGCGGCAGGGGACTGGACATCGGCTGCGGCAGCGGATATTTTACCCGATTTTTCCGCAAGCAGGGATACGAAATGACGGGGATCGACGTGAGCGCGGAAATGCTTTCCAAAGCGCAGTCTCTCGGCGGCGGCGTGCAATATGTTCAGGAAGATGTGCGCCGGCTGAAGATTGCGGGCAAAGCGGATTTTGCCGTCGCCGTCAACGATTGCTTTAATTATGTGCCCCCGCAGGATATCTCTGCGGCTTTTTGCCGCGTCGCGGCGGCGCTCAGAAAGGGCGGCGTTTTTCTCTTCGACGTGTCTTCGGAATATAAACTCCGCGAGATCGTCGGGAACAACGTCTTCTGCGAAGACAGGGACAAGGCAGCGTTTATGTGGTTTAACCGCCTGTCGGAAGACAGGGTGGAAATGGACGTAACGATTTTTGCCGACAGGGGCGACGGGTTGTTCGTTCGCAGCGACGAGCGGCATGTGCAGTATATCCACGCGGCTGAAACGCTCGTTTCCGAGCTGAAAAAAGCGGGGTTTGAATGTTTGAAAACGGAAGGCGCGTTCGGCGAGCCCGGAGACAGAACGCGCGTAAATTTTATCGCAAAGAGGCTTTGAGTATGAATGAAAAACGAGATGTGATCCTGCGCGGACTGATCTATGACGGAGAGGTTTCGCTTTCCGTCGCGGATACGACGGCACTCGTCAACGCGGCGATCCGCATCCACGATTTGTCTCCGCTCGCGGCGGCTGCATTGGGCAGAACGCTTACCGTGGCAGCGTATATGTGTTCTTCCCTCAAAACCGACGGCAGTGCGCTTTCGGTCAGCATAAAAGGGGACGGCGCGGGCGGACCGATCTATGTCAGCGGGGACAAGGAGCTGCATATGCGCGGATATATCGACGATCCGCACGTTTCGCTCCCGCCCAACGCGCTGGGAAAGCTCGACGTGGGCGGCTGCGTCGGGCAAAACGGGACACTGACCGTCGTGCGCGACGACGGCGACAATATCCCTTTCGTCGGGACGACTCCCTTGGTCAGCGGAGAGATCGGAGAAGATTTTGCGGCATATTTCGCGTACAGCGAGCAGCTTCCGACCGCGATCGCCGTTGGGGTGAAGATTTCGAAGGAAGGGGAATGCCTGGGCGCGGGCGGCGTGTTTTTGCAGCCAATGCCCGGCGCGGGCGAAGAGAGCATCGCAAAGGCCGAACGGGCGATCGGGCAGTTTTCCGCCGTCAGTTCCCTTTTGGAGAGCATGAGCGCGGAAGAATTGGCAGAAAAATACTTCGGCAAAGTCGATTTTTACGCGCAGATCCCCGAATATAAGTGCAATTGCAGCAGAAATTATATAGAGGGGGTGCTTGCCGCCATGGGAGCGGAAGAACTGCGCTCTATTATAAGGGAACAGGGCAAGATCAGCGTGCATTGCCATTATTGCAATACCGATTATGTATTTACGCCCGGAGAGACGGAGGAGATCATAGAGCGCTCCCGCAAAGAAGAGCGCGAAGGATGACGAATGGATGAAAAGGTGGTCCGGTTCGATCTGAGTGCGGAAACGCTTCTCAATCTTGCCGAAAAAAAACTGGACGAAAAAGATTATGTCGGCGCACTGCGCATCCTGCGCAAGTCAGTGGAGAGGAACGGCGCCACGGCGGACGAATATTCTCTGTTTGCCGATATTTACGACGAGATGGAGCTGTTCGAATATGCCGTCAATTACTGGTTTCGTTATTTAGACGTGTGTGCTGAAGACGAAGCGGTCGACGCATACGAAGGGCTTGCCGCGTGTTTTTATAATACGGGCAACGAACGCGCGGCGGTCTTTTATTATAATATGATGCTGCAGGACAAATATGTTTCTGCCGAAAACAATATCGAAATGGGAGAGCTTTTTTCTTCTCCTGCCCGTAAACCCTTTCGCATCGTGTATCCTCCCGCAGAAGCAGACTATACCGAAGAACTGGAAGGAGGCGTAAAGGCGCTCAGAGGAGGAGATTACGCCAAAGCGGACGAGATCTTTTCTTCCGTTCCCGAAGAGGCGGCCTGTTACGGTTCTGCGCGCAATTTTCTCGCTCTTTCCAAACTGATGCAGGGCAAAGCGGAAGACGCGGAGCGCATCTGCCGAGAGCGGCTCGCGGTTGCGGGGGATGACGTTTCCATCCTTTCGACGTACGCCGCCGTTTTAACGGAGCTCGGCAAGCGGGACGAGAGCCGCGCGGCGGCAAAGCGGCTTGCGTCCCTTCCCGCGGTCAGCGCGGACGAGCTGTACAAGATCGCCACGGTCTGCTGCGAAAACGGTCTTTACGACGAGGCGTACGAAAAGTTCTGCATATTGGAAAAGCAGGTGCCGTACGACATCACGCTCCTGTATTTCAAATCGGTCGCCGCGTTTAAGAGCGGCAGAATCCGCGAAAGCCTTGCGGGGTTTGCCAAGATCGTCGACGTTTTCCCCGACGCGGCGGTCGCACGCTATTATTTCGGGGAGATCCGGCGGTATTCCGAAGAGGGGGGCGACGCGCCCGAAACGCTCTTTTTCTACCGCGTGCCGGGCAAAGAGAGAGAAACGCGCGTCAAATTTCTCGCAGCGCTATCCGAACTTCCCGCAGACGAGCTTTCGTCCTTTCTGGAACATGCAGACATCACTGAATATATCGAATGGTGTTTCGATGAGGGCGACGGGACAGATGCGGAGTTGATGCTTTTAGGCATTCACCTCGCGGTCAAGGCAGGGATGGAAGATTTTGTGCGAGACATTTTGCTGGACAGCACGCTGAACGATGTTTTAAAGATCGAATGCCTGCGCTGTCTCGCCGCGCGCAATCGCGCGTTCGAAGCGGGCGTTGTTGTCGGCGACGTCTACCGCAGGGCGGAGTTTTTCAAACTCAACGTCGGCAGGGTGCGCCGCTCGAAATTCGTGCAGGCGTATGCGCTGAGCTTTGCGCGCTTTGCTTTTCTGAGCGGGGAAAGCTGCGCCGATTTCAAAGAGGCGGCGGAACGCATCTATGCCGCGCTCGAACGGGAAGACAAACTGACGCTCGCGTCCGACGCGGAGAGCCTTGCCTGTGCAATCTGTTTCATCGCGTCTAAAAGCATAGCCGACCGGACGCAGGAGATCCTGCAGGCGATGGGCGGAAACAGCATGGCGGTCGCGGAGATCCTGCATGCGGTCAATTCGGATACGCAAAAAGAGATCGCGGCGGCATGCGCTCCGGATGAGGACGATTCGGCGAGAGAAAAAAACACAGAAAACGAACCGCAGCACGGCGGAGAGGAGAGAAAATGAAAACGCAGTTTATCGATTTTGACGAGATTTTCAACAAGCGCATGGCGGATATGCTGGAACGGCACGCCGAAGAACATACGGAAGAGGAATGGGAAGACATCATCGCCAAAGAATACCAAAAATTCGGCGACACCGTGATCCGCAAGATCGGCAAAACGCCCAGGCAGTATTTTGAGGAAATGAGCGACGGCGGGCTTGTAGAGACGCTCAAAGAGTATCTCTTGCAGGAGCTGCCCGTTTCGGATTTTTTGTGCGAAGAGATCGAACGGCGGGGCGTATTCCCGGAACTTTTGTCCCTTTTGCAGGAAACGGACGAAGAGCTTGTTCATTATGCCATCAACCTGATCGGCGGCGACAGGGGCGCACGCAAGCGCTATGCCGAGATGCTCGCTTCCGACGATTATGACGAGCACATCAAAGACGCGGTCGCGGACGTTCTGAAAGGCTGTGCCGATTCGGTCCTGGAAGAGATTCTGCCGCTTACCGAAACGGAAAACAGCCCGTATGCGCTGGAGATCCTCTCCAAACTCAAAAATAAAGACGAGCGCGCCTTTTCCAAGCTTTTGCAGGCGTTTTTGGAGGGCGATAAAAGGGATATGCCGCTGTATGCGGGGTATCTCGCCTCTTACGGTGACGACAAGGCGCTCCCGTATCTCTACGAAGAGATCGAAAAGGATATCGGATATATCGCATTCCAGGAACTCAAATACGCGATCGAAGCGCTCGGCGGCGAATATGCAAAATCGCGCGACTTTTCCGCAGATCCCGAATACATAGCGGTGAAAAAAGCGGGCGGCGGCACCGACATATTCGGCGGCAAAACCAAACGGTAAATGGTCGCTTTTGCACCGTGACGCAGGGCGCAAAACGCGTCCCCCGTGAGAGGTAAAACAAAAAAATGAAACGCATCCTCATGATCGCGACGGGCGGGACGATCGCCTCGAAAGAGACGGGGGAAGGGCTTGCCCCCGCGATCTCTTCGGAAGAGCTTTTAGCTTGCGTTCCCGAGATCGCAAAGGTGTGCAGCGTGCAGACGGTGCAGCCCTTTAATCTTGACAGCACGAACGTCTATGCGCCGCACTGGCTTGCGATCGCGCGCATCATAGAAGAAAATTATGCGCTGTACGACGGTTTCGTCGTGACGCACGGCACGGATACGATGGCGTATACGGCGGCGGCGCTTTCATATCTCGTGCAGAACAGCGCAAAGCCCGTCGTGCTGACGGGTTCGCAGCGTTCCGTGTATTCTCGCGACACCGACGCGCGCAGAAATCTTGCCGACGCGTTTTGCTTTTGCGCGGACGACAGGGCGTACGGGGTGCGTATCGTGTTTGACGGCAGCGTCATCCTCGGTACGCGCGCGAAAAAGACGCGCACGCGCAGTTTCAACGCATTTTCCAGTATCGATTTTCCCGCCGTCGCGGTGATGCGCGACGGTGAGCCCTTCTATTATATCGAGGGGGCAAAGCCGAAAGGCGCACCCGTCTTTTATCACTCTCTGGACGAGCGGATCTTTGTGCTTAAAATGTTTCCGGGTCTGAATGCCGGGATCTTCGATTATCTCGACGCGCGGTGCGACGGGCTGGTCATCGAATCGTTCGGCGCGGGCGGGCTGCCCAATTATCAGAACGATGCGTTTTTTTCCCGACTTTCCTCCTTTTTGGCAAAGGGAAAAACGGCCGTTCTCTCCACGCAGGTCGAGCATGAGGGGAGCGCGCTTGACAAATACGCCGTAGGAAGAAAATTGCGCGCGTGCGGCAGGGTACTCGAAACGCGCAACATGACGCTGGAAGCGGCCGTCGCAAAACTCATGTGGGTGCTTTCCGTCGCCAAGGGAGAAGAGGCGGAAAAACTGTTTTATACACCCGTCGAAAAAGATATTTTCTGAATAGGTATTCCCGATATAAAATTATAACCTGAGCCCCGCGCGGCATTGCCGCGCGGGGCTGTACTTTTCAGGCTTTTTTTCGGAACGGACAGACAAAGCCGCCCCGCAAAGGGGCGGCTTTAAAAGGTTTAACAGAAAATAATAATTTTCGACAGTCAGCTTTTTGCCATATTGCCATCTGCACAGTTGATCGTATAATCGCCTGTGTTGTTATTCCAATGGCTGACTTTTTTTATTGTATTCCATTCAGTTTTTGTTCCATTATAGGTAATGCTCGTAAGCGAATTGCAACGGTTGAATGCAAATTCGCCGATATTCGTTACGTCGGTGCCGATCGTAATGTTTTCAAGCGCATTGCAATATGCGAATGCATAATCTCCGATACTTGTTACGTTATTGCCGATAGTGACATTTACAAGTTGATCGCAATTACGGAATGCATTATCGTAAATTTCGTAATTATTTCCATTTATACTGTCAGGGAGGATTATTTCGGTATCGCTGCCTATATAGCGCATAAGATAATATTCCTCTTTAAGGTCGTCCGCATAAACTATAAACCCATTTTGAGTGGTTGATAGATTGCTTGGAGATGTTGTCGAGGTGTGTACAACTTTTGCGTAATATGCAACATTACCATATTCTGAACTGCCGGCGCTTATATTAAGAGAGGATAGGTTATAAACTTCTATCAGTATACTGCAGAGGGCAAAGGCGGAACGACCTATAGAAGTTACACTCTTACCTATCGTTACTTTTGTAAGCGATGAGCAAAACTCGAATGCAGAGTTCCCTATGGAAAATACACTGTCAGGGATTATTATATTTGTGAGTGAGCTACAAATATAAAATGCTTCATCGCCGATAGAAGCCACGTTGTCAGGGATTATTATATTCGCAAGAGAGCTGCAAGAGTGAAAAGCATTCCTATTTATGGAAGTTACGCTGTCAGGGAGAGTTATACTTGTAAGGGATGAGCAAGCTTTGAACGTGGAATCGCCTATGGAAGTCACGCCGTCAGGGAGAACTATACTTGTAAGGGATGAGCAAGATTCGAATGCAGAATCGCCTATGGAAGTCACGCTGTCAGGGAGAGCTATACTTGTAAGGGATGAGCAAGATTGGAACGCAGAATCACCTATGGAAGTCACGCTGTCAGAGAGAGCTATACTTGTAAGGGATGAGCAAGATTCGAATGCAGAATCGCCTATGGAAGTCACGCTGTCAGGGAGAGTTATACTTGTAAGGGATGTACATTGATAGAATGCATTAGATTCTAAGGAAATTGTGTTGTCACCTATGGTTGCATTTGTAAGAGAAGTGCAATTAAAAAATGCAGAGTGGCCTACAAAAGTTACCCCGTTGCCCATAGTTGCGTTTGTAAGGGAAGTGCAATTAGAAAATGCAAAGTTGCCTACAAAAGTTACTCCGTCGCCTATAGTTGCGTTTGTAAGGGAAGTGCAATTAGAAAATGCAGAATCGCCTATGGAAGTCACGCTGTTTGGGAGGGTTATACTTGTAAGAGAAGCACAACCATCAAAAGCCGAATCACCGATGTTTGTCACACCATTCAAAATGGTCACGTTTTTTATCGAGTTGCATTGATAAAACGCACGTTCGCCGATATCTCCGTTTGTTATTACTATAGTTGTAAGGCGGTTTTTCGGCACTCGGGTTATTGCAAGCGCAGGTATGGTTGCCTCAGTAATATTAGTACAGCCTTTGAATGTGCCATCATCTATGGAAGTTACGCTGTTCGGGAGAGTTATGTTTGTAAGCGAAGTACAATCCTTAAATGCAGACTCTGCTATACCTATAGTGTCTTCGCGTAAAACGATATCGGCAACAGAGTTATCGCAAGCGATAACCCATTTATCGACATAGCTTACACTGTTTTCAATTTGTATAAGATTCGTGCAATAATCAAAAGCTTCTGTTCTTATTTTGGTTATATTGTCGGGAATGGTTATGTTCGCAAGCGATGAGCAACCCCTGAACATAGCAATATTAATTGTAGTTAAACTATTAGAGAGAGTTACTTTTGTAAGTGAGGAACAAGTCTCAAACGCAGAATCGCCTATGGAAGTTACGCTGTCAGGAATCGTTATGTGTGTAAGCGAAGTACAACCGCGGAATGCACCATTGCCTATTGAAATTACGCTGTTTGGTATACTTACATTTACAAGAGAGGGACAGTAAGCGAAGGCATAATGACCTATAGACATTATGCCTTCGTCTATAATTACGGTTTCAAGTGAAGAGTGCCCCAAGAACACATCATTAGCTAAAGAAGTTACGGGAAGATTGTTATATACGGCAGGTATGACTATATTAGTAGCATTTTTTGAATTTATACCCGTAACCACATAATAAGTACCGTCATCAGACAGCTCATATTCAAGCGTGCCTGCGGTTGGTTTGTCATCGGTCGTGTCGCCGCCCGGAGCGGTACCGCTGCCGAAATCGCATGCGGCAAGTCCCAACGCGCACAATGCGGACATCAGGACGATCAGCAGTGCATAGAGCAATTTCCGTTTCATTTCAAGCCTCCCGGATTTTTATAAAGATATAAAATATTGTTGCATATCTCATATGAGAGAAATAAATTCAAATATCGGTTACAGTATACTACAAACTGGCAGATTTTGCAAGAATTGTGCAGATATTTGGACTTGTAAAATGCATGTAAAATGAAAACGGCGCCTTATGCGTACGTTTGACAACACGGAGGGCCGTATTGTATAATAAAAATGTGCCGTGTACCGGCAAAATTCATGATGAGAGGTTTCTATGCAAGAGGCACAGGATATATCATCCGTCCGCCGCGAGATCGTGCGTGCGGAAAACGTCCGGAAGACGTTTACCCTTTCCCGCAAACAACGCGCGATCGAAAAGAGCAAGACGGGCAAAAAAGTCGCCCTGGACGGGCTTTCCTTTACGGCTTACGAAGGCGAGATTTACGGGCTTTTGGGCCCCAACGGCGCGGGAAAAACGACGATGCTGCGCATCCTTGCCACGCTGATACGGCCCGACGAAGGGGACGCCCGCATTGCGGGACACAGCGTTCTGAAAGAGCCTGACGCGGTTCGTTCTTCCATCGGCTTTTTAACGAGCGAGCTCAAACTGGAAGACTTTTTTACGCCCGCTTATCTGTTCGGATTTTTCGGAAAACTGCACGGGATGAGCGACGAATTTTTGGCAAAGAGGAAGGACGAACTGTTCACAAAATTCGGCATCGATCGCTTTGCCGAGGTTAAAGTTGGGGATCTTTCCACGGGCATGAAACAAAAGGTCTCCATCGCGGTGTCCATCATCCACGATCCCGCCGTCATCATCTTCGATGAGCCGACCAACGGGCTTGACGTTCTTACGGCAAAAGTCGTTACCGACTTTTTGGCAGAGATGAAAGAGCAGGGCAAGAGCATCATCGTTTCTACGCACATCTTTTCTTTGGTGGAAAAGCTCTGCGACCGCGTGGGCGTCATCATAGACGGGCGGATGGCTGCAGAAGGCACTTTGCCCGAAGTTGCGGGAGACAGATCTCTCGAAGACGCCTTTTTCGATATTTATAAGAGGACGGTGACGGGCGTATGAGCAATATCCTGACGATCATCCGCAAAGAGTTTGCGCGCTTTTTCAAAGACAAACGGCTCGTCATCGGAACGCTGATCCTGCCGGGCGTGCTCATCTTTGTCTTGTATACCCTTCTGGGCAGCGTATTTTACGATTCGAACGAGACGTACTCGGCAAAAGTCGTCCATCCCTCTTCCGTGTTTGCAGCGGTCGCAGATCCCGAAGGGGAGGAAAGTTCTTTTGCCTTTACCGAGATCGGCGAGGACGGGATCGACTCTGCAAAAGAGGAGATCCGTTCCGGTTCGCTCGATCTTCTCATCGTTTTTCCTGAAAACTTCGACGCGCTCCTGACGGAAGGGGAGTTTTCGCCCGTGGGAGGGGCGCCCAACGTGGAGATATGGTACGATTCTTCGTCCGTTTCCTCTTCAAGTGCTTTCAGCGCGGTTTCGGCGATTTTGGACGTGCTTGAAGATCAGGCCAGCAACCGTTTCGACGTCAATATTTCGGCGGGCGGCGATCTGACGAGCGCGGAGCAGGCGGAGGCGTCTTATTACGCGATGCTTTTGCCTTTCCTCATCCTGACCTTCCTGTACAGCGGCTGTATGGGCATTGCGCCCGAGTCAATCGCGGGAGAAAAGGAGCGCGGCACGATCGCAACCCTGCTTGTGACCCCGATCAAGCGCAGCCAGCTCGTTATCGGAAAGATCGTTTCGCTGTCGGTCATCTCCTCTTTGTCGGCGATCAGCTCCTTTATCGGGACTTTTCTGTCCATGCCCAGACTCATGGGCGGCAGTATCGGTTCGGCGCTCGGCTCGTATTCGGTGGGACAGTATTTTGCGCTGTTCGCCGTCATGATTTCGGCCGTGCTCATCATCGTTTCGCTCATTTCGATCATCTCGTCTTATGCCAAGAGCGTCAAAGAGGCGGCCTCTCTTTCCGTTCCGCTGATGATCGTCGTGATGTTGGTCGGGATCTCGACCATGCTCTTTACGACTTCTGCGCCCGCGGCGTTCCTCATTCCCGTCTATAATTGCGTGCAGGTCATGGCGCAGATCTTTTCCCTGCAATTTTCCTGGGTCAGCCTCGTCATCACGCTCGTCAGCAATCTGGTCTATATCGTCCTGCTTGTCTTTTTGCTCACCAAGATGTTCAAGAGCGAAAAAGTCATTTTCAATCAATGAAACAACGACGATCAAAAAATGCGCCCTTCCGCATACGGAAGGGCGCGGCGTGAAAGACTGTTGCAGTCTTCCCGCAAAAAAAGCCCCGCACTCTCGCCGATGGGAGCGCGGGGCTGTATTTTACCGGTTTTTTTATTCTTTGAACATCCTGTTCAGCCTTCTGGTGATGGAACGGATATTTTCGCGGACGGCGCTGCGCGCGCTGCCGCCGACGACCTTCCTCGCCTCGACCGATTTGTTCACGCGCACGCGCGAGAGGATGTCCTCGTCGAAGAGGGAGGAAAAATTCTGATAGACGAACAGGTCGAGCTTGTCGAGTGTCTTGTTGTTTTCGATGCAGTGCCTGACGATCTGTCCCGTAACGGCGTGGGCGTCGCGGAACGCCATGCCTTTCTGAACGAGGTAATCTGCAACGTCCGTCGCGGTGGAGAATCCGCCTGCCGCGGCAAAGCGCATTTTCCTCGTGTCGAAGGAGATGTTCTGCAAAAGTTCGTTAAAGATGCTCAGGCAGTTGAGCACCGTCTCTTCCGCGTTGAAGAGCGCCTCTTTATCCTCCTGCAGGTCTTTGTTGTAAGAGGTGGGGATGCCCTTGATGACGGTGAGGATGGACATCAGGCTGCCGTATACGCGGCCCGTTTTGCCGCGCACAAGCTCGGGGATGTCGGGGTTCTTTTTTTGCGGCATGATGGACGAGCCCGTCGAATAGGCGTCCGCGATGTCGATGAACCCGAATTCGTCCGTGGAGTAAATGATAAGGTCTTCGCAGAACCTGGAAAGGTGCGCCATCACCGTCGAGCAGCAGAAAATATACTCGGCGACGAAATCCCTGTCGGATACGGCGTCGATGGAGTTTTGCGAGATCTCGGAGAAGGAGAGGAGCGCCGCCGTCATGCGCCTGTCGATGGGGAAGTCCGTCCCCGCAAGCGCACAGCTGCCGAGGGGCATCACGTCGGTGCGTTTATAGCAGTCGGTAAAGCGCTCGAGATCCCGCAGGAACATCTCGCTGTAAGAGTTTATGTACTGCGCCACGGATACGGGCTGCGCTTTGCGCATGTGCGTGTAACCGGGCATGATGTACTGAACATTGTTGTTTGCAATGTCCAAAAGGGTCGTGATCAGCGTTTTGATGTGATTGGAAATGTTTACGATGCTGTCCTTCACATACAGCCGAAGGTCGGTCGCCACCTGATCGTTGCGCGAGCGCGCGGTGTGCATCTTTTTGCCCTTGATGCCGATGCGTTTGACCAGTTCGTTTTCCACGAAAGTATGGATGTCTTCCGCGCCCTCGATGGTCAGGTTGCCCTTTTCGATGTCGGCGAGGATATTGACGAGCGCGTCGCTGATGGCGTCGGCATCCTCTTTGGGGATGATCTGCGTTTCGCCGAGCATTTTGACATGCGCGATGCTCGCAAGAATATCATGCCAGTAAAGTTTATAGTCGAAAGAGAGCGACTGGTTGAAATCATCTGCGCTTTTCGCGCTCGGTTCGGTGAATCTTCCTTCCCACAATTTCATATTAAAGGATCTCCATGATTTTTTTCGATCGATTTTAATTGACTTATCGCCGTTAAAACCGTAAAATAGATAGGAAGAGGAGGCGCCCGGTCGGGCATGTTTTTCCGCCCTTATCCTGTATCGTCTCTATTCTAATACATTTTAAAAAAAAATTCAAGTTATTTTATAAAAAAGAGTTTTTATTTTGATTATTTTAGGGATCGATCCCGGTCTCGCCACGCTGGGCTACGGGATTTTGGAAAAAGACGGAAACGGAAACGTGCGTCCCGTCGATTACGGCGTGGTACTCACGCCCAAACAGGAACGGCTGCCCACTCGCCTTGCGATCCTGGAAGAGGGGATCAATCGCGTGCTGGACAAGTTCGCCCCCGAAGAGGTCGCGGTCGAAGAACTGTTCTTTTCCAAAAACATCACGACGGGCATCGCGGTGGCGCACGCGCGCGGCGTGGCGCTTTTGGCATGCATCAAAAAATGCGGCAGGCTCTTCGAGTATACGCCCATGCAGATCAAGCAGGCGCTCACCGGTTACGGCAAGGCGGACAAAAAGCAGATACAGCTCGTCACCGCCAATTTGCTGCGGCTGAAAGGCATCCCCCGTCCCGACGACGCGGCGGACGCGCTCGCGGTCGCGCTGTGTCACGCGCACACTTCCAGGCTTTCCGGCCTGTATTCGATCTGAGCCGCGTAACCGGCGGCAGAAAATGAAAAATACGCCGCGCAAGGGCGCGGGATGCGGAGATTTTTATGATCGGCTATATCAAAGGCAAAGTGATCTATTCGTCCGAGGGGACGGTGCTCCTCGAAAATAGCGGGATCGGTTACGAGATTCTCTGTTCGGGTGCGCTGTACGCAAGACTGCTTTCGGACGGGCAGGGGGAAGCGTATACCTATCTGCAAGTGAAAGAGGACGGCGTTTCCCTTTTCGGATTTGTATCGCCCGAAGAGAAATCGATGTTCCAGAAACTCATCTCCGTTTCGGGCGTCGGGCCGAAAATGGGCATCGCGATCCTTTCGTCTATGAACATAAACGATATTGCCGTCGCCATTGCCAATTCCGACGTGAAAAAGTTGACGGCAGCCAAAGGGCTGGGCAAAAAGACGGCTGAGCGCATCATTCTGGAACTTCGCGAAAAAGTTGCGGCGTCGGATACGACTGTTGCGGGCGGGGCAAAGACTCCCGAACCTGCCGAAAAGATCACCGACAAAGAGGAAGACGCGGTGGTAGGCCTTATGTCCCTCGGTTACACCCGCGCGGAGAGCGTGCGCGCCGTCAGACGCGCGGAAGAGAGCGGCGCGGAGAGCATGGAAGAGATCATTATGGCGGCTCTCAGGAGCATGTGAAGGGCGCCTGCGGCGCGGAGGTGAGCGATGAGCTTTGAAGACGAGATCGAAAACGGGTTTGAAAACGACCGCCTCGTCATGAGTACGAAGGGGGAATACGACGTAGAGGAAAACGCCCTTCGGCCCAAGACGATGAACGATTATGTCGGCCAGTCCAAGGTCAAGGAGAATCTCGGCGTCTATATATCTTCCGCAAAAATGCGCGGAGAGCCGCTCGATCACGTCCTTTTGTACGGCCCTCCGGGGCTCGGCAAAACGACGCTCGCGCACATCATCGCGAACGAGCTGGGCGTGCAGATCAAACTCACCAGCGGCCCCGCTATCGAGCGCGGGGGAGACCTCGCCGCCATCCTCACCAATCTCAACGAGGGGGACGTTCTGTTCATCGACGAAATCCACCGCCTCAACCATTCGGTGGAGGAAATTCTGTATTCCGCCATGGAGGATTACGCGCTCGACATCATCGTGGGCAAGGGGCCTTCGGCAAAAAACCTGCGGTTCCCCTTAAAGCATTTTACCTTGGTCGGGGCGACGACCAAGGCGGGCATGCTCGGCTCGCCCCTGCGCGACCGCTTCGGCGTTCTGTGCCGCCTTGAAATGTATACGCCCGCAGAACTTGCCGAGATCGTCACCCGTTCGGCAAAGACGCTCGGCATTTCTATCGAACCGGACGCCGCGCGCGAGATCGCCCGCCGCTCCCGCGGCACGCCGCGCATCTGCAACCGCCTTTTGAAGCGCGTGCGCGATTTTTCCGCCGTCAAGGGAAACGGAAGCATCACGCTTGCCGACGCGCGATATGCCCTGCAAAAGATGGATATCGACGAGTTGGGACTGGACGATACCGACCGCGGCCTTCTGCGCGCGCTCATTGAAAAGTTCGGCGGCGGTCCCGCGGGCCTTGAAACGCTCGCTGCGACCATCAATGAGGACGCGAACACCATCGAGGACGTGTACGAGCCGTACCTGATGCAGCTCGGTTTCATCGCGCGCACGCCGCGCGGCAGAATATGCCTGAAGGGCGCATATGAGCATATGGGCGTGAAGATGAGCGAAAAACAGAGGGTACAGACGTCCATGTTTGATGACGAATAGCTCGCGAAAATCTCGGCAAGCTGATGCCTGCGATTTTCTGCGATTGGAGGGCTCTGCCCTCGTTGCGCGATATATAGGGGCACACCTATTATAGAATCGCGCAACTTCACCCGCTCAGGTCGCAGGTATGCGACAAATCGAGTGCGCTTTTCCAAAAATGCGATTTTGGAACGCGCAGTTGATTATTAAATTTTGTGCAAATTCTGCTATGCTGACAAATACGGATATTTGGCGCATTGCGCTGGAACAGTCGGCGATCGACTCCTGCTGTGCGCCCGAGGATTTTACGAAAAGGGAAAGCGTTATAACCGTTTCCCGAGACAATGCGGGGCGGCGCGCGTATCTTACTGAGCCGTACAGTTTCGATCTCACCTCTTACGGCGGCAATGTTGTCGCCTGCGTGCGCGAGGACTTGCGGGAAGTTGCCCGTGCATATCTTGCGAAATATCCTGCGGCGCATTGTTTCGAAACGCCCGCTCTGCACGAATTGGATAAAATGCTCGCGCCGTTCGGCTTAAAAACTTGCTTTCAGGCGGAGTATTTTCTGCCCGATGTAAATTTATTGCGCGCACAGCCGGGCGCGTTGGAGTTGCGTGTTTTACTGCCTGCGGATTTTGCGGGGCTGTACCTTCCGCAATGGAGCAACGCGCTGTGCTCCGACCGAAGGCAAAACGATGTTCTCTGCGTGGGCGCTTACGACGGGGAAACGCTCGCCGCGCTCGCGGGGGCGAGCGCTGACTGCGGAACTATGTGGCAGATCGGTATAGACGTTCTGCCCGCATACAGGCGGCGGGGACTGGCGAAGGCGGTAACGTCCCGCCTTGCCCTCGAAGTTTTCTCCCGCGGCAAGGTGCCATTCTATTGCGCGGCGTGGTCGAATCTGCCTTCGGTGTGCAACGCGCTTGCATGCGGGTTCCGCCCCGCGTGGGTACAGCTCACCGCAAAGCCGTTCGCATTCGTCGAAAAATTGCAAAATACAGGCAAATAAGGTTTGCAAAATGTTAAAAAAATCCGATTATTTTTATGAATTGCCCGAAGAATTCATCGCGCAGACTCCCGCCGAGCCGCGCGATTCTTCTCGCCTTTTGGTCTACGACCGCAAGACGGGCAAGACGGAACACCGCATTTTCCGCGACATCAAAGAATATTTGAAGCCGGGCGACGTGTTTGTCGTCAACAACACAAAGGTCCTGCCCGCGCGCATGTACGCCTACACGAAGAACGGCGGCAAGGTCGAAGTCCTGCTTTTGAAAAGGCGCGACCTCACCGAATGGGAAGTGCTCGTAAAGCCGGGCAAAAAAGCGAAAGTCGGCACCGAACTCGTCGTTTCCGAAGAGCTTTCCCTCACCGTCAAAGACAGGACGGAAACGGGCGAGCGCATCGTCGATTTTCATTTCGACGGCGTGTTCGAGGCTATCCTTTCCCGCGTCGGCTCCATGCCGCTCCCGCCGTACATCCACGAAAAACTGAAGGACAAAGACCGTTATCAGACGGTATACTGCAAGACGGACGGCTCCGCCGCCGCGCCCACTGCGGGCCTGCATTTCACCCGCGAGCTTCTGGACGAAATCAAGAGGATGGGGGTACAGGTTGCGGAGGTTCTGCTCCATGTCGGCCTCGGTACCTTCCGACCCGTCAAAGAAGAAGACCTCACCCACCACGTCATGCATTCCGAATACTACTGCGTGAGCGAAGAGGCGGCGGAAATCGTCAACGCCGCCAAGCGCGAGGGGCGGCGGGTCATCGCCGTCGGCACCACCTCCGTGCGCACGCTGGAAACGGTCGCGGACGAAAACGGGTTTCTGCGCCCGTGCAGCGGCGATACGTCGATTTTCATCTATCCGCCGTATAAATTCAAGTGCGTCGACGCGCTGATTACCAATTTCCACCTGCCCGAAAGTACCTTGATCATGCTCGTTTCCGCCCTGATGGGGCGGGAGCAGTGCCTTGCCGTGTATAAGGAAGCGGTGGAGAAGAGGTATCGGTTTTTCAGCTTCGGCGACGCGTGCCTCATCCTCTAAACGTCGCAATAGTTCGTCGAGTTTGCGCACGCCTTGGTCACGTACGTCTGTGTACGCTCCCGTCGTCGTTTGCGCACTCTCCTGCTCTTGCTCGTTTATAGAAAGAGGCAATCTTCTCCGATCCTCATAACGGGGCAACTTTTCTGACGGGGCGGCCGGAAGATAAGCGGCGCATCTCTGCGTTGCGGCGATACAATTTACTGTCATTTGCGCTTGAATAAAGCGAAATTCATATTCGGGAGGCGACAATATGATCTACACGCCGCTGACAAAGCGCGCGGCAGAAATTGCCTACAACGCGCATATGGGGCAGAGGGACAAGGCGGGTATGCCGTATATTTTTCATCCGTATCATGTAGCGGAACAGATGAAGGACGAGGCGACGGCCTGCGCTGCGCTGTTGCACGACGTCGCGGAAGATACGGCTGTCACGCTCGACGATCTTGCAAAGGAATTTCCGCCGGAGATCATCGGGGCGCTGCGCCTTCTGACGCACGACCCGAAGGACGATTATATGGACTACGTCGCAAAGATCAAGAAAAATCCGATCGCGAGAGCTGTGAAGATCGAAGACCTGAAACACAATTCCGACATATCGAGGATGTCGAAGGATTCGCCGCTGTATGAGAGGGCGCTCGCTCTCCGTAAAAAGTACGCTGCGGCCCTCGCTTTGCTCGAAGAATAGAGAATACGCCGCTCAGGGCGGCAGCTTATATCCGCAAAAGGACGAAAACCAAGTGACAGAAAAATTTTCATTCGAAGTGATAAAAACGGATCCCGAGACGGGCGCGCGCGCGGGGATCTTTCATACGCCGCACGGCGACATCGAGACGCCCGTCTATATGTCCGTCGGCACGCAGGCGACCGTAAAGGGCGTTTTGCCGCGCGATCTGAAAGAGGCGGGTTCGCAGATCATCCTCGCGAACACCTATCACCTCTATATGCGCCCCGGTTACGAGATCGTAAAAAAGGCGGGCGGGCTGCATAAGTTCATGAACTGGGACAGGCCGATCCTGACGGACAGCGGCGGATTTCAGGTCTTTTCGCTCGCAAAACTCAACAACATCAAGGACGAGGGCGTGTGGTTCAATTCGCACATCGACGGCAGTAAACACTTTTTCACGCCCGAAAAGGTGATGGAGATCGAAAACGCGCTCGGCGCCGATATCATCATGCAGTTCGACGAATGCAGCGAATACGGCGTGGATCATCGGTATGCGGCGGGCGCGCTGGACAGGACGGTGCGCTGGCTGGAGCGGTGCGCCGCCGCTCATAAAAATGAAGAGCAGGCGCTCTTTCCCATCGTGCAGGGCAATTTTTACAAAGATCTGCGGCTCGCGAGCGTAGAGGCGGCCAAGCCTTTCGCAAAATACGGGCTGGGCATCGGCGGGCTTTCGGTGGGAGAGCCGAAACCGCTCATGTACGAGATGCTGGACGCCATTCAGCCCGTCCTGCCGACAGACGTTCCCCGCTATCTGATGGGGGTGGGCAGCCCCGATTGCCTGATCGAGGGAGTCATGCGCGGCATCGACATGTTCGACTGCGTGCTTGCGACCCGCGTTGCGCGCAACGGCACCGCGCTCACTTCCAAAGGCAAAGTGGTCGTGCGGAACGCCGTCTATAAAGAGGACTTTACGCCGCTCGACGACGAATGCGACTGCTACTGCTGCAAACATTATACCAAGGCGTATCTCAGGCATCTGGTCAACGCAGGGGAAATGCTTGCGTCCATGCTTCTTTCCCTGCACAACATTACTTTCCTCAACCGTCTCATGCGCGGGCTTCGCCGCGCGATTCTGGAAGGCGGGCTGAAAGAATTCCGCGAAGAATTTTACGCGAAGTACGGCGAATAAAGTCGTTTGCGTTAAAATTTGGCGAAAAATTGATTTAGCCTTTGTCAAACAGTTGCAAAAAACGCGCAAAAAAGTTAATATTAAAGGGAAGTACGATTCAAATCAAGCAAGGAGATCGATTCAATGTTTTATAATCTTTTGGCGAGCAACGTTGTTTCTTACGTCTTTATCGGCGTGATCGTCGTTCTGCTGGTTGCGTTTTTCGTTTGGTCTTACATCAGCAATAAGAAAAAACAGAAAAACTTCAACGACACGATCAATGCCATCAAACCGGGCAGCAAGGTCAAAACGATCGGCGGCATCTGCGGCGAAGTGGTCGAGATCGACGACGAGGAGAATACTTTCGTTCTGAAAACGGGCACGAGCGACGGCGGCGAAGTGAGCTACCTGAAGTTCGACAAGCAGGCGATCTATCAGACGGACGCAAAACCCGAACCTGCCGAGCAGGCTCCGGAAAAGGCGGAAGAGCCCGAAAAAGAGGAGCCTGTTTCCGAAGAGGCTCCTGCGGAAGAAAAATCCGCCGAGGACAAAGAGGCGGACAAGGACGCGGGTTCTGACAGCGATTCGGATAAATAAATCATAAAGGCACGGACCTCCGCATACGATAAAGTAAATCGTGCGGAGGTCTTGTTTTATGTCAGGAAGAGGTTCGGGCGGCGCCGCCCAGATCGGCAAGGGGGCCTGCATCGCCGTCATTTTCACGCTTGCGGCGGTGTTGGTTTTTGCTCTGGCGATCAAACTGTTTTCTTTGCCGTCGTCCGTCATCACGCCCGTCAATCAGGTCATTAAATTCGTCGCCGTGTTCATCGGCTGTTTTTTCTGCATCCGCCCGGGCAGGGCGTTTTTCAAGGGGCTTTTGTGCGGCGCGATCGTGGCGCTTGTCACTTATTTTTTGTTCGCCGTCATCGCGGGAAGCATTTCTTTCGGCTGGATGAACCTTCTGGATCTTCTTTTCGGCGCGGCGGCGGGCGGCATCAGCGCACTGATCGCGGCGGCAGCCAGGGGAAGGAACTGAATCGGTACATATATTTTTTGGAAGCAACCGCGCAGGCGTGCGGAAAACGCTTGCAATTTTTTCCTTCTTATATTATAATTGAATAAAAGAGAACGAAAGGAGATTATTGACTATGAACAAGATCAAGACGGTAGCCCGCCCTCAGGAAAGAAAGATCACCGGCTGCGGCGAGTGCAGGAGCACGTGCCAGTCCGCCTGCAAGACCAGCTGCACGGTCGGAAATCAGTCCTGCGAAAGGATCCAGAGAGAAGATAATCCCGAAAAGAATAACTGATCAAGTTAAGGGGCAGTTCGGCTGCTCTTTAATTTTGCCCTGAAAGGGAAAAGCACCCGCGCCGCGCGCGGGTGCCTCTTTGCTTGTTTCGGATGCCTTTCGGGGATCACCGTAAAACATACAGGAGATTTCATGGTTCACGTCTTTCATTATCAGGATCATTATTATATATTCGATACGGGCAGCTCTTCTCTGCACGAATGCGACGAAAAGGGCGCTCTTCTCATGCGCGAAAAACTGGGCGAGGCGGTCGACACGTCCTGCGTGACGCCCGAAGAGCGCGCGGAGTACGAGGCGGATTTTGCCGAACTGGAAAAACAGGGGCTTCTCTTCAAAGAAGAGGTCAAGGTGTGGCCGCCCAAGTCGAACGAAGTCAAGGCGCTCTGCCTGCACATCTGTCACGACTGCAACCTGCGCTGCCGCTATTGCTTTGCCGACGAGGGGGCATACCACGCCAAGCGCGAGTTTATGAGCCTTGAAACGGCGAAAAAGGCGATCGATTTTCTCATCGAAAATTCGGGCGACAGAAAAGTTCTGGAGACTGACTTTTTCGGCGGCGAACCGCTCATGAACTTCGACGTCGTCAAACAGACGGTGTATTATGCCAAAGAGCAGGCGGCAAAGCGCGGCAAGAAATTTCTGTTCACCCTCACGACCAACGGGCTTTTGCTCAGAGACGACGTGGCGGACTTTCTCAACGAAGAGATGGAGAACGTCGTCCTCAGCATCGACGGGAGAAAGGAAGTCCACGACGCGGTCAGAAAGACCGCAAACGGAAAGGGGAGTTTCGATCTGGTCATCGAAAATCTCAAAAATTTCGTAAAGATCCGCGGGGACAAACATTACTATGTCCGCGGGACTTTTACATCCAAAAACTTGGATTTTTCGAAGGATGTGCTCTTCCTTGCGGACAACGGGTTTGACAGCATTTCGATGGAGCCGGTAGTGACGGATATTCCGGATTTGTGGATCACAAAGGAGATGATCCCCGAGATCTGCGCCGAGTACGACCGCTTGTGCGACGCCTACCTGAAACGCGAGGCGGAAGGCAAGGGATTCAACTTTTTCCACTTCAACGTCGACCTGGACGGCGGGCCCTGCCTTTCCAAACGCGTGAGCGCGTGCGGGGCGGGTAACGAATATTTTTCCGTTCTGCCGAACGGCGACATTTATCCCTGCCATCAGTTTGCGGGAGACAAGGAGTTCCGCATGGGCAGCGTGTTCGAGGGGAAACTCGACGAAGCGCTCCGCAACAAATTCAAAAATTCCTGCCTGTTCACGCGCAAAAAATGCGACGGCTGTTTTGCCAAATTTATTTGCAGCGGCGGCTGCAGCGCGAACAATTATCATTTCAACGGCGACATCGACGAGCCTTACGAGATCACCTGCCGAATGATGAGAAAACGCATCGAAAACGGAATGCACATCCTCGCCGTCAGAAAAGCGGAGGAAGAGAAAAGATGAGCCCGAAGCGTGCCGAGGGCGCTTTCGTACATGAGCGCGCGTACGTCGCGGGCGACGTGACGCTGGGCGAGGGCGCCAGCGTGTGGTGCGGAGCCTGTATCCGCGGCGACATCGCTCCCGTCAGGATCGGCAGGAACACGAACGTACAGGACAACGCGACCGTTCACGTCGGGTACGGAAAACCCGCCGTTCTGGGCGATAACGTGACGGTCGGGCACAATGCGGTGGTGCACGGCTGCACGGTCGGCAGCAATTCTCTCATCGGCATGGGCGCGGTCATCTTGGACGGGGCGAAGATCGGCGAAAACTGCATCGTCGGCGCCGCGACGTTCATCCCGCAGAATAAAGAGATCCCCGCGGGCAGCGTCGTGTTCGGAAATCCGTACCGTATCGTCCGTACCGTAACGGACGAGGAGAGAAGATCCATCCTCGACAATGCCCTCGAATATGTCCGTCTCGCGGCGGCTTATTCTTCGGGAAAAATCTCCGTCTAAATTATGATAATAAGGTAAAAACCGAAAAAAAACGATAATTTACACTTGACTAAACGGGCAAACTTTACTATAATAAATGGGTATATTTCTTGTTTTCGGAAAAAATACGCCGCTTTGCCATGAACGGCCGAAGGACAAGCCTTTCGGGGCCGTTTGGGCGGGCGAAACTTTACTTAGTTGCAGGAGGAGGCAATGGGCAAAAAGAAATCGGTAGTGCTGATCGTACTCATTACGATCGTGCTTGCAGGAGTGCTTTTCCTGAGCATAACGCCTACATTTTATGTGTCCAACGTCAATCGGTTCAATTCGCTCCTGAGCATCGTCGATTTGGGAAGTGACTTGGGAGACGGATATTATACGGTCTATTATCCCGAGGGTGTCATTTCCAAATCGGAATACGAGATGCTTGAAGCGGAGTATGAATATGCTTTGGAAAACGGGGACAGCGGTTCCGGGTCTGTAGATGATCCGGCGGAAGAGTATACTCCGTACAAGGGGATCTATCTTTCCAATGAATTTTTGGAAAACGGCACTGTCCTGCAGTCCTTTCAAGACGATTTCGATCGCGCATACGAGGCGATTAAATCTCGTTTCGAGGCGAGGCGGCTGAGCGATTATTCGGTCCGTCTGCAGGACGATTATACCATCCGTGTAGAAGTTCCCGCTCTTGATCACGATGATGCGGAGGCCGATGCCGTTGCGCAGAGCATGTTCCAGACCTTTGCGTATTCGGGCGAGCTTCTCTTTACCGATGCGACGTCGTCTACGGCGTCCGGCACGGCTGAGATGGACGGAACGAGCGAGAATATCCGCAGTGCGAGCACTTCGAACGCCGGAGACAGCGGTTATGCCGTCGTCATCAATTTCACGTCGGCAGGGCAGGAGGCGTTCCGCGAACTTACGAGCACTTTGTCATCTTCCGACAGCACCACGCTCAATGTCCTTCTCGGCGATCATACATTGCTGAGCGCCACTGTGAGCGAAGAGATGGATGTTTATATCACGGGCGGTTATACGCAGGAATCGGCGGAGACGATCGCCACCCTCATCAACTGCGTGATCAGGGACGGAGGCACGTTCGATCTCGGGTTTGAATCTCCCTCTTATTATGAAATGTCTCCTACGCTCGGTGAACACACGGCGCTCGTCGTCGCGATCTGCATCGGCGTTCTCGCTCTCGCCATGCTCGTGTTCTCCCTGATCAAGTTCAAGGGGATGGGATTGGCGCACACGTACGGGTTTATCACCTATGCGCTTGCTGTCATCGCCTGCATTTCGCTCATTCCCGCCGTTCAGCTCACGCTCGGCGGCGTGCTTGCGATCCTGCTGGCGTCCGCGATCATGGTGTCCTGCAATTACTACGCGTTCAACAATATCAGAAAAGAGTTTGCCACGGGCAAAACGCTCACCTCGTCCATCAAATCGGGGTATAAGAACAGTCTCGCTTTTACGATCGACGTGCATGCGATCCTTGTGATCGCGGGGCTCGCGTTCTATCTTATCGCGACAGCAGCCGTGCGCTATATGGCACTCGTCTTTACGCTCGCCATTGCGATCTCGGCGGTGTGTACGCTGCTCGTGACCCGCTTCTATCTCTATATGTTCATGGCGCAGCCGAAAAACGAAAGGCGCAGGATCGCCTTTGTGGGGTTCAAGAGGGAGGAAACGGAAGATGACTAAACTTTCCACAAAAAAATGCCTTCTCATGTGCCTTGTCATCAGTCTCGTGCTGATCGTGGCGGGCGCGTTTCTGTTCGGTTTCCTCGGGTTCAACACCGATTCTACAACGCAGGATTATACCTCGGTCGAAGTTGCCGACAACGGCTATATGGCGACCGATTCGGCGTTCCGTTCTTCGCTCGAAGAGCTCTGCCTCGGCGAGATCGAAGGGAAATATGCTGTCGGAAACGTTTCGTATTCCGATTTTGCGGGCACGGATCCTCATCTTGAATTTATCCTCTCCGAGATCGTTGGCGATGAAGAAATGGGGACTTTCGTCGAGGGGCTTGAAAGTACTCTTTCAACGGAAACGTACGGCGATACCGGCCGCACCTACGGCGAGATCGCGGATATTTCCGTAACCTATCACAATGCAGTGTATGCCGCACATTACGAGCAGGTATGGCGCGCTGCGATCGCGGCTGCGGTCGTCCTTGTCCTGTTGTTCGCGTATGTTGCGATCCGTTTCAAGGTTGGCATGGGCGTCACGTCGCTCATAGCGGCTGTACACGACGTTCTGCTCACGCTCGCGGTCGTCGCGCTTTGCCGCATCCCCGCGGGTGCGCCGCTCGTCTGCGTCGCGGTGTTTGCGATGCTGTTCTCGATGTTCCTGAACCTCAAAGTGTTCGGGAAAATGCGCAAAGATTTCCGTTTGGATGAGCGGAAAGATCTTTCCGCAAAGGATGCGATCGAGCTTTCCGTCCGCGAGAGCCGCAAAGGGGTATTTATCGCCTCGATATTGGCGGCGGCCGCCATCGTCGTTTTGGCCGTCGTCGGCATCATCGCCGGGTTCGATCTGTTCTCGTTCATGATCGCAGCGCTCGTCGCGGTCATCGCCTGCACCTATTCGTCGCTGGTGCTTTCTCCGACGATCTACACTCTCATCAAAGAGAAATCGGATGCGGCGCGCGCCCGCAAGGCGCGGTACGATTATTCGTCCGAAAAAGCGAACAAGAAAAACGCAAAGGTCGAAGGCAACCGTCCCGAAGAATCTGCGGGCAATGCCTGATCTGAGAATCTTACAGGGCGGGCCCGCGTGACCCGCCTTTTCTTTTTATTCCGTTCCGCGCAGATAAAGCGGAATGATGATCGTTTGTTATGAAAAAGATCGTCGAGGAGTGTCAATTCTCCGAAAGACAACTTGAAAACGTCGATGCGCTCGCAAAAGCGTGCGGCATCGGCAGACTTACGGCAAAGATCCTCTTTGCGCGCGGGATCGACACCGCCGAAAAGGCGGCGCATTTTCTCTCGCCTTCCAAAGAGAATCTTCTGTCGCCTTTTCTCATGCGCGGAATGAAGGAGTTGGTTTCCGAGATCGACTCTGCCAAACGCAGCGGCGGCGCGATTCTCGTCTTCGGCGATTACGATGCGGACGGCATATGCGCCTCATCCATTCTGATTTCGGCGCTCAGACGGTACGGTGCGCACTGTTTTGCGCATATCCCCGAACGCGCCGACGGTTACGGCATGAGCGTAGCGGCGCTCGGCCGACTCATCGACGAGTCGGCGCCCGATCTCATCATTACGGTGGACTGCGGTATCAGCAATCGCGAAGAGGTGGAATATATCAAGTCGCGCGGCGTGCGCGTGGTCGTGACCGATCACCACGAGCTGCCCGATGTTCTGCCCGATTGCACGATCGTCAACCCGAAACTCGCCGACGATTATCCTTACGACAATCTGTGCGGCGCGGGCGTCGCGTTCAAGGTCGCCTGCGCGTTGATCGGGGAAAAGGCGTATTCCCTTCTCGATCTTGCTGCGGTTGCGACGGTCGCGGACAGCGTTCCGCTTGTCGGGGAAAACCGAGACATCGTGAGCGAAGGGCTTCGGCTTATCAACAGGCGGCCGCGCTCCGCGCTCAGACATCTGCTCGCGTCCAAAAAAGACGAAATCAACGCGCAGGCACTCGCATTCACCGTCGCGCCGCGCATCAACGCGGCGGGCAGGATGGGGGACGCAAATTGTGCGCTCCGCCTGTTTACGAGCGAGAGTGAGCCGGAAATTTACGATTTGGCGTCAAAACTCGGCAGCTATAATGCGGAACGCCAGCTTGTCTGCGATGAAGTGTACCGCAGTGCGAAGGAGAAGATCGAGAGGGAAGGGCTCGCGTACGACAGCGCCATCCTCTTGTATGACGAAAGCTGGAGTACGGGGCTTGTCGGGATCGTTGCGGCGAAGATCTCGGAAGAGTTCAACCGCCCCGCCATTCTTTTCGTAAAAAGCGGCGACAGCCTGAAAGGCTCCGCGCGCACCATCGAAAACATCAACATCTATGAGGCGCTCAAAAATTGTGCGCAGTATCTCGAAGAATTCGGCGGGCACGCACAAGCCGCGGGGGTGCGGGTAAAAGAAGAGAATTTCTCCGCTTTCCGTGCCGCCCTGTGCCGTTACCTGGACGAAAATTACGAGAGAGAAGATTTTATCCCTTCGCTGATCGTTGCGGCAGAGGCAGATTTTCCGTTTGATCTGCGTCTCGCGAAAGAATTGGAACGCCTCGAACCGTGCGGCGTCGGCAACCGCAAGCCTCTGTTCGTGATGCAGGCGGGCAGCTTGCATGCGCGGCCGCTCAAAGACGGGTCTTCGCACCTCGTCATGAAGGCGAACGGGCTGGAACTGGTCTGGTTCGGCGGTGCGCGGTCGCTGCCCGTCCTCGAGGCGGATGTGGAAAAGAAGATCGTGTTCGAATGCGGCGTTTCGCGCTTCCGCGGCGAAGAGTATGTCCGCGGGCTCGTGAAAGACGTGATCAGCGGTCAGAAACAGGGCAAAAACGCCGGATATTATCTGTTCAGGAACAATCTTTTGCGGCTGAAAGGGCCGCATGCGGATGTGTCTCCCGTTTTTATGGGCGCAGAAGAAATACGCGGTGAAATTTCCCGCGCCCGTGCCGCCTGTCCGTACGGGCTGCTCATCGCGGCGTCGGAAAAGGTGCCCGAGGAGTTTCGCGAATGCGCGGCGGGGCTGGATACCGAGTTTTTCATGCTCGCCTCGTCCAATGTGGGCAATGCCGTCCTGTTGTCGCCTTCCCCGTCGGCGGATCTATCCTATTACAGGGAAGTGGTTTTCCTCGACAGGCCTGCAGACTTCAATATCCCGGCGCTCGAAGGCAAAAAAGTGGTTGTCAACGGCGAACTTTGCGGCTATAATAGTATTGCGGGGCTGGATACCGAGCGCGAGACGCTGGGCGAGATCTACCGTCTCATCCGCCGCCGTCCTTCGGGGGAAGACAGCGTCGCCCTTGCCGAGACGCTGGGGGACTATCCTGCGGAAGAAGTGATCTTTGCGGCGGAAGTATTCGCGGAACTGGGGCTGATCCGTTTCGAAAACGGTAAAATTTCTTTGCCTAAGGGGAGGCGGGCCGAATTGTCCGCATCCGCACTGTATCGCGCGGTATGCGCGTTGAAGGAAACAAGGCCATGAACACTGTTTTGCAGATGATTTATGAAAACTATACGGGTGCCGACAGGGAACTGCTCCTGCGTGCCTATCGGTATGCCGAAGAGGCGCACAGCGGTCAGAAGCGTGCGTCGGGTGAGGCATATTTCATACATCCCTGCGCGGTCGCGCAGATCCTCATCGAGCTGGGTTTAGACAGCGCGACGGTCGCCGCCGCCTTTTTGCACGACGTGATCGAAGATACGATGGTCACGGAGGACGATATACGCACCGAGTTCGGCGAAGAGATCCTTCGCCTCGTTTCGGGCGTCACCAAACTGGACAAGATCGTGTTCAAATCGCGCGAAGAGGAAGAGGCGGAAAATTTCCGCAAGATCTTCGTCGCGATGGCAAAGGATATCCGCGTCATCATCATCAAGCTGGCCGATCGCCTGCACAACATGCGTTCGCTCAATTTTCTTTCCAAAGAGCGCCAGATCAAAATGGCGCAGGAGACGCTCGACATTTATACGCCGCTCGCGGGGCGCCTGGGTATTTCGCAGATCAAGTGCGAACTGGAAGATCTTTGTTTGAAATATCTCGAACCGGAAGCGTACGAGTTCCTCGTCGGCAACATCCACCAGAAATTGGAGGAGAGGCATAAATTCGTCGACTTCGTCGTCAAAGAGATCAAAGCCATCTTGGACGAAAGCCATATCGAAGGGGAAGTGTTCGGCAGACCCAAACATTTTTATTCCATTTACAAAAAGATGAAGACCCAAAACAAGACGCTCGATCAGATCTATGATCTGACGGCGGTGCGCGTCATCGTCAATACGGTGGATGAATGTTACGAGGTATTCGGAAAGATCCATAAAAAGTGGAAGCCCATCCCCGGGCGGATCAAAGATTACATCGCCACGCCGAAGGCGAATATGTACCAGTCCCTGCACACGACGGTCGTCACCAACTTCGGCCAGCCGTTCGAGATCCAGATCCGTACCTTCGAGATGCACCGCATCGCCGAGTTCGGTATCGCGGCGCACTGGAAATATAAGGAAAAGAAGACGGAGGATTCCTCTTTTACCGAGCGCCTTTCCTGGATCAGGGAAGTTCTCGACTGGGAAGGGGGGCTGAAAGATTCCAAAGAGTTCATGGAGTCTCTGAAAACGGAGCTTTACAGCAACGAACTTCTCGTCTTTACGCCCAAGGGCAAAGTCATTTCCCTGCCCAAAGACGCCACGCCCATCGATTTTGCGTACGCCATCCACAGCGAGATCGGCAACCGCTGTACGGGTGCGCGCGTCAACGGCAAAATCGTCCAGCTCAACAGTGTTCTGCAGACGGGCGACGTTGTGGAGATCATCACGTCCGCTTCGTCCAAAGGTCCTTCGTGGGACTGGCTGAAAATCGTAAAATCCTCCAGTGCGCGCGCCAAGATCAAGCAGTTCTTCAAGCGCGAAATGAAGGAGGAGAACATCAAGATCGGAAGGAGCATGCTCGAGAGCGAGGCGAAACGCCGCGGGTATACGCTGTCCGATATTCTCACCGATCAGAGTTTTGCCAAAGTTTCCGAAAAGTTCTCCTTTTCCAACCAGGACGAGATGTTCGCGTCCGTGGGTTACGGCGCGGTCACCGTCAATCAGGTGCTTTTCAAGCTCATCGATTTTTATAAAAAGGAGATCCCCAAACAGCCCGTCTACCGCGGCGGCGAAAGCGCTGCGGATCCGAGCGGCGTCATCGTGCGCGGCATGAGCGGTCTTCTCACCCGCTTTGCGGGCTGCTGCAACCCCGTCCCCGGGGATGAGATCGTGGGATTCGTTTCCCGCGGCAGGGGGGTCGTCATTCACCGGGCGGACTGTCCCAACGTGAAAGAGCTGGACAAAGAGCCCGGGCGGATCCTGCCCGCGTCCTGGTCCGAGAGTGCGCCGTCGGGCAGGTTTGTCGCGAGCATCGTCATCAAGGCAAAAGATCAGGGTGTGGCCCTTTCGGTGCTTACGTCCGTCGTCAGCGATATGCGTCTCGTCATCACCGGGGTCAATTCGCGTTTCGACAAGAACAAAGACGCCGTGATCGAAGCGAGCGTCCGCCTCAACGGCAAACAAGACATCGACCTTCTGATCAAAAAGATCGACGCGGACGACCGCATCGACGAAGTGTACAGGACGGCGACCAAGGCGTAGCGCTGTAACGGGAGACAGGTAAATGCGCATTTATTCCGTGCCTGCGGGGCCTCTGCGGGCAAATTCGTATATCGTCACCGAGGACGGGAAAAACGCCGTCCTCATCGACTGCGGCGGGAACGAGCCGCTCCTGTTCGCAGAGCAAAAGGGCATTAAAATCAATGCGGTTTTACTCACGCACGGGCATTTCGATCACATCGGCGGCTGCGCGGCGGCACAGGCGGCAGGCGCAAAGATCGGCTGCCCGGAAAAGGAAAAACGGCTGCTTTCGTCCGACGCCAACCTCGCCTCGGCGATAGGGGTGCCCGTTCCATCCTTTTTAGTCGATTTTACTTATAACGGCGGGGACGTGCTTGACTTTTTCGGACTTTCTTTTCGCGTGATCGCGACACCCGGGCATACGCCCGGCGGGGTGTGTTTTCTTGCCGGCGACGCGCTGTTTACGGGGGACACCCTCTTTTGCCGCAGCGTGGGACGGACGGACTTCCCCGGCGGCAGCATTTCGCAGCTTCGGGAAAGCCTTCGCAAACTTTTCGCGCTGGAAGGCAACCCGACCGTGTATCCCGGACACGACGAGCAGACGACGCTGGACGACGAGCGCAAATACAATCCGTATGCCTTCTGAGAGGCAGGAGAGAGGATATGCTGACGACGAACGCAGATTTTTTATACGGAGAACTGATGGATGTGGCGCGGCTGTACGGGGAGATCCCCGACGTCGCGCATTACTTTGTTCACGACGGCGCGGAGTTTGTGAATACCGTCGTCGCGGGCGGCAGAGAGTATCGTTTTGCCGAAGAGCAGGAGTATTCGGGAGATCTCGAATTCAAGCGTTACGCAAAGCGCTTCGCAAAACTGGCGCTGTATAAGGCGCTCGTCGCCGAAACGGGCAAAACGATGCCGTGGGGCTCTCTCACGGGCATCCGCCCGACAAAACTTGCCTATGCCGAGCGCGAGCGGGGCGGCGATTTTTTTGACCTGTTCAAAAAGTTCGGCGTGAGCCGCGAAAACGCGGAGCTTGTCGCCGACATTCTTTCCGCGCAGGAAGGGATCTACGCAAAAGAGCAGGGGCGTGCCGACCTGTATATAGGTATCCCGTTCTGCCCCTCCAAGTGCAATTACTGCTCCTTTATCACGGCCGACATCGGCAAGACGGGCAAATATCTCGGCGATTATCTTGCCGCGCTCGAAAAGGAGATCGCTGCCTGCAAGGGGATCGGCAAGCTGAAAAGCGCCTATATCGGCGGCGGCACGCCGCTCGTTTTGGACGAGGCGCAGCTCGAACGTGTTCTCCGCGCCGCGGCAAAGATCCTGCCCGCAGGGATCGAATATACTGTGGAAGCGGGCAGGCCGGACGTATTTACCGATGCAAAACTGTCGCTTTTGAAAGAATACGGCGTCACGCGCATCTGCGTAAATCCGCAGACGTTCTGCGACGCGACGCTCGAGCGCATCGGCAGAAGACACACGGCTGCGGATATTTACCGCGCTTTCGGCATGGCGGAAAAGTTCGGCTTCGACATCAACTGCGACCTCATTGCAGGACTTACGGGCGAAAGTTTGGCGGAATTCAAAGAGAGCATCGACCGTGCGGTCGCGCTCTCGCCCGACAATATCACCGTGCACAGTCTCTGCCTGAAAAAGGGCGCAAAACTTAAAGAGGAGGAGAGCCGCCTCCTCGTCGCCGACATCGAAAAGATGATCGCCTATTCGCGCGAAAAACTGTACGGGGCGGGATATAGGCCCTATTACATGTATCGACAGAAATACATGGCGGGAAATTCCGAAAATACGGGCTGGACGAAACCCGGAAAGACCTGCGTGTACAACGTCGATGTGATGGAAGAGATCTCCGACAACATCGCCTGCGGAGCGAACGCCGTTTCTAAGAGAGTGTTTTTCGATGAGGGGCGCATCGAGCGGATCGGCTCCCCGAAAGATATTCCGACGTATATTGGCAAAATCGACGCCATAATTGCGGAGAAGAACGAATTTTTCACTTAAATTCAGTTTACATTCCCGAAAGAATATGTTAGAATATGATAGGTGCGTAATCAAGGCCGAGCGGTTCTCCTCGCCGTGCTTTGTTTGCGTGAAAAAATTTCCAAGGAGTAAAATAATGGAAAAAGCAAAGAAAACCGAGATCATCAACGAGTACAAGCGCCACGACGGAGACACGGGGTCTTCCGAAGTGCAGGTCGCGCTCCTTACCGAGCGTATCAACCACCTCAACGAGCATTTGCAATCGCATCCGCACGACAATCACAGCCGCCGCGGGCTTTTGAAGATGGTCGGACAGAGGAGAGGGCTTCTCGATTATATCAAATCAAAGGACATCGAAAGGTACAGGGATCTTATTGCGCGTCTCGATTTGAGAAAATAAGTGCGTTGAAGGGCGGAGCAGGGGCTCGGCCCTTTTATCAAATAGAGGGAATTTCCCTCGCAAGAACAATGTAAAGAGGAGAGTAACATGACAGAAAATTACAGACAGTTCGAGACGGAGGTCGGCGGCAGAAAGGTCATCGTCGAGACGGGCAAATATGCCGAGCAGGCGAACGGGCACTGCATCGTGCGCTGCGGCGATACCGTCGTCATGGTCAACGTCACCATGTCCGAGTCGCCCAGAGAAGGGATGGACTTTTTCCCGCTCCAGGTGGACTTTGAAGAAAAGATGTATGCGGTCGGCAAAATCCCCGGCGGATTCAAAAAACGCGAGGGCAGGGCGAGCGATAAGGGCATCCTTACGTCCCGCCTCATAGACCGTCCCATCCGTCCGCTCTTCCCGAAGGGACTGTATAACGACGTGGTGGTCATTGCAACCGCTCTTTCCGTCGATACGAATATTCCTCCCGAACCGTTTGCGATGATGGGCAGCTCCATTGCGCTCAGCATCTCCGATATTCCGTGGGCGGGGCCTACGGGTTCGGTGCAGGTCGGCCTCGTCGACGGCAAGTATATCATCAATCCCGACAATGTGCAGCGCGAAAAGAGCCTTCTGAACCTCGGCCTTTCGGGTACGAAAGACGCGATCATGATGGTCGAAGCGGGCGCGAAGGAGATCTCCGACGAAGAGATGGTCGGCGCGATCCTGTTCGGTCATGAAGAGATCAAAAAACAGTGCGCGTTCATCGAGCAGATCCGGAAAGAAGTCGGTAAACCCAAGCGTCAGATGGAACTCTACCACGTTCCCGAAGACATCGACGCCGCCGTGCGCGCGTACGCTTCGGACAAGCTCGACAGGGCTTTGGAAGAATACGACCGTCAGGCGCGCGAAGAGAAGCAGGACGAGGTGGAAAAGGACGTTCTGGCGCACTTTGCGGATACCTATCCCGATAAGGCGCGGGAGATCAAGGACAGCCTGTATTATCTGACGAAAGAGAAAGTCCGTGCGAAGATCCTGGACAAGGGGATCCGTCCCGACGGACGCGGACTCAAAGAGATCCGCCCGATCTGGTGCGAGACCGGCATTCTTCCCCGCGTACATGGTTCCGCCGTGTTCACGAGGGGACAGACGCAGGTGCTTTCCACCTGCACCCTCGGCACCCTTTCCGAAGTGCAGAAACTGGACGGTTTGGATGACGAGACGTCCAAGCGCTATATGCATCAGTATAATTTCCCCGGATATTCCACGGGCGAAGCGAAGGGCTTAAAGAGCCCCGGCCGCCGCGAGATCGGGCACGGCGCTCTTGCCGAGCGCGCGCTCGAACCCGTCGTGCCGAGCGCGGAAGAATTCCCGTACGCCATCCGCATGGTGTCCGACGTCATGAGCTCGAACGGTTCCACGTCTCAGGCGAGCGTCTGCGGTTCGACTCTCGCGCTCATGGATGCGGGCGTTCCCATCAAGGCTCCCGTAGCGGGCTGTGCAATGGGGCTCATCAAAGACGCGAACAGCGACCGCGTTGCGATCCTGACCGATATTCAGGGGCTTGAAGATTTCCTCGGCGACATGGATTTCAAGGTCGCGGGTACCGAAAAGGGCATCACGGCGATCCAGATGGATATCAAGATCAAGGGCATTTCGGAAGATATTCTCCGCCGCGCGATCGCGCAGGCGAACGAGGGCAGACAGTTCATTCTGCATAAGATGCTCGACGTGCTTCCCGCGCCCCGCAAAGAGCTTTCCAAATATGCGCCCAAGATCATTTCCTTCAATATCGATCCCGAAAAGATCCGCGAGGTTATCGGCAGCGGCGGCAAAGTCATCAATAAGATCATCGAAGAGACGAACGTCAAGATCGATATCGACGATGACGGAAAGGTCTGCATCGCAACTTACGGCGAAAATACCGAGAACGCCGAGCGCGCAAAGGCGATCATCCTTTCGATCGCGCGCGATCCGGAAGTCGGCGATATGTTTATCGGTTCGGTCGTCCGCGTCCTTTCCAAGGTCGGCGCTTTCGTCGAGCTCGCTCCCGGCAAAGACGGCATGATCCACATCTCCCGCCTGTCCGACAAGCGCGTGAATCAGGTCGAAGACGTTCTCAATATCGGAGATGTTGTCAAAGTCGAGATCATCAAGATCGGCGAAAAAGGCATCGATTTGAAACTTCTTGAAAAGCTGGAAGGCTGAACGCCTTTTCCGTAAGAAAGTAATCGCCCCGAAACGTAAGTTTCGGGGCTGATTTTATAATGTTTGAGATTTTGCAAAAGGATGAAAGAAAAATCGTATTATTCTTGACAATTATGTTTATCGTGCGATATAATAAAATCAGAGAAAAGCCTTGCGGACAGATCGCGGGGGAAGGAGTGAATGATTGATGAAGAAAATGATGGCTGCGGTCGGAGCGGTGTTGCTCGCATGTGCACTGACGGTCTTTGCCGCTTGCAGTGCCGTGAACGTCGACGGAAAAACGTTTACGTTCGATCGGTGTGAAATAGAGGGCACGGTCGGAGATCTGACTCAGGAACAGTTGGACGAAGTCGAAACTGCCGCAAATGCCGCTTTCAGCGGACTGTCTATGACGTTTAAGGAAGGCAAGGTCACTATGGCGGGAGCATCTGTGGACTATGTGCAGGTCGGAAGCGTCCTGACGATCGGCGATGTACAGTATACCGTGCGCGGAAACACGATCATCGGAGAAACGAGCGAACAATATGAGTTCGGAGACCTGAAGATCGACGTGACGGTTACGATACATTTTATCAGCGAATAAAACCGCAATCAACGAGCCCCGCGTTTTCTTTTCGAAAACGCGGGGCTTTTTTCATGTCTTTGCGGCATGTTCGTCTGCTGCGGCAGCATGATCGGGCTCGGGAGCATGGTCTGCGTCCGTATCGGGGACGATGGTATTGCCTGTGTCCGTATCGGCGACAGGGACACTGTCTGCTTCCGTTTGTTCTCGTTCGGCGTCTGACGGTTCATACGTATCTTTCGCCCGGAGAGAAAGCTGTTGCGCTTTCAGATTTTTTGCGGAAGGGTAGTATTTAGGTTTGCCGAAGAGATTATAAAACAGGAGACACAGGTTGAACAGAAGCATCACCACCGATATAAATGCGGAGAGCTTATTGTAGTTGTAATCGGCGACGTACATCGCGGCGAGGATCAGGATAAGCGTATAACTGCGAGCGATCGTCTTGGCGATTTTCAGTTTGCGCAGCCGCTGATTGACGATCTTGCGCCGATACAGGATGTATTCGTAAACGTAAACGAGCGACGTAAACAAAAAAGAAGAACAGTGGAAAAAGATGATCGCATAGCCCAGGTTTCCCAAGCGGCTGAATACGATGCATGCGTGGATGATGTAGCCCGCATACGCCGCAAGATAAACGATGCGGATGAGGTAATAGCGCGCTTTTGCGCTTTGAAAAACTTTTTTATAGTCGGTTTGATCCTTTGAAAGATTTTCGACGACGGAGAACATCGTCTTGTTCCTTTTCTCTGTTGCGATGCATTTGCCGCGTTCGATATTTTTAAAACTGTGTATGCGGAAACGTTCGCTGTGCGATCGTACGGAAAAATAGCCCGTAACGCAGAACAGAAGACTTCCTAAAATAAAATGTGCGCTTTGGATCATAAACAGCTGCCGAGAGCTTTGCGGGGTATCCGCAAGATAAGCGGCAAGGCTGAACAGTGCGGCGAGGGCGAGCATCATGACAAAAGCGGCGGCAAGCGTACATGCGGATGTTAAAAGAGGCGACGCCGTGCGGTCTTTTTGTTGTGCTCTTTTAGACAATGCGGAATGAATCACTGCAAAGACCGTCATAGAGAAAATGAAACCGCCCGTTGCGGGGAGAAAAGAATTGAGAACGACCGTGTTCACATGGAAACGCGTCAGAAAGAAAAGAAGCAGAACATATATGCACAGTGCGATCTCTATAAAAGGAGGGATGTAATAGCGGAATCGTTTTTGCACGAAGACGGGCGCACTGATCGAGATGAGCGCAACGGCGGTGACGAGCCCCTGCACGAGCAGCGAATACAGCGACGAATTTGGATAGGTCAGGATAAAAGTGACGATCGCCCCCGCGAGTGCGAGCAGAAAAAACGCCGCACATATAATATAGACGACGCCCGTCGACTTTTTTCCGAAAATCTTTTCAAGCATTTTTAATGTTTTCCGCCGCTTTTTGACCATTATACTAAATTTTTAATTTTTTTGCAAGATATTTTAAATTTATTGAAAAGAGGCAGTGCGCATCGCATTTTAAAATAGAGGAAAACTGCGTAATTTAGTCATATTTCGGGCAGCCGTTCTGTTTGCCGCTTTTTTTGCATATAATTTTCAGAAGGTACAAGCAAGGGGGAGGAAAATATGGAGTTATGGAAAGCCTTGCTCCTCGGGATTGTGCAGGGGCTGACGGAATTTCTGCCCGTCTCTTCGAGCGGGCACGTCATTCTCGCGGGAAAACTCATCGGTGCGGACGGGGGTCTTTTTTTCGGGGTAATGCTGCATGCGGGGACGCTGATAGCCGTCTGTTTCGCTTATTTTTCCAAAATCACGGAGATGATCAGGCGGGACCGGAAACGGATCGGGTACCTCTTGCTCGCCACGCTGCCCGCCGCGGCCGTCGGATGGTTTTTCGGCGACGCGATCGACGCTGTTTTTTTCGGAGGAGAATGGCTGTGGCTCTTTTTTGCTCTGACGGCGCTTCTCCTTTTGCTCGCGCAGCGCCGCATGCGCCGCGGGGGCGTGTTGCGCCCGATCGATGCGAAAATCTCCCTGATCGCAGGCGGCGCACAGGCGCTGGCGGTGATCCCCGGGCTTTCGCGCAGCGGAACGACTCTTTCTGCCTGTATATTGGCAGGAGCCGACAGAGAAGAGGCAGCGGACTTTTCCTTTCTAATGAGCATCCCCATCATTGCGGGCGCGATCGTTGCAGAACTTTTCAAAGTGTTTTCAGGCTCGCCGTTTATGGCCGAAATCTCGTGGCTCAGCCTTGCGGCCGGCTCTGTCGCCGCGGCGGTATGCGGTTTTTTGTCCATCCGCTTTGTACAGAAGTTTGTAAAACGCGGAAGTCTGACGTGCTTTGCCGTATATCTTGTTTTGCTGTCAGCGGCGACTCTCGTTGCAGCCGCGTGCGGCGTTTTATAGATCTTTTCATAAAATGCGAAAGGGCGCATAATCGTTGTTTCCGCGGGCATACTGATAGTATCTTATTTTTAAGGAGGTTGAGCAATGAGACTCAATTGCGGCGATACCGTACCGAAAAGCTGCTCTTACACGGTCGTGAACGAGCAGGGCGAGATCATCGGCAAAGTGTATATGAACGAGGGAGAAACTTTTCCTCCCACGCAGGTTTCCGGTTGTCATTACGAGATGGACTGATTGACGGGTGCGCGGAGGCTTTTTCGTCTCCGCGCACTTATTTTATCTTTTCCGATATACAGAACGGGACTTTCTGTTGCGTATAATCCTTGACATATTTTTTATACTTTTTTATAATTAGAATGACGAAACAAATGTTTCGCATTAATATAAGGAGTAAAGGATATGAAAAAATTTTTAGCAGTCTTGCTCGGGATTTTGCTCGTCTTTTCCTTGACGGCTATGGCAGCTTGCAAAGAGGATAAAGATTCGGGCGAAAGCGGCAATATGGTCGGCGGCAATTTCACGCAAGAAGCGACCGAAGAAGAGATTTCTGAAGTGCTCAACACGGTGCAGAGCGCCTTTGAGAGCGGATCGATCGTCGGCGAGCCTGTCGACGGAAAGTGGAATTTCGGTCTGGAGATGAACGCCGATCTCGACTTAACGGTTGCGGCGGAAGATACGACGGAGAGCATAGCGCTGAAGTCGGATTATCAGTTCTCTTATGGCCTGGTCGAAGAGGGTGTGGGCGCAGGATCCCGTTTGGTAAAAGGTGCAGGCGCGGCCGCGCTTACGGCAAACGGCGAAACGATATCGTTTGATTTTTATAATGATGAATCTTATGTCTACATAGATATGAGCACCGTACAGACGGGCATGAAACTGAAAATCAGCCTCGACTCTCTTATGAGCGGCGGTTCTTATGTGCCCGTGCCCGACGATGCGGCGGAAGTTATGGCGGCAGAAAGCAGCGGAGAGGTTACAGGTACGATCGATGTCTCCGAATTCATGGATATGCTCGATCAGCTGAGCATTAAAGTGTATGTCGATACGTCAGACGGGCTGAAAGTAAAAGTCAGTGCCACGCAGGAATCTCTCGAAAAGATCGTGGCCCTGATCGTGGCAGAGGCGGGCGGCAGCGTTTCCGAAGAGATGTTGCCTTCGTTCGAAACCGATACGAAGATCGATTTTTATCTGGCTCTGACGGAAGACGGAGAGCTCAAACAAATGGGATTGGACATGGATTTCGGCATGACGCTTCCTATTGCAGACGTAAATTCTTCTCAGGCGTCTTATATTAACATATCGGCTGACGGAACGGTCAGCGTCAAGGCCTATGCGGGGGACGTGACTTTGCCTTCCGATCTCGGTTCGTACATGGATGTCGAGGATATGGGCAGTGCTCCCGGCGGGCTTTCCGCGGTTGCGGCCTGACGCATTATTATTTTACAGATCACAACAAAAAACGCACGGTGCGAAAAGCACCGTGCGTTTTTTGTTGGCTTTTATCGGGCGGAAATAAAATTTTTCATAAAGCGTTGACGGATATATCAAACCGTATTATAATTTTATTGTAAGATGTGCGATTGAACGCACAGAAAGGAGACAATAAAACGTTGAAAGGGGCGGATATGAGAAAAGTAATCAATATTTTGTGTGCAGTAATGGCAATAGTATTGTTTTGTTGTGGTGTTGCGGGATGTGCGCCGCGCTCTGAGGGAATTTTTTATACATTGGAAGAAGCTTACGAGGTGGGTTGGCTGACTCGCGATGATTTGATGAGCATCGCCTATTATCATAACGGCGGAAAGCAGTATAACGAATCGATCATGGGGGAAGATTATACTCCTAAGCCCAAAGAACCGCAGGAATTGAGTGAAAGCACGTCTTTAGAAATTCGTAATACGGCTGCATATGATTACCGTAACGATAAATATATCGATGCGCCGAAAGCGGTTGCGGGTGACTTTAAAATCATTGAATATTGCGGTACATATAATACTTGCGTTGCAATTATGATGACGGATAACTATACAGGTTATACCGGAGCGCTCTCTATGGACGTTATTGCAGATATTTCTTTTTTCTACAATGATGGAAACAGAATAATAATTTGGAGGGGGAATAAATGAAATATAAATTTAAATTTAAATATAAACGCTGAAAAGCGCATGTAAAAACAATTAAAATGAATGAGGGAAGGGGATCCGATGGGTAGTTGATTTAATATTTTACTGGAACAACAAGAGAATTTCTCTCAAACTAAAAGGAATGAGCCCGGTACAATACCGAACTCATTGCCAAACGATTTAATTAAATTTTTGTCCAAACTTTGGGGTTCACTTCAACATGCGCGGCGGCGTTTTTCAATCCGGTTCAAAGCGGAAAATATTCTGATTACTGAAACACGCGTACGCGGAAGACGGAATTGACCTTTTTGATCGCATCGACGACCTTGTCGGACACTTTTGCGTCGAGGTCGAGCAGCATGTACGCCTTGTCGCCCTTGGATTTGTCGATGATGTTCGCGATGTTGATGCCGCTTTCGGAAATGACGGCGGTGATCTTGGAAATCACGCCTTCGACATTGTCGTGCATCACGGCGACGCGCGCGACGGACGTGCGCGGGGCACAAACGTTGGGGAAGTTTACGCTGTTGGTGATGTTTCCGTTTTCGATGTAGTCAACCAGCTCTTTTGCCGCCATCTGCGCGCAGTTGTCCTCCGCTTCGGGCGTGCTTGCGCCGAGATGGGGGACGCAGATGATGTTTTGTACGCCGATGAGCTTGTCAGAAGGGAAGTCAGTGATGTAGCGTTCGAGTTTTCCGCGTTCCACGGCGGCAAGCACGGCGTCCGCGTCGACCAGTTCGCCGCGGGAATTGTTGATGAGTACGGCGCCGTCCTTCATTTTCGAGAAAGTGTCCGTATTGAACATCTTTTCGGTGTCGGGCGTGAGCGGAACGTGTACGGTGATGAAATCGGACGACGCGATGAGCGCGTCAAGGCTTGCCGTCCTGACCCTGTTATCGAGGTGCAGTGCGCCCGCGACGGAAAGGTAGGGGTCATAGCCGATCACGTTCATGCCGAGATCGACCGCCGTGTTCGCGACCATTACGCCGATCGCGCCCAGGCCGATGACGCCGAGCGTTTTACCCGAAATCTCGTGGCCGACAAACTTGGATTTGCCCTTTTCGACGGTTTTTCCAACGCCCTCGGTGCCTTTGAGCGTCTTCACCCAGTCGATCGCGTCGGTGATCTTTCTGCCGCCGAGGAACAGTTCGCAGATGACCAGCTCTTTGACCGCGTTCGCGTTGGCGCCGGGGGTGTTGAACACGACGATGCCCTTTGCCGTGCAGGCGGGGATGGGGATGTTGTTCGTGCCCGCGCCCGCGCGCGCTACGGCGAGCAGTTCGTCGTTCAAGGGGTATTCGTGCATGTTGAAGCTGCGCAGCATGATACCGTCGGGGTTGGCGGCCTCTTTCGCAAAGGTATAGCCCGCGGGGAATTCTTTGTCCGCTACGGGGCTGATTTCATTCAATTTGAGAATCTGAGGCATGGTTATCGTTTTCTCCTTATCACTGTTGCGCCCTTTTCGTCAGGCGTTTTCCTTTTCGAATTTCTTCATGAATTCGATGAGCTTTTTCACGCCTTCCACGGGCATCGCGTTGTAGATGGAAGCGCGCATGCCGCCCACAAGGCGGTGTCCTTTCAGGGTCACGAGACCTTCGGCCTTAGCCTCTTTCACGAATTTTTCGTCCGTCTCTTTGGAAGGGGTGACGAACGGCACGTTCATGATGGAGCGGTACTTCTTTTCTACGCTGTTGGTGTAGTAAGAAGAGTTATCGATGAAATCGTACAAAAGCCCCGCTTTGTATTCGTTGACCTTGTTGATCTCTTTGATGCCGCCCAGCTTTTTGAGGTGGCGCAATACGAGGTTCGCCATATAAATGGAGAAGCAGGGGGGCGTATTGTAGAGGGAGCCGTTGTCCGCCTGCGTTTTCCATTTGAGCATGGTGGGGCAGACGGGCAGAGGGTCTTCGATGAGATCTTTGCGCGCGATGACGATGGTCACGCCCGCGGGGGCGAGGTTTTTCTGCGCGCCCGCATAGATGACGCCGAATTTTGTCACGTCTACTTCGCGGGACAGGATCTCCGAGCTCATGTCGCACACGAGCGGCTTTTTCGTTTCGGGGAATTTGATATAGCGGGTGCCGAAAATGGTATTGTTCGAGCAGATGTGCACGTAATCGGAATCGTCGTTGAATTTGATCGAATCCACGTCGGGGATGTATGTATAATTTTTATCCTCGGAAGAGGCGACTTTCCTTGCCTCGCCGTAGATCTGGCCTTCCTGCCAGGCTTTTTTGGAAAAGTTGCCCGTCACGATGTAATCGGCTTTCCCCGTGTGCATCAGGTTGAGGGGAACGGCTGCAAACTGCTGGCTCGCGCCGCCCTGTACAAACAGTACACAGTAATCGTCGGGAATGTTCATCAGCTCGCGCATGAGCGACTCCGCTTCTTCCACGATGGGGGCGAACGCTTTGTCCCTGTGGCTGATCTCCGTGACGCTCATACCGGTTCCCTGAAAATCAAGGAATTCTTTCTGCGCCTCTTCGAGTACTTCGAGGGGGAGCATGGAAGGGCCTGCCGAAAAGTTATAAACTCTCATAATCAATATCTCCTTCGATTTGACCGCGAGACTTTTCTTATTAAAAGCCTGTGCTGTATTTTTATACTGGATATTATATAATAATTCACGAAATTTGACAAGTGTTTGCCCGTGCAATTCGCCGCGCGGCGCATTTTTTTTGCACGGTGTATAAAAAGTTTTGCCGAATGTCAAAAAATAATCGGACAAAGTATTTACTTTTTCCCCGCAATGTAGTAAAATAGTAAACGGAAAACTGTAAAAAATATTTCAAGAAGCGTTCGGCTTCGCATAAGGGGGCTTTTATGTCAACTTCCTTCACCAGCAAGATCAACGGCCTGTCTCCCGTGGAGAGATTGAAAGTGACCGATAAGTATCTGACCGAAATGCGCGGGATCCTCGCTCAGATGGACGAAATCCGCGAATTTCGCGCCGAAAACGGCGCTCCCGATCAGGACGGTTCGGTGGGCGGATACAAGCGTTCGTCCGTCGTCAATATGATCGCGGAATTGGAAAAACAGAAAGAAGCGATTCTTTCCGAGCTTGCCGAAAAGGAAAAGAAAGCCGAGACGGCTTTGTCCGCGCCCGCTCCGAAAACGGAAGAAAAGGGCGGGGCGCCCGCCGTGGCTGCGGAAAAATCTCCGGCGCCTAAAGGCGGCGCGGTCGCGAATTTTATGGGCGGAGACAACGCGCTCGCGATCGAGAGTATGTATACGGGCATCTCGATGGATATCGAAAAGATGCGCAGCGACATCCTGCAGGAGATGAAATACACCTACAAGCAGGATATGGCGATCTACGACGACCTCTCCGAAAAGATTGAGGCGATCAAACAGATCGATATGGAAGCGCTGGAAGAGAAATTGAGGCCTCTGTATGCGCTCGCCTCGCTTGCGCAAAAGCTGGATTCGCTGCAGCCGCTCGACTACGATCTTCTTGCGCAGAAAGTATCCGAACGCATCGCGACGGGCAACGTCGATTACGATGTGCTGGCGGAAAAGATCGCGGCGGCGGCGGAAAAAGACGCGGCCGATCAGAGCCAGGCTTCGATCGAGAGCAAGCTCGACGAAATGCAGCGCACCCTCAACGGGGCCGTCAGCGTCAAGCAAATGCCCGAATTTAAACGGCTGGATGCATTGATTTCCGAATACCTGAAAGATTTTTCATATGATTTTATCCCCGATATTTTGGTTACGGCGGAAGAGATCAAAGATATTGCCAATCGCTACATCGTCAGCGGGAACACGCTGCGCGGAGAGACGATGCTCTCCGACCTCAGGCTCCGCCTGACGCGCGTGAACGTATGGGGGGCAAGCGCTTTGGCGGCGGTACGCGATGCGATCTCGTCCAATAAACTCCCCATGATGTATTCTGAGGAAGCGTATCAGGCGTTCTCCGATGCGTCCGCAGAGCTGGAACAGGCGCCCGCGCTTGCCGACGACGAGATTGCGGGAAAGGTCGCAAGGACGAAAGACGCTCTGTTCAACGACGCCGACCAGCGCGTAATGGATGCGGAAACGCTCGACGAGCTCGCGTCTGTCCGCGAAGAGATCGGAGAGACGGCGCCGGGAGAAGATCAGGTAGCGCAGTTGACGGAACTGAAAAAAGAGCTCATGTCCTTCAATCTTTCTTACTTTATCGATTTTGCGCCCGCACTGCCCGAAGAGAAGACTTCTTCTTCCGTGGATACCGAGGCGATCCTCAGCGCGATCCGCAAATTGGGCGCGGTGCAGCCCGCCGCCCCGCAGGAAACGCAGCCGATCGCCGAAAGCGGCAAGATCGCCGACCTTGCGGCAGGCAAAGCCAACGTATCGGTGAAAAAGGCGCGCGTACTGCGCCCTGCCGTATCGGCAAAAGACAACAAGACGGAAAAGACGGAGCAGCCGCTCCGCACGGTGCGCCGCAGTATCCGCATGTCGGACGACAATCCCGACGCGCTGTCCAAAAAAATCGTGGAAGAATTGGCGCTCAAGATCGCGAACAGCCGCGTGCGCTGAATGGAAAGAGGGGTTATTGGTGAAGAACAGGGACGCGCGTCCCGCAAAAAAAACAGCAAGGGCGGCGGGAAAGCTGCCCCGCGAAAGCCGTCACAGCATTTATGCCGCAGCGAGCGGTTCTACAAAAGGCTGATTTTTTGTTCAGCCTTTTGTTTTTGACGGCGCGCAAAAGGAGCAAAACGTGGAACAAAAACAAAAAAGCCGCGGTGGCATGCCGCCGCAAAAGAAGCAGGGGGCCGGGCGGATCGCGCCCCGGTTCCTCGGCAACGCCAAGGATGCGGCAAAACACGCGAAGGCGGAAGAGACGGCACCGGTAAAGGCCGAACCTGTCCGCGACAGAAAAAACGAGAAAAAGCAGAAGGCCTCGCCCGAAAGAGTGCGGGAAGGCGCACCCAAGAAGGGCAAGAAGGGAAGAAATCCCGTCAAAGTCATTTTTCTCGGCGGCGTGGGCGAGATCGGCAAGAACATGACCGCGATCGAGTACGGCAACGACATCGTCGTCATCGACGCGGGTCTCACCTTTCCCGATGAAGAACTCCCCGGGATCGATCTCGTGATCCCCGACATCAGCTATCTCGTGCAGAACAAGAACAAGGTGCGCGGCATCCTCATCACGCACGGGCACGAAGATCACGTCGGCGGCATCGCTTATCTTCTCAAAGAGATCCAGGCGCCCGTTTACGGCACCAAACTTACGCTCGCGCTTGCGGACAACAAACTGCGCGAGCAGCGCATCAACAAGGCGCACCTCATCTGCGTGAAGCCGGGCGATCGGGTCAAACTCGGGTGCTTCGGCGTGGAATTCATCAACGTCAACCATTCCATCGCGGGGGCGGTCGCCCTTTCGATCGATACGCCCAACGGCAGGATCTTCCACAGCGGCGACTTTAAGATCGATCTCACGCCCGTGGCGGGAAAACCTATTGACCTGTCGCGCATCGCCGAAATCGGCAGGGAAGGGGTGAAGCTTCTCCTCTGCGAATCGACCAACGTCGAGCGCCCCGGGTATACCATGAGCGAAACGGTGGTGGGCACCACGCTCGATCATCTCTTTTCCGAAAATTCAAACCGCCGCATTATCGTGGCTACGTTTGCGTCAAACGTGCACCGTTTGCAGCAGATCGTAGATCTCGCCGTCAAGTACAGGCGCAAGGTCGCGCTCTCGGGCAGGAGCATGCTCAACGTCGTGGACGCGGCGAGCAAGATCGGGGAGCTTTCTATTCCCGAAGGCGTCCTCATCGATGTGGAAAAGTCAAAAAATTATTTTGACAGGGAGATCGTCATCGTCTCTACCGGCAGCCAGGGCGAGCCGATGAGTGCGCTCACGCGCATGGCGGCGGGCGAATTCAACAAGGTCACCATCGGCAAAAACGATACCATCATCATTTCCGCAAGCCCCATTCCGGGCAACGAAAAGATGATCTACCGCGTCATCAACAATCTTTACCGCAAGGGCGCCGACGTCGTTTACGAAACGCTGGAAAAGATTCACGTTTCGGGACACGCCTGCCAGGAAGAGCTCAAGATCCTGCATACCCTTCTCGATCCCGAATTCTTTATTCCCGTACACGGCGAATACAGGCATCTGAAGCGCCACGCGCAGCTTGCCGTCGAACTGGGGATGAACGAGAACAACATTCTTCTGCCCGATATCGGTAACTGCGTCGAGCTTTCCAAAACGGGCATGCAATTCGGCGAGAGCGTGTCTTCGGGTTCCCGTCTCGTGGACGGGGCGAGCCTCGAAGACAGGGAAAACAGCGTCGTCATGAAGGACAGGAAACATCTCTCCGAAGACGGCATCTTCGTCATCTCGGCATGCGTTTCCGAGCGCAGCGGCGATCTTCTCAGCGACCCCGTCGTCGTCAACCGCGGGTTTGTCATGCCCGAAAACGCGGACTATATCGAGGCGATCCGCCAGATCGTGGTCAGCTGCGTTTCTCAGACGGACGTGCGCGCGGACGTGAACAATACCGACCTTCCCGCCGCGATCAAAAAGGCGGTCAAAAACTTTATCTATAAAAAGACCAAGCAGAATCCCGTCATCATGGCGATCATCGCAAGGGTATGAACGAATATCTCGGCTCTCTCGTCAATCTTCGCATAGACGGCCGCATCGCCGCCATGCGCGCCGCGCTCAAAGACAGGCGCGATCCCGTCTGCGCGGACGAAACGCTGCAATATCTCCTCTTTACGGTGCGCTGCCTGCGGCCTTCGCACATTCTGGAGATCGGAACGGCAGAGGGGCTTTCGGGGGCGGCGATGCTCTTAGAAGAAGAAAAAGCGCGGCTGACGACCATAGAGATCGACGAAGAGAGATATCGCCGTGCCAGACAAAATTTTGCCTCGTTCGGCCTGGAAGGGCGGGTGCGCTGTATCCCGGGCGACGCGGCGGACGTGCTGCCGGCGCTCGATACGGGGTACGATCTCATCTTTCTGGACGGGCCGAAGGCGCAGTATATCAACTATCTTCCCGAACTCAAACGGCTGCTCCGCGCGGGCGGGGTGCTGTTTGCCGACGACGTGCTTTTATACGGTTGGGTAGACGGCAGTGTGCCCGCGCCGCAAAAACGGCATTCTCTCGTCGGGCGCATCCGCGATTATCTTGCCGCGGTCACGTCGGACGAGGATTTTATCACGTCCGTGCTGGAAATCGGGGAGGGCGTTGCGGTCAGCGTAAAGCGCGGATAAGACCCGCCTGCGAGGGCGAACAATCATGAAAAAATGCGAACTTCTTGCCCCTGCGGGCAATTTTGAAAAACTGAAGACGGCGCTGTATTTCGGCGCCGACGCCGTTTATCTGGGCGGGAAGAGTTTCTCTCTCCGCTCTTTTTCGGACAATTTCGATGCTGACGGGCTGAAAAGCGCCGTCTCCTATGCGCATGAACGGGGCAAAAAGGTGTACGTCACGGCAAACATCTTTGCGAAAAATGCCGATTTTGCCGCTCTTTCGGAATATTTTGCCTATTTGCAGGAGATCGGCGCGGACGCGGCGCTCGTGACGGACGCGGGCGTTCTGGCCCTTGCAAAAAAAGCTGCGCCCCGCCTTCCGCTGCACATTTCCACGCAGGCGAACACGACCAATAAGTATGCCGCGCGGTTCTGGCAGGAACAGGGTGCGGAGCGGGTGGTGCTCGCGAGGGAACTTTCGATCGCGGAGATCGCGGAGATCCGCGCGTATTGCCCAGGATTGGAACTGGAAGCGTTCGTCCACGGCGCGATGTGCATCTCTTACAGCGGCCGCTGCCTTCTGAGCAATTACCTGGCGGGGCGCGACTCCAACCGCGGCGAATGCGTGCAGGCATGCCGCTGGAAATATCATCTCCGCGCCGAGGGCAAAGAGGGGGAGATCGAGGCGGAAGAGGACGGCCGCGGCACATATATCTTTAACAGCAAAGACCTCAACCTTTCGGCGCACCTTGCATCGCTTGCCGATGCGGGCGTCGACTCGTTCAAGATCGAAGGGCGCATGAAGAGCGCTTATTATGTTGCGACCGTGGTCAACGCTTATCGGCGGCTCATGGACGGAAAACTGAGCGCACGGGAGGCGGCTGCCGAACTGGATACGGCGGCGCACCGCGATTATACGACGGCGTTCGCCTTCGGCGATAACCCTGAGACGGTCAATTACGCCGATTCGCAGGCGGCGGGGACGCGCGTGTATGCGGCGAACGTGCTGGAAGGCGCACATGCGGGCGGAGCGGCGCTCGTGGAAATGCGCAACCGTTTCCGTCTCGGCGACGAATTGGAAATTTTGTCCCCGTCCGACAGTTTCGGAAAGCGCTTTTCGGTGGACGAGATGCGCGGGGAAGACGGGGAAAGCGTTGCCGACGCAAAGCTCGTGCAGCAAAAGCTCAGGATTTTCTGCCCGTACGAGCTCTGTTCGGGCGACATTTTAAGAAAGGTGCCCGAAGGGGAGCGGTGCGCGGATGGATAGGACGGTCCTGCATTCCGATCTGAATAATTTTTACGCTACCGTGGAGAAGAAGCTCTATCCCGAACTTGCGGGCAAGCCGATCGCCGTCTGCGGCGACAAAGAGGCGCGCCACGGCATCGTCCTTGCCAAGAGCGAAGAGGCGAAAAAATTCGGCGTCAAGACGGGCGACGTGATCTGGGAGGCGCAGCGGAAGTGCCCGGGGCTTGTCATACGGCCCGCACGCTTTCCCGAATACGTTCGCAATTCCCGCGCGGTGCGCGATATTTATGCGCGGTACACCGATCAGATCGAACCGTTCGGCATCGACGAATGCTGGCTCGACGTCACGCACAGCAAGATCTTCGGCAGCGGCGAACAGATCGCCGAGCGCATCCGCAGGGAGGTCAGGGAGGAGTTGAACCTCACCGTTTCGGTGGGGGTGAGCTTCAATAAGGTGTTTGCAAAACTTGCCAGCGACCTGAAAAAACCGGACGCCGTCACCGTTGCGAACAGGGATAATTTTAAGGAGAAAATCTGGCCGCTTCCCGCGTCTTCGCTCCTGTATGTGGGCAGGGCGACGGAGAAAAAGCTTTCCAAAGTCGGCATTTCGACGATCGGGCAGCTTGCGGCGGCAGATCGCGCGTTCCTGAAACAATATCTCGGCAAGTGGGGCGAAACGCTCTCCGCCTACGCGCGGGGAGAGGACGATTCGCCCGTGCGGAACATGAACGAAAGCGCCGATCTCAAATCGATCGGAAATTCGATGACGTACCGCGAAGATATTTACCGATATGAAGACGTCAAGCGCCTCTTATATGTTCTCAGCGAGAGCGTTGCGGCGCGGCTGAACGATGCGGGACTGGGAAAAGCGGATACCGTGCATCTATGGGTGCGGGATAAAGAGCTGGAAAATTACTCTTACCAGAAGAAAGTGCGGCCGACGGCGCTTTGCGGCGAGATCGCGGAGGCGGCGTTCGCGCTGTTTAAAAGCCAGTACAAGGTGCGCCGCGCGGTGCGCGGGCTGGGCGTAACGGTGTCGGGGTTCGATAAGGGGGTCAGGCAGATGACGCTGGACGACCTTTCCGGCGAGTACGATAAAAAAGAGCGCGCGGAGCGCGCCGTCAGCGCCATCCGCAAAAAATACGGCTACGAAAAGATCCAGCGCGGCATCATGTATCAGGACAGAAGCACGCTTTCGATGGATGTGCGCGGCGAACGGCTCGTCCGTCCCGCAGGGCTGGACGGAGAGATCGCGTCGCAGGACGAGGGCGATTTCGAAAGGATCCCGCCCGAAGAGGAATGAAAGATGAAATACAAGATGAAAGATTTTGCCCGCAAACACGGGCTGACGCTCGGCAAACATTGCGTGTGGGGCGTGTTCGGCGGGTATCATATCCATATAAAATATACGGCCGTCGGCAATCCGCGCTGTCTCGTTACGGTGGTGACAAGGGTGGGCGAAAAGCAGAAGAGCCTGGAAAAATACCTCGAAGGGCATAAGCAGAAACTGGGGATCGCAAGTTACGGGGTGATCGGCATCGGACTCATGTTGTGCCCGAAATTTTCGGGGGAAGTGTTTGCGCGCGCGGAGAGCATGCTGCAGGAGCTTTGCGCACATCTGAAAAAAGCGGGTTACCCCGGCGCGGATTTCTGCCCGTACTGCGGGGAGCCGCTCGGCGAAGGGGATCCCATCACGACCGAATCGGACATCCCGTTCCGCGCGCACGAAGCGTGCTATCGCGAGATGCTCTCCGTCGCCCGCGCAAAGGACGAGGAAAACGCGAAAAAGCCGGACAGAAAAGGCTTGGGTGCGTTCGGCGGTTTTTTGGGGGCGCTGTTCGGCGCCGTGCTGTTCGTGCTGACTTACGCGTGGTGGAATTTCGGCGCGCTCGGCGGCGCGGCGGGCGTGCTTTTGGCGTATTTTCTCTATCGCAAGCTCGGCGGAAAGGAGACGGTGTTTGCCGTGAGCTATACGGCTGCCGCGGCGCTCATTCTTTCATTGGCGGGGTTTGCGTTCGGATTGTACATGGACGCGTTTCAGGCGGGCGGAAGCTGGCAGGAGGTCGCGTCGACTATCCTTTCCGGCGGTGCGGGGACGGCGCTTTTTGCCGTCAATCTCGCTTTTGCGTTTGTCTTTGTGGGGGCGGGCGCGGCGCTGAACGTGCGCTCGTATCTGCGCAGCCGCCGCACCGTGGCGGACAGGATGCGGATTTTGGACGAATAAAAGGAGGGTGAAGCGGTGCTGATCGATTTTCATGTTCATGTTTTTCCCGACAAACTGGCGGCGGGCGCGGTCGCGTCGCTCGCGGCAAAGGCGCACTTCACGCCGTATACCGACGGCACGCTCGCCGATACGAAAAAGCTCATGCACGCACAGGGGGTGGACCGCTTTGTCGCGCTGAATATCGCAGTATCCCCGCGTACCGAGCGGCACGTCAACGATTTTGCGGTCTCTCTTTTGCGGGAAGAAGGCGTCGTTCCTTTCGGTTCGGTGCATCCGTATTCGGAAAACGCGCTTTCCGAACTTGACCGCCTTGCCGCGGCGGGGATAAAGGGAGTTAAATTCCACAACGAATATCAGGATGTCTTCGTCGACGATCCCAAGGCGATCGGGATTTATAAAGCGTGCGCGGAGCGCGGGCTTGTCATGCTCTTTCACGGCGGCGCGGACAGAGGGTTTGCCCCGCCCGTCAAAACGGCGCCCGATCGCATGCGCCGCGCCGCAGACAAGATCCCCGACGGAAAATTCGTCGTCGCACACCTCGGCGGACAGGACATGATCGCCGAATCGGTAAAGTATTTGGCCGATTCAAACGTCATGATCGACGTCAGTTTTTCGGCAAAAACGGCGGATCTCATCGAGGCGGAGGACTGTATCCGCGCGTTCGGTTTTTCCCGCGTGCTGTTCGGCACCGATTGTCCTTGGGATACGCCCGAGGACACGCTCGCCTTTCTCGGCAGGATGAAATTTACCGAACGGGAAAGGGAAATGATCTTCCATGAAAACGCCGAGCGCCTGATCGGCGGCTGAAAGGGAGCTTCTGATCTGCCGGAAAAGACGAAACGGGGAAATATTTTTACTTTATGCGGCAAACATATGCAAAACAGTTGATTTTCTCGCTGATAGGATATATAATAAATATATCAATAACGCAAGGAGCTTGAAAATGTCCGGCGACGACGGCGACAGTACCGCCGATAACCCAAACAGTTTCATAAAAAAGCGATCGAGACATAACCGTATAGGCTATGTCTTTTTGCGTTATAATTTATTTTGGGAGGGGAACCATTCAACCGCTTATGGAAGAGCATCAACGAAAGCCTTGGCACGCAATGTCCTATGAAGAGGTCGAGAAAGAACTCGATACGACCGAAGAGGGGCTCAGCGACGCCGAGGCGGCCAAAAGACTTGCCGAGTACGGCAAGAACAATCTGAGGCAGCAAAAGCCGAAGAGCGTTTTCAAGATGATCTGGGAACAATTGACCGACGTCATGGTCATCATCCTGATCATCGCGGCGGTTTTCTCCCTCGTCATGCATTTTGTGGACGGGGAAGGGCTTGCCGAGTGCATCGTGATCCTCGTGGTCATCGCGCTCAACGCCACGATCGGCGTGATACAGGAAAAGAAGGCGGCGAATGCGCTGGAAGCGCTGCGCAACATGACCGCTCCGACGGCGCGCGTGCTGCGGCAGGGCGAGGAGAGCGTCGTTCCCGCGAGTGAGTTGGTGCCGGGCGACATCGTTTACCTCGAAGACGGCTGCATCGTCCCCGCCGACATCCGCATTATAGAAGACGCCAACATGAAGGTGCAGGAGGCGGCGCTCACGGGCGAGAGCGTCCCTTCGGAAAAGGACGGCCCGACCGTTCTGCCCGAAGACGCGCCGCTCGGCGACCGCGTGAATATGGCGTACAGTTCTTCCGTCGTCATGTACGGCAACGCGACGGGCATCGTCGTCGGCACGGGCATGAATACCGAGGTCGGCAAAATCGCCGGCATGCTCGAAGAACAGGACGATACGGATACGCCCATGAAGCGCAAGCTCAATTCGGTGGGCAAGACGCTGAGTCTGGTCGGGCTGATCGTCTGCGTCGTCATCTTTGCTATAGGCCTTATCCGTGACGGTTGGTCTGCGTGGGTCAATTATGTGTTTATCGCGATCTCGCTTGCGATTTCTATTATCCCCGAAGGGCTGCCCGCAACGTCCACCATCATCATGGCGCTCGGCGTACAGCGCATGGCCAAAAAGAACGCACTGGTCAAGAGCCTGCCCGCCGTCGAAACGCTGGGCAGCGCGACGGTCGTATGCTGCGACAAAACGGGCACGCTGACCCTCAATAAGATGACGGTCGTAAGCGTCGCCGTAGGGGACGACTTCATTGCGGGCAAAGAGACGCCCGTAGAAGAGCTTTCCGCAAAATACGGCGAAGCGATCTATAAAGATCTCATCGATGCGTCCGCTCTGTGCGTCAACGCGAAAAAAGATCCCGACAATCCCGACAATATTCTGGGCGATCCCACGGAGGGCGCACTCGTATACCTTGCAGAAAAATTCGGCGTCTTTTCGGAAGATTACGAAGAGGCGCACCCTCGCCTTTTCGAAGAACCGTTCGATTCGGACCGAAAACGTATGTCCGTCATCAACGATATGGGCGGGGAGAAGATCGCGTACACAAAGGGCGCGGTAGACGAGATGCTGCCACTCTGCACGAAATATCAGACGGCAGACGGCGTGCGCGATATGACGGATGCGGACAGGGAAAAGATCCTGGCGCTCTGCAATAAAATGAGCAGCAATGCGCTGCGCGTACTCGGCTTTGCGAAGAGGGTGTGGCAGGAGATCCCCGAAGAGGAATCAGCCGACATCGAGAGTGATATGACGTTCATCGGCGTCACGGGCATGATCGATCCGCCCCGCAAGGAAGTCATCAAGGCGGTGGAGACCTGCCACGAGGCGGGAATCCGCGTCATCATGATCACGGGCGACCACAAGGTGACCGCCATGGCGATCGCAAAGCAGCTGCACATTTTCCGTGAGGGGAACACGGTCATCTCCGGACAGGAACTGGACGATATGACCGACGAGCAGCTCGACGAGGCGGTCAAGACCTGCGTCGTGTTCGCGCGTGTGTCCCCTTCGGATAAGCTGCGCATCATCCAGTCGCTCAAACGCACGGGCGAAGTCGCCGCCATGACGGGCGACGGGGTCAACGATTCCCCCGCACTGAAAGAGGCGGACATCGGCGTCGCCATGGGCATCACGGGTACGGACGTGGCGAAAGACGCCGCGGATATGATCCTTCTCGACGACAATTTTACGACGATCGAATATGCCATCCGCGAAGGGCGCCGCGTTTACAGGAATATCCAGAAAGTTATCCAGTTTCTCGTGGCGGGCAACATCGCCGAGATCCTCATTCTCCTTCTCGCCGTCGTATTCGGCTGGGAAATGCCGATCCTCGCGGTGCATATCCTGCTCATCAACCTTGCGACAGACTCTTTGCCCGCCGTTGCGCTGGGCGTCGATCCCGCCAGCGGAAACATCATGAAACACAAGCCCATCAAGAGCGGGACGCTGTTTGAAAAGGGAATGGTCTATCGTATCATACTGCACGGCCTGTTCATTTCTGCTGCGGCGCTTGCGGCGTACTGGATCGGCATGCTTGTCTACGAAAATCATGACGAATCCATGACGATGACTTTTATCGTTTTGTCCGTTTCGCAGCTTTCTCATGCGCTCAACCAGCGTTCGAACACGGAGTCTATCTTCAAGAAAGGACAGGGGCACAATAAGTTCCTCTCGATTGCGCTCATCGCCTCGGCGGTGATCGTTGCGCTCGTCGTGTTCGTGCCGCCGCTGATGAAACTGTTTGACCTCGTTTATATCGGCTGGCGCGAATGGCTCATCAGCTTGGCGCTTTCCTTCTTCCCGCTCATTGCGGTGGAAACATCTAAGATCTTTATGCGGATCTACCGTAAAAAACACGCCGCTGTCGGCTGAGTTGTCTGAAAAATGCCGCCTCTCGCATTGAGAGGCGGCATTTTTTGCCGCAGATAAAGACCCTCGCGGACCTTGGATCGGACAAGGTTCAGGCGAGTGCGGCGGAAACGGCCGAGGCCGTTTTTCTGCGGGCCTGCCGCAGTGCGCATTCGGCGATCAGGTCGTGTCCCGCCTGGTTGGGGTGGATGCCGTCGGGGCAGATCAGGTCATTCAGATCGGTGCGCATCAGGAACTCGGTACGGATGTCGATCAGGGGACAGCCGCGCGAAAGCGCGGCTTTGACCACGGCGCCATTGTACGCTTCCTGATGTCGGGATATAACGGAAACGTCCCCCTCGAAAAATTTCAGCACGGCGTCTCCGTCCGCGCGCGTACAGATCATTTTTTGAAAAAAGCGTTCCGAGATGATAGGCGGCAGCGCGACGAGCGCGGGCGTCACGCCGTTTTTCAGAAACAGCGTGATCGTGTCGTCCAACATCTCTTCGAAAAGGGGGAGGGGCGTATGGGGCAGGTGATACCCGAACGGATCTTCCGCCACCCGTTTCCAATCGTAGTCGCAGTCGTTCCCGCCCAAAGCGATCGCTGCCGCATCGCCCTCTTCTAGGGGACGTTTGAGATATTCTTCGAAGTAGCCTTTCCGTCTGCATTTTTCCAAGGTAAGGCCGAATGCCGAACGGTTATCCAGCCGCATTCCCGCCTGTGCGGCGAAAGTGGCTGCGGCAGGCCTTTCGATATGTTTTATCGTGTTCGTCTCCAAATACAATCCTTTGGCGACCGAATCTCCGAAGACTGTCAGCGTTCTGCCGCCCGTTGCGGCGCGTACGTTCAGTTCCATTTTGTTCTCCTTATGGCGAAAAATTTTGCTTGACCGGCGGACGGGCATTTCACGTCCGCATTTTTTGCGCGTTTTTCTCATGTTCGGGTTTTATTGTATATCATTTGCCGCTTACGGTAAAGAAACTCTTGATCGATTCGGCTCTATCCGTTGCATTGAGAAAAGTAGACCGTTTTTTTCGGACTCTACTGAGAGTAGAGTGGCTGCCATTTGTCCGATTTTCTGCAAATTTTCACAATTTTTATCATTAATCTGCGCCTGTATTATTGTTTTGGCGGTGATTTGTGATATAATGGATGCATGGACGAACTGAAAGAGACGCTCGCCGCAAATCTGATTCGCTGCCGCAAGCGTGCGGGGCTGACGCAGGCGGAAGTGGCGGAAAAAATCAATTATTCGGATAAAGCCGTATCAAAATGGGAAAGGGGGGAAGGCCTTCCCGATCTCGCGGTGCTCGTCCGCCTTGCCGATCTTTACGGGGTAACGCTCGACTATTTTGTCAGTGCGCATGAGGGAGAAAAGACGCCTGTACCCGACGGTAAAAAGAGAAAACTGATCGCGGTGCTTTGCTCGTGCGGCTTGGTCTGGCTCGTTGCTACGCTCATTTTTGTATTTTTGGGCCTGTTCGAGGTGCAGGGAAAAATATGGCTCGCATTTGTCGTTGCCGTTCCCGCGACGTTTGTCTTGCTTACCGTGTTTGCCGCGCTGTGGAGCAACCGCTATGCGGTGTTCGTCGCGGTCACGGGGCTGATCTGGACGATCGCGCTCGCGGTCTTTCTTTCATGGGAGATCGCGCACGTCTGGATGGTATTCCTTGCGGCGGTCCCTTTGCAGGTACTGGCTGTTTTTTGGTTTATTTTGCGGCCGCAAAAGACAAAATAAAATTGCATTGCTCTCTTTTTTATGATATAATCAAAGATAAGTCGCGGCTTGTTTCCGTTTGCCGTTTTTCCCGCATATTATAGTTATGATCGGGAGGACGGACGAATGCAGCAAAACAGAGCGTTGATCAGGCTTGATCATATAGCGGAAAATGCGCGATCCCTCAAAATGCGCGCAAACGGCGCAAAACTTTGCGCGGTCGTCAAGGCGGACGGCTACGGGCACGGGGCGGCGGAAGCGGCACGGGCTCTTTCGGGCTGTGCGGACATGTATGCCGTCGCGCTCGTCGAAGAGGGGATGCGTCTTCGGCTGACTTGCCGGGAAGACATTCTCGTCCTCGTTCCTCCGCTCACGGAGGGAGAGGCCCTTCGCGGCATGCTCGGAGGGCTGATCTTTACGGTCGGCGACGCCGCCGATCTTGCGCTTGTCGCCCGCACGGCGGAAAAATATTCTCTTTCGGCGCGCTGTCACCTGAAAGTCAATACGGGCATGAACCGTTTCGGATTCGACGCTCCCGCTTTTTCGGAGATTAGTGCGGGAAAGATGCCTCGCCGAGTGCGGATCGAGGGGATCTATTCGCATTTTTATATGCCGGAAAACGCGGCCGCCGCGCGTTTGCAATATGATAAATTTCTTTCGCTTTGCGGCTTGGCGGAAAAGCGGTTCGGCAGGATCACGCGCCATCTCGCCGCTACGGGCGGCTTACTGGCGGATCCGTCTTATTGTCTCGATATGGTGCGCCCCGGTATCGGACTGTACGGATATTTGCCCGCAGGTTTTGCGGGGACGCTCCCGCTGAAAAGGGCGATGTCCGTGCGTTCGAGCGTTGTATGTTCCCGTCCGTACGTATCGGGGGGAGCGGGGTACGGCAGATATTCGGGCAGCGGGCATCTTACGGCGGTGCGTTGCGGCTACGCGGACGGTTTTTTTCGGTCGGGCGGTCTCGGCAATGTCAACAGTCTGTGCATGGACGCCTGTCTTTATTCCCAAAAAAAGGAAAAATATGCCGAAGTCTGCGTGTTGGACGACGCGGACGCATATGCGGAAAAATGCGGCACGATCTCGTACGAGGTGCTTGTGCGCGCGGCGGAAAGGGCGGTGAAGATTTATGTCGGAGGATAACGTTTCAGCAAAACGCGCCCTGCGCGCGGAGATGAAAGCCCGCCGTGCGGCAGAGCCTTGCCGTGCGGAAAAGGACTTTGCGCTCGCGCAAAACTTTTTTTCTCTGCCCGCCGTGCGGGAGGCTTGGATTTTCTTTTTGTATCGGTCTTTTTCTTCGGAGGCGGGCACTTCACTGATCGCCGAAAGGCTGCTTTCGGAGGGGAAACAGGTGTTATTTCCGCGCGTGGACGGGGCGAATATGGTCGCCGTGCAGTGGAAGGGACAGGCCTTCCGCAAAGGGGCGTTCGGCATCGAAGAACCGCAGGGAGAGCCGTACGAAGGGAAAATAGACGTCTGTGCGCTGCCTCTTTTGGCGGCGGACGCAGATTTTGCCCGCCTCGGTTACGGCGGCGGGTTTTATGACCGATTTCTGTCGGACAGGCAGATCTATAAGATCGGGGTCTGTTACGATTTTCAGATCGTGGAAAAGGTCCCCAGCGAACCGCACGACGTTTTGCTCGATGCGATCGCGACGGACAAGCATATATACATTCGGAGGTAATGCGGACATATGGGGAATCTTCTGAGCAGGGCTGGATGGAGCATCCTTGAATACTTGCGGAGAGGCGTTACGCCTTTTGTTCTGAATCTGATGTTCGGAATGACGATCTTCGCTTTCAGCGGGATCGAGACGGCTGAACTGAAATTTATACTTGTCTTCGCGTTTCTCGCGCTGACATATTTTGTCGATTTCATACTCATCCGTTCGATGGGCGAATATGCGTATAAAATGAAGGTCGCAGGCGACAATATCAGGAACGGGCGCCCTGCGGGGATGGATCTGGGCAACGGCGCAAAGTATCGCCCGAGCAAAGAGTACCGGGTCTATAAAGGCTTTATAATCGGGCTGGTCGTCTGCATCGTTCCGATCGTGTTGATCATCGTCGATTTATGCACCGGCAGTACGGGTGCCCGCGTCGCGTTCGGGATGGTGGCGGGATGGGCGGTCATGCCCGTCCTTAATATCAGCAGCCAGGCGAGTCTTCTGTATGCGCTCATTCCGTGCGGCGTCGAGATCGTCGCGGCGGGTATCGCCTATATTTTGGGCGGCAACAAAGAGCGCGACAGGCAGCTTGCGCTCGAACAAAAAGCGGAGACTGTCTCTAAAATCAAGGGGGCGAAAAAGCGTTGAGGATCATAGGAGGAAAATATAGGGGAAAAGTGCTTGCCGCGTTCAAGGGCAAAGAGATACGCCCCACGGCGGACCGGGTCAAAGAATCCCTGTTCAACATCCTCGCGCCCGAGATCAGCGGCGCGAACGTCCTCGATCTGTTTGCCGGCAGCGGAAGCGTCGGGTTGGAGGCGATCTCGCGCGGCGCCGATTATGTGGTGTTCAACGACGTTTCGCGGGACAGCCTGGCCGTTCTTCGGAAAAACTGCGAGGCGCTGCGGCTCGAACCCAAGATCTACAACCTCGATTTCCGCGAACTTCTCGCGGCGCTGGACATGACGTTCGACATCATTTACATCGATCCGCCTTATAAGAGCGGATTCGGGGCGGAAGCGCTGAAACTGATCGCCGAGCGCGAACTTCTCAACACGGGAGGCGTGGCCGTATTGGAGAGTGACAAGCCTTTCGAAGGGGATATAGGGCTGGTCAAATACGACGAGCGCAAGTACGGCGTAGCGTATCTGACCTTTTTTTCTCCCGATTGAAGCGGGCTTTCCGCCCGAAAGGAGCCGAAATGAAGAAATGTCTGTTTGCGGGAACGTTCGACCCGCCCACGCTCGGGCACAAAGACGTTGTAATGAAATGCCTGGAGCTTTTCGACGAGGTGCTCGTCGCCATTCTCATCAATCCGAACAAAAAGCCGCTCTTTTCCGTGGAAGAGAGGCTTTCAATGCTTAAAAAGGTATTCGAATCTTATCCGAACGTGCGCGTTTTGTCTTACGACGGCCTGACGGTCGATCTCTTGCGGCGGGAAGGCGTGCGCTTTTATGTCCGCGGCATACGCAACGGCACCGATTACGATTACGAGGCGCAGCTCAATTATATCAACGTCGATATGTATAGAGAAATGATCACGGTGTTTTTGCCCACGCGTCAGGAATTTCTGCATATCAGTTCGGGGTTGGTCAAAGACGCGCTGCGATTCAATAAGGACGTGGACCGCTATATACCGGAAGAGATCAGGGGGGATCTGAAGAAATATTTGCAGGAGAAGAAAAGAGATGTTTAACAGAGAAGAAAAGATCCCCGAGGCGGAAGAGATCCTTGCCAAGATGCCTCTGCCCGCTGACCTGAAAAAGATCAAAGCGGAGCGCGATGCGCTCGCCTCTGCGGTCATCCGCGGCGAGACGGACAAGCTGCTCGTCATCATCGGACCGTGTTCCGCGCACGAGAGCAAGCCCGTGCTCGACTATGTCGAACGGCTGGGAAAACTCAACGAAAAGGTCAAAGACAGGCTCGTCCTCGTGCCGCGCATTTACACGAACAAGCCGCGCACCAAGGGGGTCGGTTATAAAGGCATGTTCACTCAGCCCGATCCCAAAAGCAAAGAGGATATTCTGAAAGGGATCCTGACCATCCGCAGGCTGAACATCGACGCGATCGGCGTGAGCGGCCTTTCTGCCGCCGACGAGATGCTCTATCCCGAAAATTATGCGTATGTGGAGGACCTTCTCACTTATATCGCGATCGGTGCGCGTTCGAGCGAAAACCAGATGCACCGTCTCGTGTCCAGCGGCATCGATCTTCCCGTCGGCATCAAAAACCCGATGAGCGGGTCGATCCCCGTGCTCATCAATTCGATCTATGCGGCGCAGAGCGGGGGACAGGTGTTTAAATATCAGGGATGGCAGGTGCGCACAACGGGCAACAAACTTGCGCACGCGGTCCTGCGCGGAGCGGTCGACGGGTACGGAAACGACATCCCTAATTTCCATTACGAAACGGTCATGAAGGTCGTGGAGAGTTATTCGAAAACGGGGCTTGAAAATCCCGCCATCATCATCGATACCAATCACTCCAATTCGGGCAAGCAGTTCAAACAGCAGATCCGTATCGTCGAAGAAGTGCTCAACAACAGGCTTTACGACCGCGATTTCAAAAAATACGTCAAGGGTTTCATGATCGAGAGTTTTATCGAAGAGGGCAATCAGCACGAAGATACCGTGTACGGAAAGTCGATCACCGATCCCTGCCTCGGTTGGGCGGATACCGAACGGCTCGTCCTCGACATTGCCGATAAAGTTTAAAAAAGGGGCAAAATATGTCAGTGCAGTCGAAACAACCGAACGGATGCGTCAGCTATCTCGGGCCAAAGGGCAGTTATTCTTCGCTTGCGGCTAAGCAGCTCGCTCCTGCGGCGCGGGAGATCCCCTGCGGCAGCTTTTACGCCGCTGCGGACGCTTTGGAACGCGGCGAGGCGGACTGTGCAGTTTTGCCGGTCGAAAATACGCTGCAGGGTGCCGTTACACAGAATCTCGATCTCTTATATGCCTCGCCGGATCTGTATGCCGTGCGCGAATATCTCCTGAAAATCGAGCATCGCCTTATTGCGAAGGCGGGGACAAAATTATCGGATATTCGCCGCGTTTTTTCGCACGAACAGGCAATTTTGCAATGCGGCAGATTCCTTGCTCAAAATCTTCCGAACGCAAAAATCGTTTATACCGATTCGACCATGCAGAGCGTTTCCCGCATATCCGAGGAGGGGGACGCGGGCATCGTCGGTTCACATGTGCAGGCGGCAAACCTGGCGTTTATCGGCGGTAACATTGCCGACGAGCAGAAAAACTTTACCCATTTTCTGCTTGTAAAAAAGGGCAGGGAATCTTTGCCCGAATACAGCGATTTTATCTATTTTGCGGCGACGTGTCCGCACGAACCGGGCGCACTTTTGAAAATGCTGCAAATTTTGTCTGTGTACGATTTGAATATGACAAAGATCGAGTCGCGCCCCATTAAAAATTCTCCGGGAGAATATTGTTTTTTTATTGAATTTAAGGGCGACGCCTCCGATAAGAACGTGCGGGCAGCGCTCTCCCGTTTGGAAGAATATACCAAAAATTTTCGTCTTTTAGGCTGTTATTGAGTCAAAGGAGTCCCAAAGCGGCGCAGATCGCAAGGCACAGCGAGAAAGCGGCGGCGGCCTGCGCGGCTTTCATGCCGATAAATCTGCCCGCTTTCACGCCCGCTTTTTTGAGATAGCCGATTTGCTGTGCAAGGATGCACCCGCCGCCGAAGGTGATAAGAAAAGCCGCCGGGGGCAGGGCGGCTGCCCCCGAAGAGGCGATCGCGGAGCAGCCGTGCGTCACTTCCGCAAGGCCGAGCGCAAAGCCTTGTCCCGCGCTTTCCGCTCCGAACGCGGAAAACAGAAGGGAAAAGAATTTCCCGACCGGGAGGAGGATGCGGAAAGCCGTCAGCATTTCCGTTAGAACGAAAAACAGGGCGATGAACCCGCCCACGCACAGAACGGAGAGGACCGAGCCGTAAACGCTTTCATAAAGTGCGTTGTCCGCCCGTCGGAGCGCGGGCAGCGGCGCGGCGGGAGCGGGCGGCGCGAACCGCGCGGACAGGAAAGAGACGCCCGTCACGGCGGCAAGGTGCGAGGCGAGCAAGATCGCTCCGTATGCCGCGCTGCCGAACATGGATGCGCCCACGCTTCCGATCACGAACATGGGGCCCGAGGTCGAACACAGCGCGGCGGCGCGCTGCATTTCCCCGTCGCCGATCAGTCCGTTTGCTTTCAGCTCGCAGAGGATGCGGCTGCCTACGGGATACCCGGAGAGTGCGCTCATCGCAAAGCAGTAGGCGGCGGCACCGGGCAAGCGGAAGAGTTTCTGCATGGCAGGGGCAAAATGCAGGGAACCTTTCGAAAGGGCTCCTAGCTTTGTGAGAAGTGCGGTGAACACGAAGAAGGGAAACAGGGTGGGGACGATAAAGTTCAGCCAAAGTTTCAGTCCGTTCAGGCAGGCGGCCGCGTATCTTTGCGGAGAGACTGCCGCGAGGATCAGGATGACAAGGAGCGCCGCCGACGCAGCCGCGGCGCGTTTTGAATTTCTGCTCATACTATAATGTATGGACAAGGAGAGAATGATATGAGAAAGACATTGGGCCTTGCCCTCGGCGCAGGCGGGGCGCGCGGCATCGCGCACATCGGTTTTTTGCAGGCGTTGGAAGAGGAAGGCGTCCGCGCGGATTACGTCGCGGGCTCGTCGATGGGCAGTATCGTGGGCGCATGCTATTGCAGGGGCATTCCGCCCGAAAAAATGCTCGAGATCGTGCGAGAACTGCGCCCGTCTGACATCGTCAATCTAGGGGTGGCTCCCATTACAAAACTCGGACTCATGAAGTGGACGAAGGTGCGCAAGATGATGTCCGCACTGTTGGAAGACTGTGCGTTTTCTGACCTTGCTATCCCGTTTTCCTGCGTCTCGGTCGATCTCAAAAGCGGGAAAAAGGTCGTCCTTTCGGAAGGGAGCGTCGTCGACGCGATCCTCGCCTCCAGCTCCATTCCGACGGTGTTCCGCCCCGTCGAAAAGGACGGGATGCTCCTCATCGACGGCGGCGTCCTGTGCCGAGTTCCCGTAAAAGAGGTCAAAAGCATGGGGGCGGACGTCGTGGCCGCGATAGACGTTCTCGGGAAAGTGCGCCCCGTCGAAAAGGTGACGAACGTCGTTTCTCTCATCATGAGAACGTACGACATCATGGATTCGAGCAAGACTGCGACGCAGAAACGCGGTTCCCGCAGGTATTACGACCTGTGGATCGAGCCGGACATGGGCGACATCAGCCAATACCGGATGAAATTCGATCAGAGCGTTTACGATGCCGGCTACTTTTCGGGTAAACAGTACGCTGAAAAGATCAGGGCGCTGCTCGAAGAGTGACGGCAAGGGGAAAGCAATGGATTTATTCGATCTCAACAACAACGAATACGACGCAAAGCCGCTCGCGGACAAGATGCGCCCGAACAATCTCGACGAATTCGTGGGACAGGGGCATATCGTCGCGGAAGGGAGCCTTCTGCGACGCGCCATCAAACTGGACAGGCTGGGCAGCTGCATCTTCTGGGGGCCGCCGGGATGCGGCAAGACGACGCTCGCGCATATCGTCGCGTCTACCACGCACGGCAATTTCGTCAAGCTCAACGCGGTGCAGAGCGGCGTTGCGGACGTAAAAAAGGCGGTCGAAGACGCGAAAAACGCCCTCAAAATGTACGGGAAAAAGACGTATCTCCTTTTGGACGAATGCCATCGTTTCAATAAAACGCAGTCCGATTCCCTTTTGCCCGCCATAGAGCAGGGGACGATCATTTTTATCGGTTCCACGACGGAAAATCCGTACGCGTCCATGACGCCCGCCATCGTGTCGCGCTGCCGCGTGTTCGAATTCAGGCGCCTTTCCGAGGAGGAAATTCTGGGGGCGCTGAAAAAGGCGCTCGTATCCCGCAAGGGGCTGTACGCCTATAAGGCGGCATGCGACGAAGAGGCGCTCAAACACATCGCCCGCATGAGCGGGGGAGACCTGCGAGCGGCGTACAACGCACTCGAGCTTGCCGTTCTCACCACGCCGCCCGCAGCCGACGGGAGCATTCACGTTACGCTGACCGATGCGGAACAGTCGATACAGAGAAAAGCGCTCTCTTACAACGAGGACACTTATTACGACATGCTCTCCGCTTTCTGCAAGAGCCTGAGGGGGAGCGACCCGGACGCGGCGCTGTATTACGCCTTCCGTCTGATCGAGGGCGGGTGCGATCCCATGATCATCTGCCGAAGGCTGGTCGTCCATTCCGCGGAGGACGTGGGCATGGCCGACCCGACCGCGCAGCTGATGGCCGTTTCCGCGATGCAGGCGTTTGAAAAACTGGGAGCGCCCGAGGGGTTCATCCCGCTCAGCAACGCCATTGTCTACGTCTGCGAGGCGGAAAAATCCAATTCGGTCATCCTGGCGATGGGAAAAGCGAGAACGGCCGCGCGCGAAGTGCGCGACGATAATATCCCGCCCTACCTCAAAGACAGCAGCTACGGCGACAGGGAGGCGAAGGCGCAGAGCAAAAATTATAAGTACCCGCACAACTTCGGCGGCTGGGTGGAACAGCAGTACCTGCCCGACAGCCTGAAAGGGGAAGTTTTTTACGAGCCGAAAGAAAACGGTTTTGAAAAGACGGTCAGAGAGATCCGCAAAAAGAAAGGAAAAAAGAGTTAAAGGGCAACCATTTGACAAAAACCGACGCAATGCGGTATAATATTTTAAAATAACCGGGAGAGAGGAGAAAAGACATGATCAAGCTCATCCGCGGCGGCTGCTACTACATGGGCGGTGCGCTCGTCAAAGAAAATCAGGCGTTTTTAACGGCTGCGCAGAAGGAAGAGGCGCGCAAAGGGACGATGTCCTGGCGCATCCTCAAAGAGCATAACAGGGGAAGCGAGAACGATCTGAAGATCAAGTTCGACGCGATCGCCTCGCACGACATCACTTATGTCGGCATCATCCAGACGGCGAAAGCGAGCGGGCTCAAAGAATTTCCTCTTTCCTATACGCTCACCAACTGCCACAATTCTCTGTGCGCGGTGGGCGGCACCATCAACGAGGACGATCACGTTTTCGGCCTCTCTGCGGCAAAAAAATACGGCGCGAATTTCGTGCCGCCGCACCTTGCCGTCATTCACCAATATATGCGCGAGATGGAGGCGAAAGTCGGACGCATGATCCTGGGCAGCGATTCGCATACCCGTTACGGTGCGCTCGGTACCCTGGCGGTCGGCGAAGGCGGTCCCGAACTCGTCAAGCAGATCCTCAATCAGACGTACGACATCCGCCGCCCCGAAACGGTCGCGGTGTATCTGCGCGGCAACCTGAAAAAGGGCGTCGGCCCGCAGGACGTCGCCATCGCTCTGTGCGGCGCGGTGTTTAAAAACGGCTTCGTAAAAAATAAGATCCTCGAATTTGTCGGCCCCGGCATCAAAAATCTTTCCATGGACTACCGCAACGGCATCGACGTGATGACGACGGAGACCGCGTGTCTCTCTTCTATTTGGGAGACGGACGAAAAAACGCGCGAATATTATAAGATCCACGGCAGAGAGCAGGATTATAAAGAACTCAGGCCGTCCGACCCCGCCTATTACGATTACGGCATCACGGTCAACCTCTCTTCGATCGAGCCGATGATCGCGCTCCCGTTCCATCCGAGCAATGCCTATACCGTCCGCGAAGTGGCCGAGCATCCCGCAGAGATCCTTGCGGAAGTGGAGGCTGCGGGCAGGAAGCTCAAAGGGGACGATTCCTTCACGCTTACGGATAAGATCAGAGACGGCAAGCTGTATGTCAGCCAGGGCATCATCGCCGGCTGCGCGGGCGGCATGTACGAAAACATCGCCGAGGCGTATGAGATCCTCAAAGGCAAATCTACGGGAACGGACGAGTTTTCCCTCAGCGTGTATCCTTCCTCTCAGCCCGTTTATAAGGTCCTCGTGGAAAACGGGTATATCGGAGGACTCATGGACGCGGGCGCCATCGTCAAGACTGCATTCTGCGGTCCCTGTTTCGGCGCGGGCGACGTGCCCGCCAACAACGGGCTTTCCATTCGTCATACGACGCGCAACTTCGAAAGCCGCGAGGGGAGCAAGCCTGCGGCAGGCCAGCTGGCGGCGGTCGCGCTCATGGACGCGCGCTCGATCGCGGCGACGGCGGCGAACGGCGGCATGCTCACGCCCGGAACCGAGGCCGAATACACGAAAAAGGTCAAAAAATATTTCTTCGACGCGCAGATCTATCAAAACAGGGTCTATATGGGAGCGGGCAAAGCGCACCGCGAAGAGGAGCTGAAATACGGCCCGAACATTGCCGATTGGCCCAAGATGATCCCGCTCGGAAGGAATTTGCTCATCAAGACGGTCAGCGTCATCACCGATCCCGTCACGACGACGGACGAGCTGATTCCATCGGGCGAGACCTCTTCGTACCGTTCCAATCCGCTGAAACTTGCCGAATTTGCCCTTTCGCGCAAAGATCCCGGCTATGTCGGCAGAGCAAAAGCGGTCAAGGCGGACGAGGAGATCCGCCGCGAAACGGGAAAATTGCCCGAATCCCTTGCCAAGGCGGCGGAAAAGCTGGGCGTTGCGGAAGAGGGCACGATCTACGGCAGCTGCGTCGTTGCCGTCAAACCTGGCGACGGGTCCGCGCGCGAACAAGCGGCGTCCTGCCAGCGCGTTCTGGGCGGCATTGCGAACATAGCGAAAGAGTATGCGACCAAGCGTTACCGCAGCAACCTCATCAACTGGGGCATGCTTCCGTTCACGGCGGAAAAGCTCAACTTTAAGGTCGGCGATTATCTGTACATTGAAAACATAGACCGCCTGATCGGCGAAGGAGCGGACAAGATCCCCGCTAAGCATCTGAGCGGCGGCACGGTCAGGGAGATCGAGCTGAGCGTGGGTGCGCTGACCGAGGACGAAAAGAATATCATCCTCAAAGGATGTCTCATCAATTTCAATTCCGTACGCTGAATTTTTGCCGCACAAGGAGGAGCAGGGCATGCTGAGTCTTTCCGATTACAAAGGCGCGATCGATCTCGAATTTAAGCCGAGAGAGAGGATCTCTCTGAGCGAAGAGGAGAAGAGCGCGATCTGCGATGAGATGTTGGGCGTTCTGTTGGAAGAGCGCAACGAGATCGCCGCGTTCAGTTATCCCTATAAGGTCAAACGCGACCTTATCTGGGGATATCTCAATCAGCGTCCGCCCAACCCCGTCAGCCCGCGTTTCCTCGAAATACAGGACCGCCTTTTTTGGGCGGAAACGCTCGAACGCGATCCCGTTTCGGCGGAGGCGTTCGAGTATAAAGGCGGTATAGCGCTCTGGCAGGGCGACATTACGCGGCTGTCGTGCGACGCGATCGTGAATGCGGCGAACAGTGCGCTTTTGGGCTGTTTTATCCCGCACCATAAGTGCATAGACAATGCCATCCATTCCCGTGCGGGCGTGCAGGTCAGGCTGGATTGTTCCAGGATCATGGGCTTGCAGGGCGAACCCGAACCCGCAGGGTGCGCAAAGATCACCCTCGGTTACAATCTTCCGTCAAAATACATCATCCATACGGTGGGCCCCATGGTCGGGCTCAGCCCGTCGGAAGAGAACGGCAGGGTGCTTCGCAACTGTTATCTGTCCTGTCTGAACGTGGCGAGGGAAATGGAGCTGAAGAGCATCGCGTTCTGCTGCATTTCGACCGGGATCTTCGGCTATCCCAACGACGAGGCGGCGGAAATCGCCGTCGGCGCCGTCAAAAACTGGCTCATGGAAACGGGGTACGGCATCAAAGTCGTGTTTAACGTCTTTTTGGATAAAGATCTTGCGATCTATCGTGACATTTTGAAAGGTATTGCGTAAAAAATGAGCGCCCGCACGTCTGTGCGGGCGCTTTTTCATGCCGCATGGCAAAGCGTTTTACGGCGTTTGGCGCGGAGCTTTTTTGAACGGTACGATTCCTTCTGCGTACGATCATGCCGCCGCGCGGTCCGAACGGAGCATTTTTTCAGGCCTTTTCGGATTTCGGGCGCGTTCTCCGTCCTTTCCTTTTATCCTTTTTATATATTCTTCGAACTCTTTCATGCGCTCACGCATGTGTTCGTATCCCGGTTCTTTGATCTGAGCCGTATAGGTAAACTTCTCTCCTATAAAGGCGGGTTCTGCGGCGCGGCGCATGGAAAAGGTGACGATGAGCATGAGCGACGCGGCGAGGCACACCGCCGCCGTCGTCAGGATGATGGTGCGTTTGATCATATCCGCAGTATGTGCCGAAAGTTACAATTTATTCCATATAAAACGCTTGCGTTTTGCGCGTTCTGCGGATATAATAGAAAAAGAATTTAAACCTGAGTCGAAGGGTTCGCCCGACGGCAAAGGGGAGATACATGATTCTTTGCAGGTAAAAGAACGGCACCTCCTTTTTGCGTTGGCGCGAAAGGGAGGTCTTTTTATGTCTGAAACGCGGCTTGCGGTCGTCAGCATCATCGTTGAGGATACCGATTGTTCGGATAGGCTCAACGCGCTCCTGCATGAATTCGGTGAATACATCGTGGGCAGGATGGGCATACCGTACCGTGCGAAGGGCGTGTCCGTGCTGGCCGTCGTGATCGATGCTCCGCAGGAAAAAATCAACGCGCTCACGGGCAGGATGGGCATGCTCGGCGGCGTCACGGCCAAGACGTTGTTTTCCAAGTACTGAGTCTCTCTTTTGCTTTCGCAAGTTTAAATGAGAAGATCAAAGGAGTTTTTGTTATGAAAAAGTTTCTGGCAGTCATTTTAGCGGCGGTCACGCTCGTTGCGGGCGCCGCGCTTTTTGCCGCGTGCGACAACGGGAGCAACGACGTCGTGCCCGGCGACGGCGATGCGTTCACGGCCGACGTGTATGCGCCCGACGGTGCGCCCGCGCTCGCGCTGGCGCAGCTGATGAGCGAAAACATGCAGTTCGGCGGCACGGTCAATTATCATGTCGTCAACGCGAATACGATCCAGACGTACGTCACGGGAGAAGATCCGCAGGCAGAGCTGTGCGTCCTCCCCGTCAATGCCGCTGCGGCGGCGCTCGGTTCGGGCGAAAATTATAAGATGCTCGGCGTCGTCACGCACGGCAACATTTATTTCATTTCCAATACCGAAAAGACGCAGCTGTCCGCGGCGAATCTCGAAGAGCAGCTCACGGGCAAAATGGTCGGCTGCATTCAGCTGCAGAATTTTGTCGGTTTTGCGCTGCAGATCGTCCTCGACAAATATGACATCGAATACCGCATCACCGACGATCCCGAAGACGTGCAGGAGGGGGTCGTGAACCTCGTCAATATCTCCGACCCCGCTACGCAGATCAGCGCCACGGCGGTTTACGATTATATGGTTGCGGCGGAGCCGGTCGTTTCCACGAAGACGGGAAACATCGAAACGCTCGAGATCGTAGGCGATTTGCAGGCGCTCTACGGCGAAAACGGATATCCGCAGGCGGTGCTCGTCGCAAAGACCGAGTTTATCGAGGCGCATGGCGATGCGGTGACAGACTTTATCGGCGCGGTCGAGGCGAACGCAACATGGCTGACGGCGGATACCACGTCCGCAGAGACGATCGTGAACGCGGTCAGCTCGCACCTGCCCGAAGGCTCTACGCCCACTTTCAACGCGAAAAATCTCACGGCGGCGGTCATCGAAAACTGCGCGGTGCGGTTTGAAAGCGCCGCTTCCGCAAAAGAACGCGTGAAAAGTTTTCTCTCCGAGATCACGGCGGTAAACGGCGTGCAGTACAACGTTTCGGACGCATTTTTCTATGCGGCGGACTGATTAAACGGTAAACAGTGAATAAGATCGTATATGGCAGAAAACTGAATATTCTTTATTCCGCGCTCGCCGTCCTCGTCATGTGGGGCGCGTGGCTGATCGCCTATTATACGGTCAGAAACGATTACGTCATCCCCGCCTTTTCGGATACGATGGCGGCGATCGGCAGGAATTTTGTCGACGGGGAATTTTGGCGCGCGTTCGGCAATACGCTCTTGCGCACGTTTTATTCGTGGCTCGTCGCATTCGCCGCGTCACTTTTATGCCTGTCGCTCGGCGCGCTGAGCGATAAATTCCGCAGGTTCATCGCGCCCTTTATCAGCGTTTTGCGCACGGTGCCGACCATGGCGATCACGCTCATGCTCCTGATCTGGACCTCGCCGAAGATCGCGCCGACGTTTGTCGCCTTTCTCATGATCTTCCCGCTCTCGTACACGCAGCTGACGGCCGCGTTCGGCGGGATCGACGGGAAACTTGTGGAAATGGCGGACGTGTACCGCGTGGGATGGTGGGACAAACTGCGCAAAATCTACATTCCGCTCATGCTGCCCGATATTTTTGCGCAGACGGGAGCCAATATCTCCCTTACGCTCAAAGTTATGATCTCGGCGGAGGTTCTGGCGGGCACGTTCGGTTCGGTGGGCGGGCTGATGTATACCGCGTCGATGTATTCGCGCATGGATCAGATGTTCGCCTTAACGATCCTCATGCTCGTTGCGGGCGGGATCATCGAGTTTGCTTTCGGTAAACTGCGCCTTATCACGGACAGGTGGAGCGGCGGGAAGAAAGGAGGGGCGTATGATCGGGCTGCATAATATTTCCAAACGATACGGCAGTACGGCTGTGTATGAAAATTTCAGTCTCTCTCTGGAAGAGGGGAAGATCACCTGTCTTTTGGGTGCCAGCGGCTGCGGCAAAACGACTCTCCTCAACATGCTCGCGGGGCTTACGCCCTATGAAGGTAAGATCGAAAACGTGCCGGACCGCGTCTCCTATATTTTTCAGGAAGAGAGGCTTTTGCCCAATCTCACGGTCAGGCAGAACGTAGCCCTCGTGCTCGGCAAGCATGCCGACGACGGGAAAATTTCGGAGATTCTTGCCAAGGTAGAGCTGACGGGCAAAGAAAACGCGTATCCGTCCGAATTATCGGGCGGACAGCGGCAGCGCGTGTCTGTCGCCCGTGCCTTTGCCTATCCTTCGGGCTTGATTTTGATGGATGAACCTTTTTCTTCCCTCGATACGGCTCTGAAAATACGGCTCGTCGACGTTTTCGTCCGTTTATGGAAGGAGGAGCGGCGGACGGCGGTGTTCGTCACGCACGACGCGGAGGAAGCGTACATGCTTGCGCATCGCGCCGTGATCTTGCGCGGGGGGCAGATCGCCGCGGATCTTGCGGAAGAGTCTCCGGTGCCGCGCCCCTACGGGCAGGATACGCCGTTTAAGCGCAGGCTCGTGGAAGAGATGCTTCGCGCACAGTAAAAAATGCTCGTTTTTTGCAGAAAATGCCCAAAACGGGCGTTTTTCGTTTTTCGTCAGGCAAAGCCTTTTTGTCTTGAAATATTTTCGGGAAAATGTTATAATGCAAATGTAGGCTCAAAACGACAG